>NZ_JBHFKW010000015.1:0-117191 GCF_042879395.1 Photorhabdus sp. RM322S
ATCCGCACGTAAAATAACATTTTCGAAAAAATGGGTATTTAAGCGCTTTCTCGCCGATTATTTTACGGTGAAAACCCTAAAAGTAACACAATAAAAGCAAGGGATGTTTTTATCTCATCAGGCCATTTACTTACTGATTTATGAAAACCAAATAAAAGGGGTGACTAATGAAAACCGCTCAGGATTACCAGTAAATCTTATCGTAAACGATATAACGGTAATGAAAAAAGGGAAAAATAGAACAACAGAGTCAGTAAAGATAAAAAGTGGATATGAATTAACTTTCGTTAAAGGTAAAACACGATAGCCGATAATGATTAAACTCAATAAAAAGCAGGCATTAAAAGTGGTAAAACAACTATGAAAACTTTATACTGACTAAAACCATAAGTTAAAACAATGACTTTTAATAACAGTTTAAGGCCTACACATTATAAAAACGCAGGAAAAATTAAAACCAATCAGTTGTGATTTTAGCTGGAAAAAATAATCAAAAGTATCCATATTCTCTCCGTTCATTATGAGGCGGTGGCGAATGTCACACTCGCCAATATTGCCAGGACGGCAGCTAAAATGTCCACCAGTTCAATCAGCGCAGCAGCAATGGTGACGAGGATAACAACAGCAACTTCGGCAATAATCACAACCACTTCCAGCATTCCTTCACCCACCTTTTTCAATATTTGCATCCAGGTCACGATTTTCCCTGTTTGTTCACTGATCCAGGAAAAAGCGTAGCTGACCTGATGGGTTATCGGATCAATAATCTCGTTACATACCCACTGGCCGGTTTCATTGAACCATGCCCCAAACTGAGCAAGGAGCTCACGGGTACTGTTACGGATATAATCTAACCCCTGTTCTGTCAGGCCACTTCCTGCCCGAGAATAACCCAGTCTTCATAGCTGGATAAGAATAGACCAGGGGTTGCGGAATGGTCCCCGCCACGCCCTCTTCGGGAGGAGCGAGCGGGTAAGGAGCTATCGTCAGGAGGAGAACCGGGCGGCAGGGGGCCAGTGGTATCGGACTTTGGTTGGTTTTTGGCAAAAGCAATTATACCCAATCATCATGCTGTTCAAATTCCCCTCATAAAACGTCAACAATCCCTAATATCTAATCCGGAGCCAACATCCGCAGTGGATTCAGTAAAGAGATATCTCGGATGTGTTTTTCACCAAGGCCCGCGGTTTTAAACCAGTGTTCACTATCGCTCAACCATTGCTCAACATCAGGCTGAACTGGCTGTCCAAGATCGGAGCTATAGACAACATTACTCACCTCCGATAACACTTCAAAAAAATCCTCAGTTGTCTGATAACCAAGATAAACAGTTAATGCCGCTTGCTCCACATAAAGCCACTCATGCTCACCCAGCGCTTTAAGATCTTTCGCTTTTAATCCTGTCATAGGGCTGGCAGGTTGGTTCAGCATGAACTTACAACCACCCGCAGCAGTAATCGCATCAATAAGTTGCATAACTTCATAACGTGAAGCATGGCCGGATGACAACACAATATTATGCTGCTGCGCAAAACTAATTAACTCATGGATCTCGTTATGCAACCGCCCATTGCTATCAACAACAGATAAAGGTTGCTGTGCGAAAGTTTGCGCGAAAGCATTTGCCCAAGCACGTTTCATTACACTTTTATGGCTTGTCGGGACAATAGTTGGCAGATGAACCAACAGCCGCGGAGCTTTACAGAACTGGTACTGACTCAGTGACTGGATAACAGAGTTAATTGCCAGCCCCCCAGCGGTTGCGTTCAATACTACCGAACCAAAAACCGGAAGCCCTGCCTCCTGAGCCAGTGACGACAAAGCAGTAACACTCCCCAGATGGTTTTTAAGTACAACTCCACCACCATGTCGGGCGTATTCCCTTCCAGCTTCAAGTACATTGTACCGCCGAATATAACTATCGGGGCGGGCATGATAATGTACATCCAGAAAACGAAGTTTTTTCTCCCAGTATTCTATAAATATCTGACTCATTGAACAGCTTTCCAAGGTACGGCATATCCCAGTTTTTCACGGGCGTTAACCAGATCTTCTCCATTAGTTATAGCCTCAATAATAGCTTGTTCAGTTTTGTCAACATTTTCCGCACGCTCAATAACAGTAAGCAAATGCTGCTGCGGGATGACTAGCGCACCATTATCATCAGCAAAAATCCAATCTCCTGGGGATATCGCTACACCGCCAATATCCAGAGTGCATTGTTTTGCAGCAACCTTGGCACGATTCTTTCCGGATACCATATAAACCCCCGTCGTGAATAAGGGATATTCCAATCTGCGAACCTCAGACAAGTCTCTGGCTGACCCATAAATCACAGAACCTGCGATTCCTTTTTGTACAGCCTTAAAAGTTAAGATATTACCCCAACTGGTACAATCCGTACGCCCCTGATTATCAACTACTATTACATATCCAGCAGGTACTTCATCAATGTAATTTCCAGCATTAAGAAACTTACCCTGTTCCGGAATGATAGGTTCATAGCGCACAGTAAAAGCGGGTCCCGCCATTTTAATCCCGACATTACTACGTGGCACAATTCCAGCCAATCCAGCAGGAATATGCAGACTATCCATTGCATCCGATATGGCCGCACTATCAAGTTCCATTAAACGCTTTTTAATTTGATCAATTTGTATAGTTTGCATTACATTTCCTCTTTGGATGCATGTGCGCGCAGGACACTCCAGGCGGCATATTCTGGTATAGATTGTTGCAGTAGCAATTTATTACATGGAAAATCCACCGAATATTGTCGTCCTTCATCATCTATGGTCGTCAGGGTCATCTGCCCAAGCATTTCTTCACCAGACAAAAATGAGCTTATAGAAGGAAACGCTGTAATATTCACCGAAAGAGATTTTGAAGGACTATTTACTGCATATGTTGTGTGTAGATATGTATTTAATTCATCATCATCTGTGAACCAGTTAATACGGTATTGTTCACTGAGTTTTTCCATAGCAGTCATCTGGCAATCACTAACCAATTTGTTTTCAAACATGGCGCCAAAGTTAGCCAATTGCTGTACGGAAAGAGGGGAATCAGCAGGAGTAATAACTTGTACTACTACATAAGGCGCTTTCCACAGATAGTGAATATCACACTCAATACCATCAAAGAATGCATTCACCATCGTACCTACTTGACTTTCACTAACGCCGATGAGTGTCCAATGGTAGTTTAGCTCTCTCATGCCAGCTACTGGAGGGATAGAATGTTCCTCTGACAACATTAACCGCATTTGGGACGGAGGCCCTGGCAACACAACTATTTTGCTACCATCAACATTAAGACTGAAACCAGGTGCTGTACCTGTAATATTGGGAATAACCTTTGCTCCGGACGGAAACATGGCTTGGAATCGATTCGAGGGATCACAATATACTCCCAGTTTTTCCAATTGTTGCTGTACTTCCACCCAGACATTATCACGTATTTCCAGAGGGCTTCCTGCCGCTTTTGCTATCGCCTCACGGGTTTTATCATCCGGTGTCGGGCCAAGACCACCACACACAACAATGAGAGTATCCTGCCCCAGCCTGCGAACCACTGCGGTAGCAATCTGGTTAATATCATCAGCACAAACCTGATGTTGCTTCACCTTATATCCCTGCTCCGTGAGATATTCACTAATATCCTGAAGATTAGTATTAGGATATTTACCACTCAGGAGTTCATCACCAACAGTAATAACCGATGCAGAATAGCTAGTGTATTTTTTACTTAGAGCACGAATAATAGCCCGAGCCATTTGTTGGGTTGTTGCGCTACCGCCCAGATCATAAGTAACAGTTCGACCTTCACGTATCACATTATCTACTGCACAGTTAATTTGCCGTGCTGCATCAGCAAAGCCAAGATGTTCCAGTAGTAATGCGATTGTGTAAAACATCGCTGCCGGATTGGCTTTATTTTTACCTGCCATACCAGGCGCACTACCGTGTACAGGTTCAAAGTACGCAATATCACTACCAATATTAGCGCTAGGCGCTAAACCAAGCCCTCCCATTACGCCCGCTGCCAAATCAGACAAGATATCACCGAACATATTCTCAGCGACAATGACACCAAATTCATGCGGTTTTTTTACCATCCATAAAGCCACTGCATCCACATTGTGGATATCCGCTTTTATTTTAGGGTAACGCGCCGCAACGGTATCGAAAATACCTTTTGCAAAGTGCCCACTTTCCCGCATTACATTTGGTTTATCCGCGAAGGTTACACGGGAGTAGTTATTTTCCTTTGCATATTCAAATGCAGTGATAAACAAACGTTCTAAACCAAAACGGGTTTGTAGACGGACTGTCCATGCCGCTTCTTCAGGACCATATTTATCTATATTTGGGTGCTGTAACCAAGTCGTTGCAGTCACGGGAATTCCTTTAAAATCGAACCCTGCATATAGTCCTTCGGTGTTTTCCCTGATAACACAACAGCGAAATGGTTTACGGTCCCCTTCTACATAACGCACTGGTCGGATATTTGCATATAATCCCAAACGCTGGCGTAATTGGATAACAGGTGACACATAATTTCTCATTTTCCCACGCAGATGCGGCGGCAACGCTTGTTGTGCTTCTTCTTTACCTTTACTAGTAATAGCGCCGAGTAACACCGCATCTACTGAAGCTATTTTTTCCCAAGTACTGGCAGGTACTGGGTTACCTTCTCTTTCCCAACAAGTCCAACCAATATCCCCAACTTCCAATGTCACAGGAAGATTTAAAGCCTGAAAAACCGGAAGGGCAGCATCGCATACTTCCTGACCAATACCATCCCCAGGCAATACAAGAATTTTTTTATTCATAAGATTTTGAGCCAATCGTTAATTACATTGTTAATAAATGACGGCTTATCTTCCCAAGGCCGCATTCCTGCTCCATCCACGACAACAAAACAGTGCGTAGGATTAGTGCTGACCACCTGATTACATTCTGTGGCTAATTGCGAACATCCGCCAACTATGCTCAGAAATTTTCCTTCGTAATTGCACAATATTGTTCTGGCATCCAGTTGTAGCAACAGTGAAAATCCCACTATCATGCGTTCCCGAGCAGTATTTCTTAAATGGTCAGGTACCGCAGGCACCTTAGGAAGTGGAGTCCCACCTTCAGGAATAACAAAGTCATGTAACACAGAAATCGCTTCATCTAGCTGATTTCTATTCAGTAATGCTATTAATTGTTCCAGCCTATTGGTCAGCAACGAATCAGCATATCCAGGACCGCTCACTGAGATTACTCCCGTGAGATTTTTCAGGCGCGACGCAAGCAATTGCACTAGAGTACCTGACATCGCAAAACCGATAAGCAAATAAGGCTGGGAAAAACGTTGATTGAGTTCAGATTCAATAATATTAATAGCGTAGTCGGGATCAGATGAATTAATTAAGGATAATGTATCAATAATAGACACCTGATATCCCACTTTCTGTAATAATATGCGCAATGGAGTGCAAAAATCGCCATGATCCCAACGCGGCATTACAGGTGCAAGAATTACCGCTTCGAGACTAAAACATCCGGCACGGTTATTATGCCGTGTCATGCCGTTGCTCCTCGCAAAGATTTAACAACCTGAAACGCATAATTAATACCATTTCGTAACCCTTCTTCGAGAGCTGTTTTATTTTCCACACTCAAGTTGTACATACCCATCATTATATCGATAAGATCGCGCCTGGAGGCGGCAAAAAAATGATGGGATTGCAGTTCATTGAGTTGATTAAATACTCGTTCAAGGTCATATTGTTTACTATTTTGGCTCAGATTGAGAAATGATAGCCAGCTTTCCAAATTGAGATTTCCGGCGCCTTTTCCCATCCCTGATAGAGAACTATCAATAAAATTGGCTCCAGCTCTCATAGCTTCAATACTGTTCGCTGTGGCAAGACCCAGATTATCATGAGGATGGAATCCCAATTGCAATTGCGTGGCAGACTTTAATTTATAAAACATCTGCGCTACCTGTTCAGGGAACAAACTACCATTTGAATCCGCCAGGTAAATAATATTAGCACCAGCTTGTTCACACTGTTTGGCAACTTCAATAATTTTACTGATAGAGAGCTGACTCACTCGTGTAAAATTAATACCCACAGCCATTCCAGTAGATCGAGCAATCTCGCACAACTCTAAACATGGCTGCGGGTTATCAGCTTTAATACATAACCTAAGCAAGCTAACGCCATTCGTCTTCATTGCATAGATATCATCAGCATTGATATTGTGAGGATGGGCAATGACTACCAATTTTGCCTCAGGTACCGATTGATGAATATCTCGGATATAACTATCCGGAGACATACCTGTTAGGCCAATATTAGAGATAGGTTTGAAAGAACCATTGCGATAACCGATTTCAAACCATTCCACGCCACTTTTAGTCAACGCTTCAACATGCTTTATAGCGTATTCTGTTGTAAAATTAAAATTATTCAGGTATCCACCATCACGTAATGTGACATCTATATTATTAACCATTTTTCATTCCTATTTTAGTTTCTATTGTTTGTTTTTTACTTATTTCTTTATTGCCTCTATTACCCGTTATATAAATAATGCTACCGACTAAGGAAACAACTGTGATGATAGATGCCACTTTAATAGGTTCATGGTGAGATATATAACCAATAAGCAATGACGCCAGTCCTGCACTACCTAATTGCAATGTTCCCATTACGCCGGAAGCTGTCCCAGCCGCTTGAGAATGAGTGGCAATTGCCGATGCAGTACCAAGTGGCAGCAAAAAACCATTACCGAAAGTCAATACTGATATTGTTAGCACAGAAGTTATCAATGGGTAGGAACTAAAAAACATTTGTATCGTGAAAGCAATACCTCCAACAGCAAAGATGAGATAGCCATGAGAAATCGTCTTTCTCATGCCCTGCTGACGACTTAATTTCTTAGCAGTAAGATTACCCAACACATAACTCAAAGAGAGCATTATATAGGTGTAACCAACATATTTTTCCGGTAATCCCATAGCTGTAAGAATAAATGGAGATTCAATCAAATAAGAAAAATATGCCGTATAAGCGAAGCAAGGTATTGCTGCATAGTAAAGAAACTCTTTATTTATTATCACTTGGTAAGTACTAACCAATAAATTTTTAACACTCAATTTTTGGCGTTTTTTCACTGGCAGTGATTCTTTCAGAACTAGCAAGCACAATATAAGCGTGGCTGTTATAAATAAAGTAAGAAATAAAAAACAGGCTTTCCAGCCATAATACTCACTTAACACACCGCCGATCATTGGTGCGACAGCGGGTGACATTCCCACAAAAGGGAAAATAATCAGATACAAATTGGCTGCTTCTTCCTTCCCCATCAAATCATTAATAATGGCACGACTTAATGTAATACCAGCACAAGCGCCAACTCCCTGGAATAAACGCAATAATAGCAACTCATTAATATGCGTACTGTAAAAAATACCGATTGTTGAAATCAACCATATAATCATTCCAGAAATAAGAACCTTTTTTCTTCCTAAACAATCACTTAATGGACCATAAATAAGTTGAGAAAAGGCTATACCAAATAGAAATATAGCTATTGCACTTTGTATACTAGATTCGCTAACGTGATAATAGTTTCCCATTTTACTCAAAGCGGGTAGGAATATATCCGATGAAACCAACCCCCCCATAGAAAGAAAAGCCATTAAAACGATAAATAATAAAGATGAAGATTTATTGTTCATGGACCATTAACCAATCAATATAATAAACATTACCCAAGAATAAATTCCGTATAAAATAAAAAAGCCACGCACCAGTTAAATTTACATTAAATGCACACAACCACTTATTTAATGAATAAATTAATAACATTAAAACAATCTTAATTTCACGTTGGCATAGTTATTAAAGCACCAGTTCATATTTAACTCAAAGAAAAACACCTGCCTATTTTATGTAATAAAACTTCAGCTCAGTTTGATAAACAATTAATTACTTTGCATATCACCTTGTTCTGCAAGAATTAAGAGCTCTTCATAACAACATAAAAATTAAACCCCACTCACTATTTAGATTAATAATTTTTCACTCTATAAACAATTTCTCCAAATAGTGAAATGCTTTTACACAACTTCTTTAATAATTAACCTTTATAAAAATAAACTCACGTAAATATTAACTAAAAGTATAATAACATCAACATCATTTTTTAGTAAATAAAAAAACACAAAATTTAAATTCAAAAACAAATAAAAAAAACACAAAACACAACATATAATACTAAAAACAAAGTCATTATTATGATAAATATAATAACAAATGTTATTATTTGAACAATGATATATGCAGCTGTTACTGGAAAAGACCCACCATTAATGAAAATGGTAAGCTCTTTTCCAAGTAGCCAAGGTAAAACCAAAAAAGCGCAGCAATATTCAGCGGGTTACTCCTCAGTAATAAGTTCCAATATTTGCTGTCTGACATGCTCGAAAATGAGTTCGCCTATTTCCGCACTTGAACCGGATGTTTTAGAAAGAACGCCTCTCGTTGAAAATTCTTTTTTAATCGGTACTTGATAGATCCCGGCACGTGGAGGTTTATCATGATCAGGTCGCTCCGCTCTCACTAAATCTGGACGCAAATGCAACATCAAACTCGTTTCTGTTAACCCTGCGTGCTCAGCATGCCAACCAGGAAAATCAACTAAATGCTCACGAGTCCAATCATCAGATACCAAACTCCACCAGCTAAATACGATAACGGATCGATCGTTAAAATGTCCTTCTGCCCGTAATTCGTCTACCGCTTCGAAAATAAAACCTTCATTCTCAAAATGACCATTAATGATCACCAGTTGTTTAAAGGGTAATGAGCACAAACTCTTAATTGTTCGGTTGATATAAGCGGTAAATGTTGATCCATCCAAGTAAATCGTGCCAGGAAATTCAAGCCCACCTCCACTCTGTGGCAATGATCTGGCAGACACCGGCTGTACCGGCAAGGTGAAGCCATTAATATCCTCCGCCAGCACGCGAGCGAAAGCTTCTGGGATTACTGAATCCACATTCAACGGCAGATGAGGCCCATGCTGCTCAATACCACCAATCGGCCATATCAAAGTCTTACCTTCAACCGCAGTTAAAACCTGCTCGCTGGTCAGTTCTGCAAATTCTCTCACTTGATCGTAGCTCATAATATTGTCCCTTCTGCTAATACTTTTTTGATGTCGTGACTTGAGCATATTCATGAACAATACGCCGTAGTGTTTTGTACATATGCCGGTGAAGGGCGGTGTAAACTTGCACAGTATTCGCGCCTGCAAGCATGTACTCATGGACGTCATTACCATCCTGCACACCTCCCGATCCAAGTATCGGAATTGTCAGCCCTCGTTTACGCAGGTTATAGATCGCGGCAAGCACCAACGGTTTTATCCCTGGCCCGGAGTATCCGCAAACCCCATTAAGCAAAGCCTCACCACTCACTCCGTCGAATACGATCCCCGAGATGGTGTCGCTCAACGTTATCGAATGAGCACCGCCTTCTATGGCAGCCTGAACACGCCCATACAAATTGTCTCCAAGCGCGAGTTTGACAGAAAAAGAGGTATCCACCCGCTCTCTCACCGCTTTCGCGTAGTTGAATACACGTTCCGGTGTATCTTCCATAAAATCATCTGCATGCAAGCACGAAATGCCCAATTCCAAGGGTGCATCGGTTACCTCTGAGATACGAGCAGCCAATGAACCCAGCTCCCCAGGCGATTCTGCATGGATCGAGACTATCACCGGAAGCTGTTCATTTTTAAATTCACGGAGAATGGTCAACCAATGTTCAACTGTTTTCTTCGAGTAAGTCGTATTGTTCAACATCCCTGTACTGATGGAATAGGTCTTTTCTGTATGTAATTTTTCCGAATTCGGGTAAATGGTTTTTGTCACAACCGCCCCTGCGCCGTGAACAATAAACTGGCGAATATATTTATCCTGATCAGAAAGCAGACCCGATCCAACAATTATGGGGTTTTTTATCTTCATGCCCAAAACATCATAGGTTTGTTCGACAACTTGATTTTTCATCTCAACTCCATGAATTAACTTATTCAAGCAAACCCGCTATTAATCAACCCCCAATAGAACAGGCAATGCTCCCAAAGGTGCTCAATAGCTGCTACTCAACTGAAAGTTTCTGAAAATCTCACCAATCTGCCACGGATTATTACGAAAATCGTGAATATCCAATTTCGATAAATTGCAAACATGTTCCAATCCCTTTAATAAATGACTACCACCGCGCACAATCGGCAGTTGAGTGATCAGCAGTACAGGCCGTTTCAGGGCCGAGGCCCAACCAAGTTCAATATGTGTGCCATCAGTACGCAATAATTCTTCACCACAATGAACCGGAAGAATGGGCATGAAAAAATCACACTGTTGCATCCATTGGAAATCCCGTTTTGATACCATCTCCGGCGTATAATTGGGTGTATCAATGCCAAATCTCTCAGTCAAATGTGCCGATAATACATTGCCATTCAATGCCTTTACTGTCTTAACCGCTAACTGGATAGTCATTCTCAGCTCTTCATGAAAACCACCATCATAAATCGCAGACTGAATAGGCCCACCAATGAAAACACTTTTGTTTGCCAACGGCATAACACACCCCTTAATTTCCGTTAATCCCGTTTGATCTAGCTATACCGTGGAAGAAGGTTGTTTTCCTCAAGTTCATCTAAGCTATCCACAAACGCCAAATAAACTTTTTCCAGATGAGTGTCATCGTGTGCATCAGAGATAAACCAGCATCGCCACTCCCAGATATAAACACCTCTCATCAGCAAGTTGTAGTAAAGCAAGTCCATGTTGTCACGATGAATTAATCTAAAAAATGAGGAGAACGATCTTGCCTCAATGGGAACCCGGCGATTCAAGAACAGACGATTCAAACGTAAAACAAATGATTCAGTACGCTGTGTCAGTGCCTGAGTAAAAGATTCCCCTCGCCTCTTGATCTCCAGCAAAGTGGCTTTCGCTGCGGCCATGGAAAGTGGATGTTGAAAATATGTTCCACCAAAGAATGTCGGCTCCGCTGCCGGGAAGCTGTCATCGTTGAAATTCCAGTTTCCACCGTCAATCGAATCAAGCCTATTTCCCCTGCCGGTAATCACGCCCAACGGCATTCCACCTCCTATCGTTTTGCCATAAGTCACAATATCAGCCTCGATCCCAAATAATCCTTGGATACCGGCAGGGTGAGATCTGAAACCTGTCACGATTTCATCTAATATCAACAGAATATCTAAGTCTCTGGTCACTTGGCGCAAACGTCTCAAGTAATCTGGATTACTGAGACTAGGGTCACGCGTTGGTACAGGTTCTACGAGCACAGCCGCAACTCTAGTGCGATTGACTTTGAGAAACTCAATAGCGTCATTGGAGCCAAATTCAAACACCGAAACATCAGCAACCATATTCTCAGGTATGCCCACCGAAACGGGTTTTGCAACACTGACATCATCATATTCACTGGCTTTAGCCAGTACTGCATCCCAATGCCCGTGGTAACTGCTGGAAAAAAGTACGATGTGATTTCGACGAGTGAGCGCCCGCGCTGCCCGAACCGCATTCATGACCGCTTCTGTTCCACTATTCACAAAAGCCACACGATCCATGCCGGTAATCTCTTTGATAAGTTCGGCCACTTCCAAACCTATCGTGTGACGGGTTCCCAAACCAAAACTGTTGTTTATTTGCTGAGTGAGCGCTTGAATAATGAAGGATGGGCTATGCCCAAACATGTGTGCGCCAAATCCCATCGTCATATCAATGTAATCATTACCATCAATATCCTGGACAACGGCCCCCTCAAACTTAGTGCATACAATCGGGTAAAGCAGTTCCTTTATGGAGGGTTTAAATCCAATACCAGAACGGCTATCTGCAATATTTTTACGTACCGCTACCGAATGCGTTTTTGACTGAATCGTTCGCTGGTTATATCTGGATATGAATGAAGCCAGATATTTTCTTCTCTCCTCAGATTCGATGGATGGCGCACTTCTCGACATCCATTGGAAAAAGCGTTCTTTCTTAACATGTGGAATATCTATCGCGGCTGCCTGATCAGGAGTTCTTTCTTGATCAATCAATACTTTTTGGGGTTGAATTGCCGAATCATTATCTTCCCCGGCACTTTTTTTATCTGCCATCAACACATATTCACTGAGTTGACGAACCGTTTGTAATTCTGCAAAAAACTGCCGTACCGAAAGTTTTATACCAAATCGTTTATGGATGGGATCCAACACTTCGAATAATAAGAGTGATTCCGCGCCCAATTCAACCAACGGTATTTCCAGTTTTATCTCTTCTCTCGGTAAACCAAATGTTTCTGCAAAAATAGTTATTATCTCTCTCTGAATAATTTCAATATCACTCATATCAACCTCACCTTCTTTAAAATGAAGACGATCTCTACCGTGTTTACAACTCAGATTACTGTTCTTTCAAATGGATAAGTTGGAAGCGGAAGCCGTTTGCGATGTTCGTTCTGGTAAAAAATACCCCAATTGATATTTTCCCCAGCCTGCCAAGAAAAAGCAGGCGAAATATAGGTGTCTTGCAGTCCGATCAATTCGGGAACCACCACAATAGCCTTATTTAACAGGCCTGATAGCAGCTCATGGATATCACGTGCGACAATCATCTTTCGTATTGGTAAATGTCGTCGGCCTCGCTGCAAGGTAAATGCAACATCAGCGATATTCACCTCCGGGCACTGCTCAAGATATTTCACCAGATCCAAGATTTTGTGCGTTAACGCCGCCTCAGTACGTGCACTCAGCGGGATCAGATGCGCCGCCTCCTGGGAAGGCATATCCGGTTTTCTCGCCGGTGGCCCGGCAACCACAACATGCACATTTGTGCCACCTATTCCAAATGAGCTAACCCCAGCAATTCTGGAGGAATGACCGCTATTCCAGGCCCTGGATTCGGCAGGGACATAAAACGGGGATTCAGGCGCCCGAAGTTCAGCACAGGGATATTCACAATTCATTGAAGGGGGAATAATGCCTAAGTTAACAGCGTAGATGGCTTTTATCAGTCCGGCGATACCCGATGCACAATCAGCATGACCAAGATTGGATTTAATTGAGCCTAAAGCACAAGCTCTGGCAGAGACGCCTTCAAACACCCGCCCCAACGCCCGTAATTCAATCCCATCACCGACTGGCGTACCGGTGCCGTGCGCTTCGATCAAACCAATCTGATCGGCCCGTACATCAGCAGCAGCAAGTGCACGACGGATCACCTGCTCCTGTCCTGAAACACCTGGTGCGCTATAACCCGCCTTATTAGCGCCATCGTTGTTTATTGCCGATCCTTTGATAACCGCCAGAATCGGTTCACCATTGAGCAGAGCATCTTCCAGACGGCGCAATACCACGAATGCCGTCGCATCAGAGAAAATCGTACCGTCGGCTCTCTCGTCAAACGTACAAACCCGTCCCGTCGGAGACAATATGCCGCCTTCATGATAAATATATCCAACATGAGCGGGATACCTGACGCAAACACCGCCAGCCAGAGCCATGTCACTTTCACCTAACAGCAGACTGTTACAAGCCATATGTACAGCAACAAGCGAGCCTGAACAAAAAGTTCCTACGCTCACAGCCGGTCCTAAGCAATTGAGCTTATACGCAACACGAGTTGCCAAGGCATCAATAGAACTTCCCCCAAACAGCAGCATCGCGTCAGCCGGAGAATTGTTCAGCGTCGGCACATTTGCGTGCCAGGTACTTTGGCGAGAACCAACAAAAACCGAACAGAGTCCCGCGTCCGCACCGCTTGCATAACCGCTCAGTTCAAGCGCCTCATGGCAAACCTCCAGGCAAATCCGTTGTTGGGGATCCATTTTCGACACTTCCCTTGGCATGAGTTGAAAATAGCCGTAATCAAACTTTTCCGGATCCCGAAGGTATGCACCACGCGGAACGTAATGCAATCCTTTTGCATCCGCATTAATGCCCCTATCATGAAGCTCTGTATTGGTATAACCAGAAATCAGTTCCCGTTTCGCTAAGATTGCATCCCAAAGCGCCTGACTCGAATCCGCATTAGGAAAACGCCCAGCTATACTGGTGATCGCGATATCTGTTGAATAGCGCATTTGTGTTTTTGATTTCATTCCCTTCCCCGAACAAGTTATTCTTGCCAATTCAAGCTACAGCACACCACCTTCATTTCGCTTTTTCTTTACCTGCATCGCAAAGGTCACCACTGTGCTGAATTCGAAAAGATCAACCATAGATACAACAACATTAAAATGAGTATTAACCTGTCGCACCAATTCGGCCCCCACTAATGAATCGCCCCCTAAATCGAAAAAGTTCGATTCATGATCAACAGGACAACGCAGTAGATCACACCAAATAGCCGTCATATCATCGATGATGGCTTCGTCTGATGTAATGGGAGGCGTCTTTACAGGCTCCTCGGCATCACTTTGAAGGAGCGCCTTCGCCAGATCGTGCAACCGTTCATTTAAAGGTATGGTGGAAACAGCAAAACGTGGCTCTATATGGCATGAGGCAAAAATAATATTCAATGCATTGACGACATCAGCATGACATAACGGACGAGCACGATTTACGCTGTATTTGAAGCTATTTGACTCATCCCAACCCTCCCATCCATCCCAATCAATTGTGAAATAAGGTTTATCCACATTGTGCATTGAAGAAAATACCGTGCAGGCTTCGTTTGAAGCGGCATAAGGAGCAAGGCCCAAACCACCAGCGAAAACCGACAGAGACGAGATAAAACAACCGAATTTCAGAGGGCGATCAGCAAATATTTCATGCAAAACAGCAGCCCCTTTTCGTTTTGGATGCATGAGCTTTTGCCAATCATGATGGTCCGAATTTTGCAGCCACTGGATCGTTGCCTGACCAGAAAGCCCGGCAGCATGGACAAAGCAATTCACTTCACCCAAGAGGGATTCCACCCGGGAAAGTTCTGCAAGCACGCAAGTTTTGTCTGTCACATCGGCGGTAATCACTTCAAAGTTAGCACCAATATTTCGCAATTCCGCTAATCGTTGACTCTGCAACGTATCAGGCTTGGCAGAATCTATGGGTGTCTTAACGAGCAGGATGAGTTTCGCGTTAAACTTCGTAGCAAGATATTGTGCAATACCAAAACCAACCGTACCCAATCCCCCGGTCACCAAACAGATCATTCCAGATGAAATTTCCCGACCGACCGATGGGCTGACAACCTCAAAATAGCGCTCCCACCGCCAGCCTTGACGTACCCCAACCACTTGCTGGTCGCCGGCAGTGAAAAATTCAGCCACGATATGTTGAGCATGATTAAGATGGCAAATTTCTTCACCAGGTACATCTATCACTTTCACTATCATGCCAGGCAATTCCTGACTGATTGCAGAGATGGATGCCAGCGCAGTGGCCCGTTCGATAACCCGTGGTTCGCCGCCAGTAACATCGATAAAACCTTGTCCTATCAATGTCAACGAAATGGCTTTATTGCCAATTTGGGAAAGCGCTTTTACCATATTAAATAGCGTAAACGGGAAACAATCCTCCTCTGTCCGCCTGTCACAATCTGGTGGGATATCACCCAAAATGAATAGGATATGATCGGGAGTATCCACCGGCTGTTTCTTTAGCGTGAGCATCAAACGCTGCACACTTGCGGTATCGCCAAAGTTGACTATAAACTCTGTTTCATGGAAAAGCGTGGCTCGGTTTTCATGCACCTCAAACACTTTCTGTCCCAGATCACGCAGAACATCAGCGATCGGACAAACTTCGTTACAGCTCTTATCGTATAAAATCAGCCAGTTACGCTTATCTACTGATGATACAGGCGATAAACGCCGCGTTCGTTTCCAACGTTCAACATAAACACCGACTGGTCCGTCAACAATTTCAGGGCTTGCCACAGGCTGATCAGCATAAAGTTGTTGTTGGTGCTCCGTCCCTGCTGAACCGGTATACCAGCACCGCCGACGTTGCAAAGGTTGAACCGGAAGCGGAATACGCGAAACAACTTCCCCGCCTCTCAATACAGACCAATCTATAACTAAACCACGTTGCCATAACTTTCCGGCCAGCTCGACTAAAGCCCTGTCATCTTCTTCATGAAAGGCACCTAAACGAATAATATTTTCCGCGTTTGAAACTATTTCAGAGATTCCAGAGAAACGATCAGACGAATGGCTAAAATCTAATATCACATCATTTGCTGATATAACCTCACTCTCTTGCCGTAAGATCGGAAAGGTGCCATCAATCAAGATGGCTTTCACATTATTACCATCAACCACTCCATGATGCCTGGACCAAAAACTTCCGGGCAACGCCATACGCCCGCTGGTTAAATGCCGTAGCGCATTTCCCAACAACTTATCAACGACTTCAGGCAATGTCAGTATGCCCAACGAGCAGGCAACGGCGAGATCATAGCGGCTATCTGATATGATAAATATCGGCGTCGAAATCATTCTCTGCCAACAATTGATAACCGCGATCACAGCCACGACATTGGCAATCCTCCCTTTGTTTCCATCACTTTCTGTCATGTCAGTGATGTCAATTCTCTTGATGTCATAGGCAAGATCCGCCGGTAATTCAGCGAGTAGCTTATCTACTTCTTGCCAATAGCAAGGCATCTTCACGAATAAAGAGGAGTGAATACCCGGCCCAAGCGCAATCACCAGACGTGGCGGTTCAGAAACTTGTGCGGTGACGGTGAAATCGGTGTTTCTGATGCTGTCGATCAACATTTTCACATCTTTAGCATACAAACAGGCTCGGTATGGCTGCGCTGCGCGTCCTTCCGCATAGGTAAAAGCCACTTCATCAATATGAGTATCTGGTTTAGCCTCCAGCATTTCCGCCAAACTTGTCCTCAACGTGTCCAAAGCATCGGCACTGCGTCCCCCCAACGGAATGGCTCGCCAGCCAGATTTACTTTTACCTGACATTCGTACCGGCGCTTGCTGCAAGATCATATGAACATTGCTGCCACCCGCGCCAAAAGAGCTGACTCCCGCCCGTCGTAGTCCTTTCACCGGCCAATTGATGGGAGTGGTGTTGATAATGAAAGGACTTTGCTCAAGGTTCATAGCAGAACTGGCTCTGCTGAAAGTCGGATGTGGGGTAATCGTGCCTGTTTTCAGTGCCATCATCGTTTTTGCCAACCCCGCGAATCCCGCCGCCGCCGCCAAATGACCAATGTTAGCTTTGATCGATCCTAACGCACAAAATCCCTCACGATCCGTACCCTGACGGAAAGCCTGACAAAGCGCGGCATATTCGACCGAATCCCCAAGTGGCGTCGCGGTACCATGTGCCTCGATCATCCCTAATTCATCCGGCTCAACCCCGGCAATCGCCTGAGCATCCAAAATGAGTTTTCGTTGCCCATCGACACCCGGCGCGGCAAAGCCTGCCCGGGCAGACCCATCATTATTCGCCGCTGAGCCAAGGATCACGGCATGAATGGTATCCCCATTTCTCATGGCCTCATCTAATGGTCGAAGAGCCACAAGTCCAGCCCCATCACCAAAGAAAGTGCCCGATGCCTTCTCATCGAATGGTCTACAATATCCATCCTCCGAGAAGATCATATCGCGTTGATAAAAATAGCCCGGTCGGGAATAAGCATGCACAGAAACCCCACCGGCGAAAGCAATCTCACACTCGCCAAGCAAGAGGCTTTGTATCGCGGTATGAACCGCCGTCAATGATGTCGAACAGCCCGTCTGAATAGCTATACTCGGCCCGTCAAAACCGAGTTTGTATGAAATGCGTGCCGGCAGATAATCCTTATCATTGGTCAGCATTAGCTCTGTTCCCATTAGCGAAGCCAGATCACATTCAGACCCAATGACATTAGGTAAATAGGTATTCATCGAACTTCCGATAAAAACACCAATACGGGGGCGTCGGAAAGGATTACCATAGCCGGTCACTTCCGCCAGCTCCCATGCGCACTCAAGAAGAATTCGCTGTTGAGGATCGAGTAATTCAGCCTCTCGCTGGCTTATCGAAAAAAAATCCGGATCGAACAAATCAATATCCGGCAAACATGAATCGACAGGAACATAATTTTTTGCAGTGATGATATGCCGGGCGACGCCAAAACGGGCAAGTTCTTCCTGGCTATATCTTTTTGCCAAGATTCGGCCCGCAACAAGATTATCCCATAGCACATCCAGGCTATTAGCCAGAGGTAACCGACAAGTGACTCCAATGATTGCGATCGCATTCTCAGACATCTTGTTCCCCCTTGAATGATCTTCTTGAACTCAGCGTTTTCTGACGTCGCGTTTGGGAGGGGGTATCTGCAACTTCTGTCGGCGTCACCGGTTGCAGAGGACGCAAAAGGTAATTAGCCAACATGCGAATAGTCGGAAAGCGGAACAAATCTGAGGGAAGCACGGTACTGCATCCCGGTAATTGCACAATATGCGCATGAATCTGCATCAGTGCCAGTGAATTACCACCAATATCAAAAAACGCGTCATCCAGTCCGACTGTCGCTCTTCCCAACACCTCACACCAAATCTTCGAAATCTCTGCAAAAACCGAGTCGACAGGTAACACAGGGACAGGTCTCAACGAGCTGATATCCGTCAACCTCCCCGCTTTAATCAAATCATTTAACGCTCTTCTATCAACTTTGTTATGGGTATTACATGGCAATTCATCAGCCAGCATAATCCGGCCGGGCAACATGTAGATGGGGAGATAAGTTCTGAGATGCTCACGAATGGCAGACTCTTCGGGCAGATTGCGCTGACTCGCAGGGACCAATATTGCAACTAAACGATCTGTGCCCTCGTGAGATTCAACGATAACAGCAGCATCCGCAATAGCATGATAGCGATTGAGACAATCCTCAATCTCTGCAATTTCAATTCGGTAACCGGCGACTTTTACCTGATTATCCACGCGACCACAAAAATGAATTCGTTCCCCGTCCCAATACGCTAAATCACCGGTTTTATAAATACGTCCATTATCAATATAGGGATCAGGAATGAAACATTGAGCCGTTAACTGTTCAAGACCGACATACCCCCTGGCGACACCACGACCGCCAATGTAAATTTCACCGACCTCACCCATCGCAGGTGTTTGCATTGAGGTATTCAGAAGATAGACCGTTGCGAAACCTAACGGTTTGCCAATCGGGATCACATGGTAGTCGGTCAGTGCTTCAGTGACCTTCTCCACTGTGGTGTAAACGGTTGCCTCCGCTGGACCATACATATTCCATAATGTCCATTGGGTATTCAGATAAGGCCGAACAGTGGCACTGAGAAGTGCTTCACCACAAATGACCCAATGTTTTATCGCATAAGTTCTTGGCAGGCTCTGAAACTCAGATAGCAGGTTTTTCAAACTGGCAGGCGTCTGTGTGACAATAGTGACCTGCTCCGCGGCTATAAGGTCCAGAAGCTTGTCAGGTTGGTTACGTATCTCATCGGGTACAATGACTAAAGTCCCTCCAGAACAGAGGGAACCCCAAATCTCCCACACAGATAAATCAAAACTGGCAGCATGGAACCAGCTCCACACCTCTCCAGGCGCGGGTGACAAGTATTCGTCCATTGCGTTGAGAAAGGCAATAACATTACTGTGTTCAACATCAATGCCTTTGGGGGTGCCCGTAGAACCGGAAGTGAAAACACTATAGGCAATTGAAGAAGGTGTACAATAATCAACCACCTCCACAGCAAGTTGCGGCTCCATAGCGGTCATTATCATCAGCTTGGCCGTAAACGAATCATCTGAGTCAACATCAGCGTTAACAACAATCAGCTTCATCTCTGATTGTTCGACAATTCTCTCCAGACGTTTCTGGGGCAACCGGAGATCTAACGGTACATACCCTGCGCCAATACGCATAATCCCAAGCATCGTCACCACGGCTTCTAGTGAAGGCAACAATGCGACCCCCACCCGATCGCCAGACACGACCCCATTTTGTATAAGCCGGTCAGCAACCTCCAGCGACCAACGCTGCAAATTCTGGTAAGTTAACCTATCGGCACCACAACGAATCGCTACGGACGCCGCTTGTTGCACAACCCGGTGATCAAAAAGCGAAACTATGGTTTGGTTCGGTATTTCAGGGAGCATGTCCGTATTAAGCGGACCGGATGGAAGATTGTAATCCTCTGATTTTGGTGCCAACAAAGCGCTAATCTCCCTATCAGGCTCCGCAATCAGCGTTTCAACCACTTTTTTGAAGCGCTCTGCAACTATCTGAAGACCTGAATGTGAGAAAAAATGTTTGTCCCCTTTGAGTTCACATCTTAATTGGGAATCAGCATCCAAAAATAACAGTTCAATATCAACCTGCCCTTCCTGCTGACAAAGCCTGAATGGAGAAATCGTCCGCCCCGCCCATAAAACCTGAACAGCATCCTCAGCCATCGCCAGTTCCAATTTCAACCAACGCGACTGCCCTACGTGCCCCAGCATATTCACTGCGGTCTGAAACAACGGATTACGCCCCTCATGCCGCTCCACAGCAAGGTGATCAAGCATTTGACTGAGACAAAAATTTCGATTATCAAGAGCCGATAACGATCTTTCTTTTGCAGCCAATAACAGGTGATGAAATGTTTGATCAACGGACAAACGTATAGGTAATACATTAAACAGGCAACCGATAATATGTTGATGAACTGAGTCACGCATCGACACCGGCACACCCATCACAACATCTGACGTTTTTGTCTCCCTGGCTATGTAAGCCCCCCATGCCGCTAGCATGACAGTAAAGACCGATCCGCCTATTTGCCCGGCAAGCTGCTTTATTTTTTTGGTAGTTTCTTCACCGAGATTAAAAATCACGGACGACTGACCACTATGGCCTTTTCGCCAAAAACTATTCCATTGCAGCATTGCCGGCTGTTTCTTTAAACATTCACTCCAATACGCTTTCGACTCCGCCGCCGCTTCACTCTGGTAATACGCCTGTTCTCTAGAGACATAATCCTTGAAAACTTCGGCTGGCGGTAACCAGGAATCGTCATCTTCGCCAAGTTCAGCCAGATAAAAGTGCTCAAGCTGATCCCACATAAAACCAAGTGAAGTAAAATCCGACACAATATGATGAACACACATCAGTAAAACGTGCTCTTCGGCACTGACCACATAGATACCGAAACGCAGAGATGACTCTTCTTCTAACTTAAAAGGTATGGAATGAAAGTCCTGAACTGCCTGTTCGAGAACATCCTGACTCCATTCCGTTGCATCGAAAACCGCCAACGCCGGCGGTAAGTGTTCGTTGATAACCAGCTTTGGTTCGCCGTTCATGTTCACGAACGTGCTTCTTAATGTGACATTTTTGGAAACCAGCCGATTAACCGCATAGCGAAAAGCATCAATTTGAAACGATCCGTGAATACGGAAAGCCAGGGCAATATTATATCGGGTATCGTCAGGGGTATAATTGGCAATGAACCATAAAGCTCTCTGCTGCATGGACAGCAACTCTGCATCACCAGTCTGTGGACAATCTTTATACATAACGTGTCAAGCTCCATCAATACTAAACAGTATCCCCACCTTCCGGCTACGCCAACTTCGTCACGGAAAAGGTAAGGTTTGTGCTTGGTGTTACTGCATCAGGCAATAGCTTGTCAGAAATAGCGCTTCAATTTTTCAACAACCTCAGCAATGCTACAGTCGTCAAAAAAGACTGATATGGGGACGAGTTTTCCAATGATCCCCCGCAATCGCTGAACAATCGCAACCGCTGACATGGAGTCCATATCAATTTCACTCAACTTCGTGTCGACGGTGATTTCTCCTCCAGCAACAAGTTTCTTCAACTCTTCTATCACTATTTCCGTCATCGCATTGCGTTGCTCTTCATGCGAAGGTTGCCCAGACGCGACCATAGCATCATCACTTCGAGCAGAAGCCAAAGCAGTCTCTATATCATTCACAGGACCTTGAGAATCAATCAGCCTCTCCAGAGCAACACGGCTAAAGTTTCCGGCAATCAGCCCTGTATCGTGATGAATACTCTTTCTGGTAACGGTATCCATGACATCTTTGATATCAAGGAGCAACAATCCCATGGCTTCAAGTCTGCTAAGGTGCAACGGATTGAGACGCGCAGTCATCCCACCACGCCAGGGTTGCCACGCGATAGCCGTACCTGGAAGCCCAGTTGCCAACCGATATCGCATTAAAGAATCCGCGAATGAGTCCGCAGCGGCATATGGCCCCTGCCCCGCAATGCCAATAATTCCGGCTAATGAAGAAAATGCGATGAACCAATCCAGGCTTAACCCTTGGGTAGCCAAGTGTAAGTTCCAGATTCCGGCAATTTTCGGACGGAAAACTTTTTCAACCGAACGGCGACTTAACGTGGCAAGCATTCCGTCTTCAACAATACTTGCCAGATGGTAGATTCCCCGTAAGGGGAAACCCGTTCTATCGATACGCCGCAGCACCGCCTTGACATCCTCAATATCGGCTACATCACCCTGGAACAAATAGAGACTGAAACCTTGCGCTTTCAGTTGCTCAGATTCGGTAATCAAATCAGCCGGCGGAGCAGAATGTCCCATCAGCGTTACATGCCTTGCTCCTGACGCAAAAAGATTCGTGGCCAGCATCCGCCCGGTCTCGCCAAACCCTCCGGTGATAAGATAGTTGGCGTCCTGCTTTATTTCGGTCTTTTCATGGCTAATGGCGACAGATCCAACCTGACGCTGCCAAATGCCCTGAGCATCAATGAGAAACTCTCTCTTCTCACTCGCATTTGTCATGATGTTAAGAGCCGATACGATCCCTTCGTCCCCAATCTGTTCAAGAGGTAAATCAATCAGTCCAACTTCAACAGAGGGGTACTCTTTCGCCATCACCCGGCTTAATCCCCATAAACCACTACCAGACAAACCTAGCGCATCAAATTGCCCGCCAAGCACCTGTACACCCTGGGTAACGACCCAGAGTTGCGATTTTTCCTCATGACGGCATTCAGCAACTTTGTTAGCAATAAGACGTAAACTTTCGAATTGGTGTAACTCATGAGCCACAATATCTGAAGCGCTCAGAAGCTTCTCGTGGCCGGCTAAATAGAGCAATGTGCCTGTGACTTCTATCGAGTCAAGTTGGGAAACCAGATCTGCATCAAGATCAAGAGTGACAACATCAATTCCCTTAGCCTCAATCAATCCCTTCACATTGTGGGCAAAATCGGTATTTCTGCTAATGACAGTACATTTAGTTAATAACGGAGCGTTAGGAGAGGCTATATGACACTTCACCCAATTCAGATTGAACAGTTGCATGCCACTCTCTTCCAAATCACGAAGCAAGGGATCACGCACAACGGGTTTGATCGGTGACACTTCACGCCCGTAAATTTCTTGACTCATCAATATTCCCCCATATCAAAATCCTCTCAATAACGATCAGATCCAGAAAACAGCCGTGCTACTAATGAAACCATAAAAGACGAAAAATGGCAGGGTATGCTATTGATAACCAGAGTAAAACGGCAATTCAATTCCAGACTCGCCGATGGTTTCCAACCAAATAGCCATCAAACGGGATGGTAAAAACTGAAGATTACAATCTGGCCTGGAAGAAATGGTGACGTCCATAGTACTGGCATATATCTCTATATCCATGCTCAACGGTACGTCTTGCGCATCTTCATCCGGCTTGCCAATACGTATTTTTTCAGGGGCCAGTTCATAACCAATAACATTAGGCGATCGTCGTTGATCCCCAACGAAATTGAAAGAAATCGCAGGAAGTTCTGGCCAGCCAAATGAAGAGTCAGACACAAAGTAAGTAGCCGCATAATCCGCCGCTTTTTCTATTGCGCCATTCAATTCTTGGGCCATGTGCTGAAGGGTGCTATTCAGCGATAGATTCGGGTCAATATGAAACTTAACGGTGATCGGAAATGATACTGACCCGACAAGATTAGAAACCGAAGTTTCCCAATAACCCACAAAATGAGGGCTGACCCACATCAACATATCCAGGCTGCCTTTCCCGAAGACAACCGCCAGGGCCTTTAACCAACTACCAAGCAACAAATCTGCCACACTGACACGACGTTGCTGAGCCAAAAGACGTATCCTCTTTAAAGCCTCATCATCAAGCTGCCTGAATTCTGTAACGGCTTCAGCTAATTTACTAATGGGAAGTGACTCAACACGCTGCTCACCGAGAATATTAAGTGTGGTATTTTCAATCGTTTGTTCAGTATCGGGGATGACCGCCTTTGCCATTTGCTTATGCCGTTCATACAGCTCAGCGCAAAATTGCTCATAATTAGCGGCATGCTCAAAATCAAGAGGCTGACCATTTACAGACATTCTGTACGCCTTTGAGAGATCTCGCCATAAAATCCGACTGGAAATGCCATCACATACCAGATGATTGAATATCAATACCAGCCTCTGCGCACGGGCACCATCGCCATCAAACAAGCAGTAACGCAACAGTGGAGGATTTGCCACATTCATATTGGCTCTAACTTCAGCGATATAATTTGATATTAAGCGCCGTCGATCATCTTGACTACCGGTTAGCTCTCTGACTTCAAAAACCTGACGCAATAATTCACTGCTGGGAGGCACCAAGTCCATTTCCATATTCATGCCATCACCGACAAATCGTGCCCTCAGAACAGAATACTTATTCAACAGGTATTCAATCGCCACCCTGAGATGTTCAGGCACCAATCGTTCCAAGGGCATTAATACTTCACCGACACATAACTGATCAATTCTCAGCGAATATCGCAAATCATATAATTGCCCTAATTGAACACGCATAATCTTCACCTTTCCATTACAAGCCCTACGGGCGGAGACGAAAATTAAAACGTTGTGCCGACTCCACACTATCCTGCATACAAGTTAGTTGGATAACACAGCGTTTACTTTTGACGACCAGAGAAAGCGAACATGCAGAGTAAAAAAACGAGAAGCGATAACTTACCTACCCTGTATGGAATGATCATTAGCGCCATTTACTACAGTCATAAACAACATAGTGACAATTTTAAAAGTAGCAATAAAAAAAGAAACCTCCATGAATCAATCTAGATATTTGAACTACACCAGAATAATTAAGATATTATTACTATTAAATAAGTACTCTTTTTAATAAAAACGAGTGATAAACCAATCAGCCCATCAGAAACCCCATATATATCGAAGCGCACTCACCAATCAAAAGAGAAGAAGCCACAAAAATGTGGCTTCCTATTAAAAAGCACCTGCGAAATCAATCTATTCACCTATTTCACTAGGTTGCATACCATCTACTTTGATTCAATTACGCAATGATGAATCGAAGAATGAGAGGAGTCACTCAGGAAGAACGGCGAAAATTGAACCATACCAACGCAGCCATCGCCATAAGAAACAGGGATGAGGCCCCCATCACAGAAAAAACTGCATCGTCGAACGCTGACCTGGCAAGGTTTGCAAGAGCCAAACCAGCATCAGGTGCCATTCCTTGCGCAGCGATCAAAGCACCATCAATACCATCTCTGGCAGCATCATTCACTGGAGAATCAGCCGGAAGTTTAAGAGTATAACTATAGACAGCCGACATGATGCTCCCCATTATCACAATGCCCAATCCACCGCCCAACTCGTAGGAAACCTCTTCAACGGACGCGGCCATACCTGCCCGATTTGGTGGTGTAGCCTGCATGATAGTACTGGACGCAGCCGTCATTGTTGCCCCAAGACATGTTCCCAGCACAAAAAAGCAAATGACCTGCAAAGGCAGGGGAGCTGAAAAACTGACCATGAGTGCAAGTATGGCAAAGGCATACATCAACAAAGAGGTAATGAGCAATCGGGCACTACCCAAACGAGGAAGAATCCAACCACTCACAGGACTTGCCACAATCGCGCCCAATGAAAATGGCAGAAAATAGAGCCCCGATTGCAAAGGTGTTAATGACAATACAAGCTGCAAACGTTGGCTTAAAACCAGATTAATCCCCATCAAACAGGCGGAAGCCACCAACCCAGCGATGACCGCAGACGAAAAAGCCGGACTTTTGAAAATGTCGAAATCAATCAGTGGATACACACTTCGTTTTTGGCGTCGAATGAATAACACCAGAAAACTGATCACCAGAGTAAAAGTCACCAGTATCCCGATATAGGAGGGATCTCGCTTGGCGAACTCCTTGATGGCATAGGCAAAACTGATCAATATAACCATGACCTGCAATGAACCAACAAGATCCCACGGATGAGACGAATCGGTCTTAGAGGCTGGGACAAACAACCATGACAGGATTAATGTCAAAATCACAATAGGAACATTGATGAGGAACACCGATCCCCACCAAAAATATTCAAGCAATAAGCCTCCTATCAGTGGCCCTACTGCCGCTCCCCCAGAGGCAACGGCTGCCCAAATCCCAATTGCGAATGATTTCTCGTCTTCATCATCGAATGTTAAGGCGATAATCGACAGTGTGGCAGGCATCATCGTTGCCGCCCCTACCCCTAACAGTACCCGGGAAACAATCAGCATTTCCGATGAATAAGAGTAAGCTGCCATCAGGGATGAGCAACCAAATATCATGAGACCACAAACCAACAACCGTCTATGCCCGACGCGATCTCCCAAAGTACCCGCCCCCAACAACAGCCCAGAGACGACAAGAGGATAGATATTGACTATCCATAACTTTTCCGTTGTGCTCGCACCCAAACTGTGAGTCAAGCTCGGAAGCGCGGTATACAACACTGTCATATCAACAGCAACCAGCAATAACGCGGCTGAAACAGTAGAGAGCACCCACCATTTCTTTATAATATTCATTTCACTCATCCATTCTTATTTTTATGTCATCTCCGGGAAACCAGATTAATTCAGACAAAATGACTATCAGACTCTTGCAATAAATCGTTAACATTGATGCTAAGAGTGATATCACGCTTTAGCTTTTTATTTAATTCAACTGTAGTTACCCCCTGAATAGCGCCTTGATCAACGAGCTTAGTCACTCGACTACGTGACAACGAAAACTTCTTCGTCAGAATTGAGATAAGTCTGATAGGAATGGGATATTCAAGCTGAATCGTAATCTGTACGGCCGGTGTTTGAGCCATATCCTGAAGTTCTTTACCTTCTATAATAAAGTCAGGAGAAACACCGAGTTCAGCCCTGTTTTTTGCCAATATTCGATAATCAAAGGCATATCGCCGAATTTCATCTTGATCGTTGTGCAAAAATCGCTCATACAAGTCGCCATCCAATTTATTGACATTGACCCTCGAAAAAATATCAATATTCCAAGTGTAATCACACTTTTCGCATTTATAGATACTCCACACATCCAACACTTTTTTTTGCGCATTAACCCTGAATGTACCTGCTGGATAAAACTCCTTTTTCACCTCACAGCCAGGGCAACGTTTCAAAATGGCCTGATAGCCTACAGGCCTGACTAACCATGTAACATTTCTATTTGTCATGATAGATCCACGTTTTAATTGGTTAAGTTACGGCTAAATTGGTCAATTTAAAATCTAAACTTGATGATATTCTATAACATCAGATCTTGAAACTATTTATCAATTCGTTGCTTAAGTGACTTTACTGTTTTTATTTTGGGGAGCAGCGGATAAAACGGGGAGAATCGGGATGTGGTACGGTAGAACATTGACTCCCCGTTTCCACATCCCGCTCAATAAATCAGAAAGGTAATTCATTTAGGATCTGTCTCGTTGAGTATTATTAACAAAATAACCCAACGAAACAGGTCGTTGATTATTTTTTATTCACATCAACAATATGGGCTTGTTTAGGATAAGCAATCGGTGATTTCTCAGAGAAATATTTCACCACCGCATCGACATCCGGCACACCGTATACCGGGTCAGTACCCTCTTTAAATACAGAGAAACTACTCCCTCCGGTTGCCAAAAATTCATTAGCCACCACACGGCATTTCCCCTTTAATTTCACAGGCTTGCCGTTAATTTTCATGGAACTGACAATGACACGATCCCCTTTTGGTTTAGAACTATCCCACTGATATTGGAAGCCATTCGAAACCGCCAAAATTTGCGGCTCAGAACGATCCCATTGTTGTTCCAACAGGCGTTTAATTTGCTCACCAGCCAAGTCAGCACGGATACCACCGCTATTTATAAACGCAATTTGAGCGCTGCCGCTCTCTTTCGGCGCAGCGGTATACAGATAAGCATCCACAATCACTTTACCCAGAGAAGACTCACCCGCACTGTTGCTTCTCCTGCTCAAATTACGATCCAACTTACCAATCACACGGTTTTCCAATGGCGTGGCTATTTTTCCATATGCATCCAACATCTTGGTGATTTCTGCATCCTTTTCATATTTATGGTTATCTACCCAAATATTTTTCGCTTCGAAATCAACAACATCTTTGGTGATTTTATCCAGCTTCAAATCCAGATTAGTTATCAGAGCACCATTAGCCTGGGCAGACGTGACCGGCTTACCATTAATCACACAGTTATAAGCCTGATGTGTATGACCGCTAAAGTCATTTATCGCCAGCACACGAACATCAACCTCACCGGCTTGATCATAACCGGGGTCAGTGGCACACCCAGCCAATAGAGCGCTACCAACCGCAACAACAAGCAACTTATATTTATAATTCATCATGTTATCTTTTGGTCATCATCACTCACGTTTCGGACAGTCAATCACGTCGAAATCTTTGCTGTAGCAAATGTAAAATTCATTATGATTGATCGGAATGGCTTTACCTTTTAATAACGGGTTATTTTCCTTAAGGAACTTAATTAACTGCTCGTTAGATAGGCGATCCTTTGGCAATACCAATCCGCTGAACAGTTCTTGCTGTTTACTGAAAAATTGATCTGGCGTTTCAAACGCACAGACGCCATGCTTTTCCCACTCGGCTTGCAGCAAATCTACACCTGGAGAAGTACACAGATAAGGTTTAATTGCCTGATAATCCAGTGATGGCAAATCACCCTTACACAAACGTGGATGTTTACGGATATCAGACCAATCACGACACTGATCCATTGATTTACCATCACAGGTTTGCGCCCACAAGCCATGAATTATCCAGCCAAATTTATTTTCTGAGAAACATTGCAGTGCAAATTTTTTATATTCACTCTGTGCTTTGGCAATTTTATTATTCTTTTTCAGTTTGTTAATTTCATTCTCTTTGTTTTTACAAAATGCCGGAGAATAATTAATCGCCAGTTTGAAGTAATCTGTAGAAGCTTTAGCGTTCTGACCATAACGGTCATTTTTAGCAACGTAGTCATAATCTTCCGGTGGATTAGCGGGCAATATACAGGAAATAGCTTCTTCCGGTTGTGACTCTAAAGAATCAATTAATTCTGGTTGCTTCGCACAGCCGACAACCAATAAAACAAATACTGCCGGTAATAAGTTAGAAAAGCGCATCATCGTTCCTTATGGGAAACTCTTTCCCTATTGAATGGCAAACAAAAACCTGCCCACAAGGGCAGGCGACTATTAAGATTATTTTTTTCCGGTCAGATCAATTTGATACACTGCAAAACCGACATCATCATTTTCCAGATATTTCACTGGATACTGAGAGAACTCTTTGATAAATTTCGCTGCTTTTTCACTCGGAGAAGTTTCGAAACGAATATCCAATTTCTTGTCGGTTTTGATTGGCATAATCGACCAGTTATTATCGGCCTTGGTCGCTACCATACCTTTCTCTTTAGACATTTTGACAATGTAAGAAGCCAGGATAGCGCGGTTCTCATCCGGTGATGCGAATGCAATATGACCTTCGCCTGTACCGGCAAATTTACCGCCATATGCACGATAATTATTGGTAGCAATCAGAAAGTTAGCTTGAGGATCGATAAGCTTACCCTGATAAGTCACCTCCTTGATACGGTTCGCCTCTTGATTGATGACCTGACAATCAACGTCATATTTAGCGGGTTGAGTCAGATCAATTTTATAATTCACGCCACTAATCGTGTCGAAGTTATAAGTACGGAAACCGCTCCAGTTCAACAGATACTGAGGCTGAGTTGAATTTGGATCGATCTGGTTATACATGCCGGCAGAACACTCCAACCATTCAATCACATCAGCACCGGTTACCTTCACAACAGCCAGTGTGTTTGAATATAGATAGAGATCCGCCGCGTTACGGAACGTCAAATCACCTTTTTCAACTTCGACGAAGTCTGCGGGGGCATTCTTACGACCACCGACTTTGAAAGGTGCCGCCGCTGCCAAAACAGGAATATCTGCTAAATCCGGATCACCCTGAATAAAATGCCGTGTGTAATCTGCCTGTGCATCATTCACGATCTGTACTGTCGGGTCACTTTGGATTAGGGCAAGATAGCTGTACATATTGGCGGAAGCTTTACCAATCAATTTACCGACAAAACCCCGGGTTCCCTGATGGGCTTGCTCGATAATCTTCACTAACTCGCTATCGCGCCCGACCAGTGCCTTTTTACCCACTTTGTCATAAATCGGGCGCGCTTCCGCCTTTGCTTCCGCCACCTTCCAGATCCCGCCATCATTGTTGATAACCATATCAACAACGCCCAAATGATCGCCCCACTGACCGGGCATGACAGCCGGAATACCATTAACCGTACCTCTGGCAACGTCAACCCCTTTAATGTCTGCAAATTCCTCACTTGGGAACACACCGTGCGCATGACCAAACATAATCGCATCAATACCTTCAACCTCACTCAGATAATAAACCGAGTTTTCAGCCATTGCCTTATAAGGCTCTTTGGAAAAACCAGAGTGAGGAATAGCGATAATCAAATCTGCGCCCTGTTTTTTCATTTGAGGAACAAATTTCTTCGCAGTTTCAGTAATATCGTTAACAACAACTTTTCCATCCAGATTAGGCTTATCCCAGATAGCAATCTGTGGCGGTACAAAACCGATATAGCCAATTTTAATGGTGTGATCTTTACCCTCCCGATCTTTCACTGACGTATCAACGATAATATAAGGCGTGAAATAGTTTTTACCGGTTTTAGCATCCATTATGTTGGCATTGATATAAGGGAATTTCGCACCCGCAATGACTTTTTTCAGATAATCCAAACCAAAGTTAAATTCGTGGTTACCAAAGTTACCCACGGTATAACCCATTGTGTTCATTAATTGATGGGCTGGATGAGATTCCCCTTTTTTCAGTCCCTTCGCCGCCATGTAATCTGCCAACGGGCTACCTTGAATCAAGTCACCGTTATCGACCAGAATCGTGTTGGAGGCTTCTGCTTTGGCCGCTTTAATTAAATTCGCAGTACGTACCAAACCAAATTGCTCTGTGGATTTATCTTTGAAGTAATCAAAGTCAATCAGATTACTGTGAACATCAGATGTTTCCATTACTCGCAAGTCAACCGTTGCAGCATTGACATTAAATGCGACCAATAAGGCTAATGTGGAAACCTTCAACACATACTTAACCATTTCACACCCCTTTTTAGGCTAGTTAAGGAGAACTTTAGCTCTCCTTATCACTTTCAACTTAGAAGTACAGACGAGCTGCTGTTTCCAGAATAGTCTGTTTTTTATTCTCATAAGCTGGGTTGTCGCTGTGTGCACCATCATATGCCGCTGCAACGAACAAACGCCGGCTATTAAACTGCAAAACGTTTATCTAAACCAACAGCGTAAGCCTGTTTTTTATAGTTAACCGTATTTGCATTTCTATCACGCAGATAGTAACCCGCACACACACTAATTTCGATGTTATTCCAGTGCCATGAAAATCGAGTAGCTTTCTCTGATTCCTGAAACGATAAATAAACTAATCAAAGTGGCTAAAGATTTCATGTTTTTCATCATAAAATATCTATTACGATATTTTCGGATAAAACAAAACCATCTATGGATTATAAATTTCAAATATTATTTACAAATACTTTAGATATTCAGACAAAAAAAATCATAAGTTTACAATTAAAACAATCTAAAGGCATTAATTAAAAACAGAGAAAAAGTTAATGCTTAATTACATTTTCAGATTATAGCCAGACAGTGCAACTTTAATTTCATCAATGATTTTTTGATATAAAAATTTATTTCCTGATCGTAGTGACACACTCACCACCAAACACCCATTTTTTCAGCAAATCCGGCAACGTCTGATAGAGACGATCCACATTCAGGATAAATTGACACAAGAGACTAGGGCTTACCTCTGTGATTCGTTATCATGCGGACTTATGTTTGAGATGCTCAACGATTAAATGAGCAAAAATATGGGATAACTTCAATGTTGTGGTTCAAAAATTTAATGATTTACCGTTTAAACCGGGAAATTTCACTTTCTGCGGATGAACTGGAAAAACAATTAAGTCCGTTAGCGTTCACCCCATGTGGCAGTCAGGATATGGCGAAAACAGGCTGGGTATCGCCAATGGGTTCGCACAGCGACGCTTTCACCCATGTTGCGAATAATCAAATCCTGATTTGCGCCCGTAAAGAAGAGAAGATGTTGCCTTCACCGGTTATCAAGCAAGCGCTACAGGCAAAGATTGAAAAACTGGAAGGAGAGCAGCATCGCAAACTTAAAAAAACAGAGAAAGACTCTCTGAAAGATGAGATATTGCACACCTTGCTGCCACGGGCATTTAGCCGTTTCAGCCAAACTTATATCTGGATCGATATAGCCAATAATCTCATCATTGTTGACGCCGCCAGCGCTAAACGGGCCGAAGATAATTTGGCATTACTGAGAAAAAGCCTCGGCTCTTTACCTGTTGTTCCTCTGACATTTAAAGATCCAATAGAATTAACCCTGACAAAATGGGTACGTTCCGGTGATCTGCCGGCGGGCTTTGCTTTAATGGATGAAGCCGAACTGAAAGCAATTCTGGAAGAAGGTGGGGTAATCCGCTGTAAAAAACAGGATCTGGTTTCTGATGAAATCGCCACCCATATTGAAGCCGGAAAATGTGTTACCAAACTGGCTCTCGACTGGGAAGAGCGTATTCAGTTTATGTTGTCAGATGATGGTACTTTCAAACGCATAAAATTCAGTGATACCCTGCGTGAACAAAATGATGATATCGACCGGGAAGATTATACCCAACGGTTTGATGCTGACTTTATTTTAATGACTGGTGAATTAAGTGCACTGATTAAAAACACCATTGACGCATTGGGTGGCGAAGCGGAAAAATAACAGCAGCCCTTAAGCTATCCGCCGCTTTGGATTATTTTTCAGAGCGGCATTTTTATGCCTTTCTTAACTTTATACTTTCATTTGGAGAGAAAGAAATCCAAAATTTTCTCGGCCATATTAATATGATCTGGCAGGATTCTTAGGGATTTAAACTCACTACACAAGACTGGTATAAGTTCCAACAACTAACAAAATAGAACCCCATCTAGTCAATAATAGTGCTCATATCTACAAGTATGAGTAATTGGATTCACTAACGAATAATAATCCTATTCACTGTATAACTTTACAATTACTTAATACTAACCTCTCCGTTTAAACAGCTCTTATTCTTATAAAAACTTATAGTAAATAATATTATTAAATATAACATGTAGCTGAGGTTATATTTACTGATAATTTTGCCAAAGTAGAGTTTTAATTACTATTAAAATAAATACAATAATCCTAATTTTTATTGTAATATCTTTCTTACCAACCAACATAAGCAATAAATAAATTTATTTTCGTTCTGACACAGGTAAAAACAGATGAATAAAGAATTTCATGAAGCGAACCGTTTGTCGTGGAATGCCGCTACTGTTGCTCATAACAGTCATAAAGGTGATCAGGCCGTTTTTTTCAAGCAAGGCGGCAACACTCTCTATCCGGAGGAATTATCACTATTGGGTGATATAAAAGGTGTAAATATCTTACACCTACAATGTAATTCGGGTCAGGATACTTTAAGTTTGGCGCACTATGGCGCCAAGGTAACCGGAGTCGATATTTCTGATGAAGCGATTAATTTCGCCCGTCAATTATCCTACGATAGTGGCATTCCAGCCCAATTCCATCGCGCTGATATTTTTGATTGGATGGAACAAGCCATTACAGAAAATTTAAAATTTGATCGGATTTTCTGTTCTTATGGTGTATTGGTTTGGATTTCTGATCTGAAAAACTGGGCCAGACTTATTTCACAATTATTAACACCTGAAGGAAAATTTGTACTCATTGAATTTCATCCATTCGCTCTCTATTTTAATGCACAATGGAAGCCACATTATGACTATTTCAGGGAAGGCGCAATAATTGAAGAAAACGGTGTTCACGATTATGCTGCTGAATCCACCGAAACCCTCTGTCCAAGTGGCATGATAGAAGAAGGTATTAAAGATTTCCAAAATCCTCACCGTAGTTATGAATTTTACTGGGGGATCAATGAAGTACTCAATGCTCTGATACAAGCAGGATTACGCATTGAACAATTCAATGAATACCCTTACTCGAATGGATGGGGTGGATTTGAAGGAATGCGTCATATCGGTGGCGGCAAAATGGTACAACCGGAAGGAATGCCCCGTATGCCGCTAATGTATGGTGTGCTGGCAGGGAAATAATAAGACACTCCGTGTAACAATCGCCAGTCTGTTGCTCAATATCACCTTACTGGCGATAATACCGATCTTTTCAAAACCCAATAACAGAATTAAAGCTATTTACCGTAACCCTATAAATCCAATTAAGGTGTTCAATGAATTCGGCGAAAAAAGGTTATCAACCACCTTTCTCAATTACAGTTAAAATGATCCAATTAGTCGCCGAAATCAGTGAGAATATCGGGCGGTTAAGTACAGAACAGGAACAAGCAAAAGCCCTGCGATTGAGACGTATCAATCGGATACGAACAATTCATGGCTCGCTGGCGATTGAAGGTAACTTGCTTGACACAAGCCAAATCACAGCAATTATTGAGGGAAAGCGAATCATCGCACCAATCAACGAAATACAGGAAGCACGTAACGCTATTTTAGCTTATGAGCAGCTCCAGCATTGGCATTTCACATCAGAACAGAACTTACAGGAAGCCCACTCTGTTCTGATGAAAGGGTTAATAGATAATGCAGGTCGTTACCGGAATAGTGGCGTTGGTGTCATGAATGGAGAAAAAGTCATTCATATGGCTCCGCAGGCAAACCGGGTTTCAAAACTGATGGCTGATCTTTTTTACTGGCTGAACTCTACGGATATTCATCCACTTATTGCCAGTTGCATCTTCCATTATGAATTTGAATTTATTCACCCGTTTGCCGATGGTAACGGCAGAATGGGCAGATTGTGGCAGACATTAATCTTAAATCAATGGAACTCATTATTTGAATTCATTCCAGTTGAAAGTCTGGTTTACAAGCATCAGGCTGATTACTATCAAGCAATTAATCTCAGTACCCAACAAGCTGATTGTGCAACCTTTATTGAATTTATGTTGAGCATGATACGTGACGCAATTCTAGAATCTACCCATCAGGCTACCCATCAAGCTAGCCATCAGGTTACCCACCAGGTTAGACAATTAATTATGGCGTTGGAAGGAGAAATGAATCGTGAGCAACTTCAATTAGCGCTTGGATTAAAAGATCGCAGCTCATTCCGTCTACGCTATCTGCAACCTGCACTAGAAGCCGGATTGATTGAAATGAGTCATCCAGAAAAACCCAGTAGTCCATTACAAGGTTATCGTTTGACAGAAAAAGGGTTGCATTTAAAACAACAATAAATTAGCTCTCCAAACTATTCGTTATTATTAAACAGGCTCTTCTCAGAGCCTGACAGGTTAAAATAATTTTATCCCTTGATTTAACTTATTAATAAAACAGGAAAAAAACTTGCCATAACATTTCTATTTTATATCAAACTAATGATGACTGAACTCTAATGAATATAATGTTACCGTTGAAGGAGTTGCTCCTTTATCTACCAGCGTTAGCTTATTATTAGATATAGACACATTAATTTGGTTGGTCACCTCTGGCGGCGACATTTGTTCCAATCCTCCGCCTTCCTGAATACGGTACGCTTTAACTTTAAATTTTTTATAACCTATATGGTTAATCACCACAGTAACACCTTGGTCACTATTCGTATAATCACGACTTTTAGCTCTCAACAAATTATCATCCGGAAGTTTCTGAACAGGATCATGTTGCACTACCATATTATCAGAATTCATTGTTGTCGGATCAACACCACCAAACCATTTGTTTTTGCTCCAGGTATCGGTTAATTGATTAAGTGATCGGCTAGTATCCAAATAATATTGTTGATATAGATAATCAGGTGCCGAATTACTATCTGCAAAACTCTTATCAACTTTATAATTTGCAGCTAAGATATTAACTTTATTGCCTTCTGCATTCTCAGCCGCCAAAACGGTTAAGCCTGTGGAAAAATCCTTATTACCACTTAAGATATAAGGTGTTTCAAACATTCTGGAAAACAGATAAAAGGACTGAGCTGAATACGTACAGCAATTTTTAACGCATGGATTTTTAGGACTAGATTGATTATTAAACAGACCAAAAGATAGGCCATCACCTCGATAATAATAAGCTCTATCGGCTTTGGTATATTGCATATAAATAAACGTGGAAGCAATATATGCCGCATTTTTAGGGCTCTGCACCTTTGTATATGTATTTTTCGTCCCAATAGCGCTGGAATTCCACTCAGTACAGAAACTTTCTGCATCGGTAAAACCATAAGTATTCAAACTTTGTTGAACCGCATTCCCCACGTCAATAATGTTTTGTGGGTCTCCAGTTATAACGTATCCATGCCAGGAAAAGAAATCTAACGGTACATCATTATCTTTACAATATCGTAAGAATCCATCAACATAATCTTCAAGTTTTCTATTAACAAACGCAATACCAGCGCCACCTACTTTAACCGAAGGATCAACAGCTTTAATTATTCTTGCAATTTTCGCATATAATTCATAATATTTTTTAGGATCATCACTGTTCCAGAAATAAAGTAAGTCAGGTTCATTCCAAACCTGCCAATAAGTTATTTTTCCCGGCAAGCCGATTCTGGCATAGTTTAAAGCATAGCGATTCACTAAGATGCCCACTAACATTGCATAAATATCAAAATCTTGTGGTATTTCATAACCACCCTCACCGGAACGCCCAATACGAAACATGATTTGTCGCTGAATATTACAGGGATTCAACTCGGCTTTATTATTCATAATATCGCGCAGATAAGCGTCAGTCATTTTATAATTAGCCTCTTTTAATGCAAGACTAATATCATGATTTCTCATCCCAGCAGCAGCATAGGGAAAAATGCTTCTGATATTTGAAATATCAGAAAATAGTCTTTTAGCCGCGAGTTTATTTTCTTCTGGGACATTAATAATCATTTGACTCTGATCACTTAGTCTATCCACCTGGAAATAGTTATCCATATCGCCAATACCAAAACCATCATGAAGCCGGATATGGGTAATGCCCATCTGATTAAATTGATCATCTAAATCGGGGAAGCCAGGTGCCAGAGATTTAGGTACACCATTCAAGCCATTAACCTCTTTAAGCAATGAGTGATGCCCAGCCGATAAATCTCGATGATTTTTATTGAATGAAAAAATTTTAGTCATAATAAACCTCTATGTTAATTAAAAAATTACATTATCAATGACAATCATTGTATACACTCTGAATTAAATACATTTCGTCCGACTCCTCATGATTAAAAAGGCTCCTTTCAGAGCCTAATGGATTAAAATAAACCTCTTATACATGACTATAATTATTTTATTTTCCACTTAATAATAAAACAAAGAAAAATAACTTACTATAATATTTTAATTTCATAAGAACTAATGATGGCTTAATTCTAATGAATATAATGTCACCGTTGAAGGTTTTGCCATTTTATCCACTAATGTTAATTTATTATTAGATATAGATACGGTAATTTGGTTAGTCACCTCTGGTGGTGTCATTTGTTCCAATCCTCCGCCTTCTTGAATACGGTACGCTTTAACTTTAAATTTCTTATAACCTATATGATCAATCACTACGGTTACACCTTGATCACTATGAATATAATCACGACTTTTCGGTCTTAAATACGTATCAGTCGGAATTTGTTGTACCGGATCATTTTGCACTACCGCATTATTATGATGAATTGTTGTCGGATCAATACCACCAAACCATTGATTCTTGCTATAGGTATCGGTTAATTTTTCCAATGTTCGGCTAGTATCCAGATAGTATTGTCGATATAAATCCGCAGGAACGGGAGCGACATTACCATCTGAAAAACTCTTATCAACTTTGTAATTTGCGGCCAGAATATTAATTTTATTACCTGATTCATTCTCGGTTGCCAAAACGGTTAAACCTGTTGAGAAATCCTTATTACCACTTAATATATGAGGTGTTTCGAACATTCTGGCAAAAAGACTAAAGGATTGAGCTGAATACGTACAGAAATTTTTAACACATGGGTTTTTAGGATTAGGTTGATTATTAAACAAGCCAAAAGATAAGCCATCGCCTCGATAATAATGCGCTAGGTCAACTTTCGCATATTGCATATAAATAAGTGATGAAGCTATATATGCTGCATTTTTAGCACTCTGCACTTTTGTAAATGTATTTCTCGATCCAAAAGGACTGGAATTCCATTCAGTGCAAATACTTTCAGTCTCGGTAAAATCATAAGTATGCAAACTTTTCTGAATCGTATTACCCATATCAATAATGTTTTGCGGGTCTCCAGTATCAACATATCCATGCCAGGAAAAGAAATCCAATGGTACATTATTATTCCTACAATATCGGAAAAACCCATCAATATAATCACCGCCTGCATTATTACTGAATGAAATCCCAGCACCACCAACTTTAGCATCAGGATCAATCGTTTTAATTACCCTTACTATTTTATTATATAATTCGTAATATTTTTTCGGGTCATTACTATTCCAGAAAAACAGTAAATCAGGTTCGTTCCAGATCTCCCAGTAGCTTATTTTCCTTGGCAAACCAATTCTGGCATAATTTAAAGCGTAACGACTCACCAAGGTACTGACTAATATTGCATAAATATCAAAATCCTCTGGTGTTTCATAACCTCCATCAAGAGAACGCCCGATACGAAACATGATTTGGCGCTGAATATTATCTGGATTCAGATCTACTTGATTACTCAGAACATCGTGCAAATAAGCATCCGTCATTTCATAATTAGCATCTCTTAATGCAAGATTAACATCATGATTTCTCATCCCGATAGCCGCATTGGGAAAAATACTTCTAACATTTGAAATATCAGCGACAAGTTTTTTTGCCGCAGATTTATTTTCCTCTGGGACATTGACAATCATTTGATTTTGATTATTCTTCCTATCCACCTGGAAATAGTTATCCATATCACCAATACCAAAACCATCATGCAGACGGATATGGGTAATTCCCATCTGATTAAACTGATCATCTAAATCGGGGAAGCCAGGTGCTAGCGATTTAGGCATCCCATTCACACCATTAACCTCCTTGAGATGTGAGTTATGCCCTGCTGATAAATCTCGATGATTTTTATTAAAAGAAAAGATTTTAGTCATAATAAGTCTCTATATTAATTAATAACTTACATCTTTATAAATCAAAAACAACATCAGAGAATAAATATATCTCTCTGATAACTCAATAATAATAAATGAGGCGAATGCTTAGATAATAGTTAAATATCTCTTTTAACTACTCATTAAAGTTATCAGCTATTAATTTAGATTTGGTTTATTAATCAACTAATTACATTGATATAATTATCAATAACAATAAGAACAACACTGTAGTTTACTTGATAATATCAGAATTAAAATAATCACAAAAATAAAGTTCCCAGTAAGAAATTGATAATAATAATCATAAAATAGCACAAGGTAAAACCATATAGTCAGTAAACTTTACCAATGAATATATAATTGCAAGTCATTAATACGTGCTATAAATATACTTGAAGTTTTAGTCATTTAATAAAATTCCTTGCAATTTTAAATTATCCATTACCAAGCAATATTAAAAAATAAAAACAAATGACTACATTCATAATAATCGCACTGCTAATTTTATTATCTATAGAGAAAAATTATCAGATAATAATAAAAAATACCAAACAGTTAATATATGTGAAATATATTCTTGCATTTTATGCAAAGCACTTATACGTTAAATATAGATTTACAAAGTTAAAAAAAGAATGAAATATAAAACTCACACATAATGAGGTAACAATAGTGATGACCAAGAAAAATGCTTTATTGACTGGTGCAACAGGTTTTATCGGTGCATATGGGCAGGGAGCGTGAAACAAACAGCCTTGGAATACCAAGGCCGTTCAGAGTGCAGTTAAATAACCAGTGCCTTCTGGTCAATTAAATTAAGTATACGCAATGCAGCGCCATTAGGTTTTATTTCACCTCGCTCCCATTTCGATACGCTTTCTTTTGTCATGTTTAATATCAAAGCAAGCGAAGATTGGGAAATGTTGTATTGAGCACGGATCCGCTTAATATCATCCCCTGTCATAGAGAGTATATTTCCGTATTTTTCTTTTAGCTCTCTGTCTTTAATTCTGGCTTCAATACGGCGAACTGACTCACCATCTGTTAAACCCGCAGCCTCAATTTCCTTAGCGAAATCAAGCATTTCATTCATTTTACTGGTCATCTTTAACCTCCACCAATAGTGATAGCTCAATCATTTTATTAATTTGGGTATCATTAAAATCTAAAAAAGCCTTAGCAATATCTGGAACAAGAATTGAAGACATGGATGTTATCGAAATCAATGAAGCTTTTGCTGCACAGACTCTGGCTGTAATGAAAGAGCTTAATATTCAATGGGATGCATCCCATGTCAACTGTAACGGCGGTGCTATCTCTCTGGGACATCCATTAGGTGCATCTGGGGGACGGATTTTAGCGAATGCCGTCTATCAATTACACCGCCAACAAGGAAAACTGGCCTTATGTACTATGTACTATGTGCATTGGCGTTGGACAAGGAATCGCGATGATCCTTGAGAAAGTTTGATCACTTTTCTATTAACGCTAAATCGCCTTGGCAAGCCACTCCTGCAATAGTGATATAAATACCGTTAATTTTGCTGGCAGGTGCGCAAGTGCCCGTAATAAATAAATACCATCCTTACGTTCATCAGGATCATTGAACAATGCAATAAGCTCTCCAGAACGAATATCCGATGAAACAACCCAGTTAGGAAGAAGCCCTACTCCAAATCCATTGACGGCGGCTATTCTCAATGTGTCAAAATCGTCACTGCGAAAAATCCTATTCTCATTGCTGAGATTGATAGCATCCTGATAGTGTGACCAGCAAATGCCAGCAGGATCATGATGTTTATCAAGCAAATAATGGTTAGATAACTCAGAAAGTGTTGTCGGAGCCCCGTACTTCTGGATATAACCTGGACTGGCGCAAACAACCCAAGTCTGGGTGGCGATCCGTTTTGAATAAAGCGAACTATCTTTTAATTCACCAATCCGAATAACCGCATCGAGACGATCCCTAACGGGATCAGTCAATCTCTCTGTTTGATCAAGTTCAACTTGAATTTTGGGATATTGGATGAATAGTTCTTCCAGCATGGGAATTATATGGTGACGCCCAAACGTTGGCAGACAGGCGACACGCAGTACCCCTTGCGGTTCTCCATCCAAAGCCGCTAACTCAGCCTGGATATCGACAAGATTATCGATAATATCTTGCGCTCTTGAAAACAAAATCTCTCCTGCGTCAGTCATTGATAAACCACGGGTAGAACGCAAGAAAAGTTTTACCTCCAACATCTGCTCAAGGCTGTCTATCTGACGTGTAATAGATGAAGCTGCCATGCCCTGTAGACGAGCAGCAGCTGAAAAACTCTGTGAATGGGCAACATTAACGAATGTTGCCAGAATATCGGTACGTAACAAATCTTTCATCATAGATTTTACCTATATATGATTAAACGTATCTGATATTACAAACAAGGTATGGAATTTGATAGCGCTATCAATTTTGCATTCTATGCAAAGCAATTTCGCTTGCCATCTTTATTCCCGCAATCCTGAGATAGTGGCAGAATTCTTTTACGGTAATACAGATCAAATGCTGGAGGTTTTCGTGTCAAACACAGCAATCAAACCCGATCCTACTTCTTCTATTTCTCTCATATTATTATCTGCCGCTTGCGGTTTTGCTGTGGCTAATCTTTATTATAACCAGCCATTATTACCGGCAATAGGCATAAGCTTTGGCATTGATGGCGCAACATCCGGTTGGATCGCCACGTTAACGCAAATTGGTTACGCTGCGGGGCTTTTCTTTTTTGGCCCTCTTGGGGATACATTAAGTCGTCGTAAGCTTATTTTCTGTCTACTAATCGGCAATATAGCCAGCCTTATCTTATGTGCCACCGCACCGAATTTTATATGGTTTTTGACCAGTAGCCTGATATTAGGGCTAACCTCTATTTCAGCACAAATTATCATTCCGGCAGTATCTGGGTGGGCAGCGCCAGAAAAACGTGGCCGGGTTGTAGGAAATCTGATGAGTGGCCTTTTCGCGGGAGCACTGCTTGCCAGAACACTGAGTGGCGCAGTCGGAGAGCATTTCGGCTGGCGTGAAATGTTTTTACTGGCAGCTTTAATAGATCTGTTCCTGTTTTTTCTGGTCTGGTTTGTTCTTCCAGAAACAGCAACACCACAAACTATGGCTTATGGTCAGCTTCTTTCCTCACTCGGCAAGCTGGTTAAACAACAACCACTTTTGCGTGAAGCCGCTTTATCCGGTTTTTTGTTATTTGCCGCTTTTAATACGCTTTGGGGCTCTCTGGCCTTATTGCTTTCTCAACCCCCTTATGATTGGGGTAGTGATATCGTGGGTCTCTTTGGCTTGACAGGCATTGCGGGAATGTTGGCTTCATCAACAATGGGTTCAATGACCGATCGTTTCGGGGGAAGAGCTGTTGTGACTACTGGCGCTTTATTGGTGACGTTGGCCCTGTGCCTGATTGGTGGAACCCGTCACAGCATTCTGTTTTTATTCGCGGGTATTATTTTCCTGGATCTTGGCAGCAGAGCGGGTTTAGTGGCGAATCAAACACGGCTGTATACTTTACTACCTGATGCCCGGAGCCGACTGAATACTGTTTTTATGACATGCTATTTCTCCGGTGGCGCAGCGGGTTCCTCTTTGGGAGCGATAGCAGCCTGGCATCTTTCATGGAGTGGTGTCGCTCTCAGTGGCGGCGGATGCGCACTATTAGCAACTATTTTGGTTCTGTTTGGTGCAAAACGTTTGGTATAACCGCGCTAAGAATAGCTTTATACACAATGGAATGCCGGTAACAAGTAATCAAATAAAAGTACTTATTAATGATGTTTGTATTGATATTGAAGCATTAGCCAGGCGTCTGGAAATTACAGTTCCGATGCTGCTTGAACTGGCTAACGATAGTTCACTTTATGAGCTTAACAATCAGACAGATTCTGTAAACGTCATTTCGATGTTTTCATATCGATCCAGAATAGCCTGATTATTCCCACCCTGACAAAATTAAGCTCTCATTAGGGGTTTGGGTTGAGTAGACCTGCCGGTTACCCGGACAGGCCCCTCCTCAGAACCGGACTTGCGGAACTACCGCATCCGGCTCCCGACAGATCAGTGTCCCCACACATATTCAGCGAGTTAGTAACAGCATTGATTTGGTTTTCCATTTATCTGGATAACCCAGTATTTTCAGGATCAGATTCAGCCTTTTCCAAGTCATCGGATGGCGGCCACCCTTACGGTTAAACCACCTGTAGAGTATCCGACGGCTCTGGTAAATGAACTGCCCGATGCGCCTACGGTTATCCGAGATCCCGTGGTAGTTAATCCATCCACGAACCACCCGGGTAACCGTACTGAGGGTTTGTCTTTTGTTTGCGTTGAGGCTCTTCCACAGGAAATCTCTCAGCCCCCTCAGTTTTACCGCGAAACGGTCCTTTCTGCTCGTATATTTCAGCCTCCAGAACCCTTTTCGTGTGCGCCCCCAGTAACAGGTAAACCCCAGAAAGTTGAACGTAGGAAGACGTTCTCCCCTCTGATTTACCCTCATCGCCGCCACGTGACCCGCCGCAAGAAGCTGCGATTTATCTTCGTGAAGCTCAAGGCCAAACCGGCCCAGTCTTTTCGGCAACACACTGTAAAAGCGTTTCGCCTCATGCTGGTACTCGAAGGTAAATACCATATCATCTGCGTATCTGATCATGCCTGCCTTTCCCCGAATATGCGAACGGCTGATTTCAGCAAACCATTCGTCAATGACGTGGTGCAGGAGATGTTGGCGAGTACAGGTGACAATATGGAGCCCTGCGGACAGCCGATTTCGTTGCTGAGGATATTTCCATTTTCCAGAACAGGAGCCGTTATCAGGGCTTCCGTCAGTCTGAGAAAACGGCGATCTGATATTTTATTCCGGAGCAGTTCCATCAGTTCACCATGCGGTATCCTGTTGAAATATTTCCGGATGTCTATCTCCACTACTGCTCCATTCCAGTTGCGAATGGTTTGCTGTTGCAGAGCCTGTAGTGCCATGTGACAGCTCTGTCCCGGTCTGAACCCAAATGAACACGGCAGGAATAGTGGCTCATAAATTTTGCCGAGGATCGTGCTGACAGCAAGCTGCACAACTTTATCTTCCACACAGGAAATGGCCAGTGGTCTTTTGCTGCCATCCTCTTTTGGGATCTCCGTGATTCTGGCTGGTTTAGGGCGATAAGAACCCCGGCGTATACGCCGGAGCAGCCTGTCGATATTCTCGTCCAGTTGTTCACCCCATTTGGCCTTCGTCACATGATCAATTCCGGGGGCTTTATTCCCGTCCAGACGCCGGAACTGTTCTTTCAGCATATCGCTATCAATCAGGTGTCCAAGGTTGCTGAACATTGCTGACCGATCGCGAACTGATTTCTCGCCTATGCGCTCAAGTTTCGTTAACCATGATTGCCCGTCGTTGCTGAGTACGGTCATTGTTTCTCTCTTACGCTCGATCTGTCTGTCAGCCCTTCTCTCCACGGTCGTTACCCGCATCACTACTATGGCTGACTCCGACTTCCGGGTGTTCATCTCCGTAGCCTTGTGTTTGGCACTTGTGCTGCGGATACCCCATTCCTGGGGGAAACATCCGGATCTCCTGTGTTCCATCATTTATCTCTGTAAACTCGCCGACGCCTGCACTCCCGGTGGTTGGTATCCTTCGGCAGTTCGCCAGTATGGCCTCCGGTAACCTGTTGCCTGCCAGGTGCTCCAACCTGTCGGCTTCCACAATTAGTTCAATTTCGGGAGTATCACGTTCACCATTTGGTTTCGGCTCGGATACTTCGCTGTCTACGCTTCACCTTCCAGGTTACCCGGGACGGCGCAAGACTCGCTATCCGGTGGCACTGGCTGCGCCTTCCGGAGTAGGACTTTCACCTGCAAGATAAATGCAGCTTTTCACAACGCACGGAGCAACGAGAGCATAAAAAAGCGTGGGGCACTACATTGGTGTTATGCTGTGATAGCTAATGTAGAACTATCAACCGTACTCCAGCTAGCTCATAATTTTGATGCCAGGATACCAACGCTCAAGTTGTGCCTTTAGCTTGCCATTCAGAACGGTCATCTGAGGGGAACATTAAAAGATTGCCCCAAGGTTTTTATGCTCTCTACATTAGGCTATTTTTGCCCATCCCCCGATAGGGTTCAAAGTTGATGAGGAAAAAAATGGGTATTCAGTTAGCGCTAAGATTTTAATACTCTTTTGCCGTATTCTCTGAGTTCCCCATCTAGCCCTACATACTTATAGATAGCCTGCCTGCTAATCCCAAGCTCTTCACATAATTCAGATACGCTACAATCCCTACTTTTCATGGAAGCTTGTGCCAGGCGAACCTGAGATTTTGTGAGTTTAAAAGAACGTCCACCTGCACGTCCTCTTTTATACCGCCAATTTTAACTATTATAAAAGTGCCAATTTGGCACTTTTAAGGGTTTTTATGAGCGGGTTTGAATTGCGCATCTGGCGCAGGGGAATGGGCTGTGGGGTTCCGGCGTAGAACCCCAACATTATTACAACGTAATTTGTGGGTGCTCGATGCCGCAGGCCGCAGCGTAACGAGCCAGCGTTTCCAGACTGGCTTTTTCAGCATTACGCTCAGTACGGGATACTGCCGCTGGTGACACCCCCAGACGTTCAGCTATCTGGGAACTGGTCAGCCCGGCAGAAGAACGCCATTCGACCAGCTGGGCGCGGATTTTTTCGGCCCGCAGATCCGCTTCATATGCTGAACGAACTTCCGGGTCGGATAAAATTTCCTCGCGGGCTTTCGCCCACGGGATTGATTTTTTAGTTGCCATTTAACATCTCCTCTAACCTGTTAGCTGCCGCGTTTAGCATTGCCGGTGGTAATTTTGCCGTATCCTTAACAAAAACTTTAAGGATGAATACCCGCCGCCCCTTCTGGTACACATAGATTGCTCGCCCGATGTCTCCGGCTTTAGCCCTCAGTTCGAAGAATCCATCCCGGATCGGTTTTGTATCAGGCTCCCGGAGTGTGGTTCCAAAAGCAGCCAGCTTGTCTATCTGCCGGGTCATTTTTGACTGCAACGCCGGGGGCAGCTCCTGTATCTCTTTCAACGCTTCTTCGTGGATTTCAATATCAAACATTTAGCGCCTCCATGTATATGATATTAATCCATGAGTTAATTTAACTCAAGAGTTTACTTTGTAATGGGAGGCTAAGGTGCAGACTCCTTCATCCAGACCTCTGTGTGACGGAGGTGAAAAATTTTCTGGGGTTCCGGTGTACCAATGGCATTCGGTTAAGATCTTGCCGGCGCATCAAAAGAGAGAGCATAAAAATCCGTGGGGCAATCGTTTAAATGCTCTCCGCATCAGAATTAATGAGCTAGCCGGAGTACGGTTGATGGTTCTACATTAGCTATAGCAGCATAAACACCAATGTAGTGCCCCACACAATTTCATGCTCTCCTAATGTATAGAGCATAAAAACCTTGAGGCAATCTTTTAATGTTCCCCTCAGATGACCGTTCTGAATGGCAAGCTAAAGGCACAACTTGAGCGTTGGTATCCTGGCATCAAAATTATGAGCTAGCTGGAGTACGGTTGATAGTTCTACATTAGCTATCACAGCATAACACCAATGTAGTGCCCCACGCTTTTTTATGCTCTCCCATTACACAAACCAATTACCACTTTAATCTCAACCGCGCTTTCCAGCGCGGTTATTTAATGGAAGAGTCCGTGATAACTAACCCGATGAAACTGCTTCCATGCCTACCAATCCCACTTTCAGATAGCCCGATTTACGCAGAGCATCCATCACACTCATCAGTGTTTCATAATCCACAGTTTTATCAGCCTGAAAGAAAATTGTTGTCTCTTTATTGGATTGGGTTGTCTGATCCAATACCGCCGCCAGAGTATCATGATCTACCTGTTGATCACCGACGTAAAGCTGACGATCAGCCTTAACCGTCAGAAATACCGGTTTTTCAGGACGGGGTTGCGGTTTTGCCGACGATGCGGGTAAATCCACTTTAATATCAACGGTTGCCAGTGGTGCCGCTACCATGAAGATAATCAGCAGCACCAACATCACGTCAATAAATGGTGTGACGTTGATTTCGTGCAATTCGCCGCTATCGTCCAAATTTTCATTAAGACGCATTGCCATACATCACCTTGTCTTGCTATTTGCCAAATCCAGATCACGGCCAAGCAGTAATAATGCCTGTGCCGCCATATCACCAACCTGACCACGGTAAGACGCGATCATACGGGCGAAGATGTTATAAATCACAACAGCCGGAATCGCCGCGACCAGTCCAAGCGCTGTCGCTAACAACGCTTCCGCGATACCCGGTGCCACCACGGCGAGGTTAGTTGTCTGTGAGTGAGCGATACCGATAAAGCTGTTCATGATCCCCCACACCGTACCAAACAGACCCACGAAAGGAGAAATCGCGCCAATAGTCGCCAAATAGCCGTTACCACGCCCCATATGACGGCTGATAGCCGCAACTGAACGTTCCAGACGGAAAGAGACACGCTCTTTTGTGCTATTCAGATCACTACTTTCACAAGATAGTTGGCGTTCTGCCTGTGCTTCATTCAGCAGTAAGCGGCTAATACTGAGTTTGCTGAAACCTTCTGCAATTTCCGCAGCCTGATCAAGACTCTTAACTTCCGCCAGAGCCAATTGCTCTTTACGTAAACGACGACCGGCAGCCAACAGTTCAGTTCCTTTTGAGAAGAACAGCGCCCAGGTAATAACAGAAGCAATCACCAGGCCAACCATCACGGTCTTAACAACAATGTCAGCGTTCTTATACATGCCCCAGATAGACAAATCGGTAGCAAAACCACTGGAAAGACTGGTTTCATCGGCTGAAACATCAGGAGCAACAACATCAGTAGCCACCGGAGTCACTTGGGTAGAGTCTGTAGCGGATGCCGTTTGTGGTGCAACCTGATTTGCCGGCGGTGCAGTTGTACCCGAAGTTGTTGAGGTCGCCGCCGGAGCAGGTGTTGCAATCTGTGCGGTTTTTGTCGTGGTATTGTTGTCTGTTGCAGATGCTGGTGTTGTATCAGCCAACGCTGAACCTGTCAGCCCGAACGCTAAGATAATTGAAGCAGTCAAATTACGCATCAGTTGGCCTTTACTCCCTTTCTTATAAACCTTGTTATTTAGCAGTGAATTACCTTTCGTCATCTCACTAACCTTATTTACACTGAGTCTTCATTCATCTTCGCCAGACTGAATGAAAATGAAGGCTGATGATATCAAACATTAAGTGATTTGATAGTAATTATCATTATTGTTTAATAAAAAAGTGTTACCCCTTCACAAAATAAAATCAAAGAAACCTCACTCGCAAGTAATCAGATGAATTTTCGTCAAGTTGGCCTAATCCTTTTGTACAAAAAGGACTAAATCTTTTAACGTGTTAACTCTATTTTTTACACCATTTCAAACTTTGAAATTAAGGTGGCAATGGATCATGACAGAAAAAAAACTGGAAACTTCACTGGTCAATGCAGGCAGAAACCGTAAATTTACTCAAGGCGCAGTCAATCCAATCATTCAACGAACATCATCTGTGATTTTCGATTCTGTCGCATCCAAAAAGCAGGCAACACACAACCGCGCCAATGGCGAACTGTTTTATGGCCGGCGTGGCACCCAAACCCATTTCTCTTTTCAGGAAGCCATGGCTGAACTGGAAGGAGGCGCAGGTTGTACGCTTTATCCTTCTGGTGCCGCCGCGATCAGCAATGCCATTCTCTCTTTTGCCGCCGCCGGCGATCATATTCTGTTGACTGGTTCAGCTTACGACCCGACACAAAGCTTTTGTGACAAGATATTGTCACGGATGAATATAACTACCGATTATTTTGATCCGATGATTGGCGAGGAGATGGCTGAACTGATTAAGCCCAATACCAAAGTGGTGTTTCTTGAATCCCCAGGCTCCATCACCATGGAAGTACAGGATATTCCGGCGATTGTTCGCGCGGTACGGCAAGTCAATCCAGATATTGTCATCATGATTGATAATACCTGGGCCGCGGGTGTGCTGTTTAAGGCACTGGAGTTCGGCATCGATATTTCTATTCAATCCGGCACCAAATACATTGTTGGTCACTCAGACGCAATGTTAGGTATTGCCGTCGCAAACGAACGCTGTTGGGTGCAACTGCGGGAAAGCTCCTATTTGATGGGACAAATGGCGGATGCCGATACGGTGTATATGGCAAGTCGCGGGTTGCGGACTTTAGCCATTCGCCTGAAACAACATGAAAAAAGCAGTATCGAGATAGCACGATGGCTGCAACAGAGATCCGAAGTTGCAGCAGTCTATCATCCTGCCTTCCCCTCCTGCCCCGGCCATGACAATTTCATTCGCGATTTCAGCGGCAGTAATGGCCTGTTCTCTTTTCAATTGAAAGAAAGATTAACACACCAGCAATTTTCAAATTATCTGGATAATTTTCACCATTTTAAAATGGCATTTTCATGGGGTGGTTTCGAATCACTGATCCTGGGTTATCAACCAGAAGAGATAAAAACAATACGCCAATACGATGCCCCACAAAGAACAGGCACCCTGTTCCGCTTGCATGTCGGGCTGGAAAATGTTCAGGATTTGATTGATGATTTAGCTGAGGGATTTAGTCGAATTTTTGCTGATTAATCTTATTGTTATCTAAGGTAATAAACTGAAAATCTCAACACTTAAAGACAATATAAACTCATTGTCATTACAATGCATTTGCATTACACTTTGTTAGAAAGATGATTAAATCAACATAATGAGGTCAAAATATGCACGCATTCCCAAGTGTTGAGTTCGAGGTTGGTGCAGAATCCAAACTTACCCGTCGCAGCCAAACAACCATTCCAACACCAGTTCGTAAAGCTCTCAAACTAAGACCGGGCCATGATAGTATCGAATATAAGATCTTATCTTCCGGTGATGTACTTATTAGTCGTAAAAACAACGAAGAAGAAAAAGATCCTGCAATTGAATCATTTCTGAACTTTCTGGCAAAAGACATTAAGGAACATCCTGAACAAGTACAACAATTAAGTGAACAGCTCATCAACCGGGCACAATCACTTACCGCAGGAATAGACATAGATCTCAATAACCCACTATCTGCTGACGATGAGTAAAGGATTATGTACGATCGAGTATGTGTAATAAACGGGTGGGCTCTTTTTGCCCATCCGTGCTTTATAGAACAACTGAAACAAATAATAGATAAAACCGAACAACTTCAACAGAAATATCCAAATGACTATCTGAAAAAAAATGATACAAAACGCTTGGCTGCAATCATAAAACTCGTTACTGAAATTATTCCCAGTGACCCAGCTAATATAGCCTTTCGTTTGGGCCATACATTAGGTGGCAAAAGAAAACACTGGTTCAGAGCAAAATTTTTCCAACAATATCGACTCTTTTTCCGTTTTCACACCGAAAGTAAAATTATTATCTTCGGTTGGGTAAATGATGAGAGAACAAAAAGGGTGTATGGTGATCAACACGACGCTTACAAAGTATTTGGTGAAATGCTTAACGCTGGACGCCCACCAGATGACTGGAATTCGCTTTTAAAAGAATCGATCGATTCACCACACTTATCTAAATTTATTAATGAACACCAACCATAAGTTTTCCCCAGCAAGAGATCAATCAAGCTATGCTCAAAATTTTGCGGTAAACTGACTTTTATAATGCAATTGCAATAAATTCACTTATAACAGTCACAGGATAAACAATGGAAGTACTAAACGAGATCATGCAAGCATTATGGCAGCATGATTTTTCCAAACTTGCCAACCCCGATGTTCTCTGGATTATCTATGGCATTCTGTTTGTAACACTGGTTCTGGAAAATGGTTTATTACCCGCCGCTTTTCTGCCCGGTGATACGCTATTAATCCTCGCCGGCGCGTTGATTGCCAAAGGGGTAATGAGTTTTATCCCAACCGTTTTCATACTGACAGCTGCGGCAAGTATCGGTTGCTGGCTCGGCTACCTTCAAGGACTATGGCTTGGTGATACAAAACGGGTTAAAGGTTGGCTGGCGCAACTTCCTATTCAGTACCGCCAACGGGCCAATATGCTGTTTTTCAAACATGGTCTGGCCGCTTTGTTGGTTGGCCGTTTTCTGGCTTTTGTCCGTACTCTGTTACCAACACTGGCAGGTATATCCGGACTCAACAGTAAACGTTTTCAAATTTTTAACTGGCTCAGTGGCTTACTATGGGTAGTCATCATGGTCGGTTTTGGTTATCTCCTCAATCAGATCCCGTTTATTAAAAACCACCAGGATCTGGTGATAAACATTTTGATCATTTTACCCATCGTGCTGTTGTTAAGTGGTTTAATCGCCTCTCTGCTGATGTACTGGTGCCACAGGAAAACCACCGCAGCAAAACGTAAATAAAAGTCATTATGGTTTACAAGCCGCAACAGGATTTTTATTCTTAACTTAATGCGTCAATATTATGTGAACTGCGGCCCAGTCAATGGGTGATATTCCTGGTGTCGCCGCTCCATAAAACCGGTCAATTCATGTATTGAGCCATATCTTAGTCAAAATGCATGGCTTAGATCACGCCTGTCGTATTACTTTCTTCAATTACCTTTAACATCAACTTAATATCAACCACCCTGCTATGAGGCTACGTTATTAATTTTAGCTGATATTTTAAATCTATCTTTTAGGAGGTAGTCATGGACAACCAACCAATCATCAGACTCGCTGATGGAAACCATATGCCACAATTGGGGCTTGGGTCATGGGCCGCAGATAATCAACAGGTAATTACCACAATCCATGCTGCTCTGGATATCGGTTATCGGGCAATTGACACCGCCGCTATTTACAATAATGAGGAAGGAGTAGGCAAAGCGCTACAAGAAACAGATATCCCCCGTGAAGATATCTTTGTCACAACCAAATTGTGGAATGACCGGCATGGTGATGTTCGCGCCGCGTTGACAGAAAGTCTGGAAAAATTGCAACTGGATTATATTGATCTTTATCTGATGCACTGGCCTGCACCACCGCAAGATCAATATGTAGAAGCCTGGCAGCAATTTATTGAATTACAGAAAGAGGGGCTTATCCGCAGTATCGGGGTTTCTAACTTCCACACCGAGCATCTCCAACGGCTGATCAATGAAACTGGCGTTCATCCCGTGATTAATCAGGTCGAATTACACCCACTACTGCAACAACGCCAGCTTCATGCCTGGAATGCCACTCATAATATTGTTACCGAATCCTGGAGCCCGCTGGCACAAGGTGGTGAAGGCGTATTTGATAATCAATTGGTTCAACATCTGGCACAAAAGTACAGCAAGACACCAGCTCAGATAGTTATCCGCTGGCACATCGATAACGGTATGATTGTGATCCCAAAATCAACCACATTATCAAGACTCAGAGAGAATTTTGAAGTGTTCGACTTCAAATTGGACAAAGAAGATCTGACCACGATGACGACACTGGATATCGGCAAACGTCTGGGGCCAACCCCTGAGACATTCGTTGATTTCAGTGAATTCAGTCATCTCCTTGATTAATTGATTTCAATGATTAATGCTGAAAGGTGACTAAAAAATCCATATAGCGATAATAGACCATAAGAATTAAAACGTGCGCGGCATTAATACCGCGCACCAAATTTTGATTTACTGATTGGCAGGTATGGTCACTAACTGCCCCACAGAGCCGCGATCGGCCATTTCCAGGATCTGGCTGTAATACAGGAATGGGAAGTGTTCATAAGATGGCTGGTTCATATAAACCAGTAATTCCACGCGCCCATTAACCCAGACGGTATCCTTCCAACCATAATCCTGTGGCTGAGGTGTCTCACCATTGTGATTTATCACTTTAAACTGCACACCGCCAATATGGAACGGCTGTGGGAAGGTTGCATTTACGATCCAACGCTCCCATGTTCCCTGCTGGCTGGTAATATCTACCCGGTTCATATCCCACAACACACCATTAATTCCCGGCGTATTACCATCAAGATAAATTTCCCGGTTACGGATTACGTTAGAAACCGGCATAACATCATCGACCAGACGGGATGGCAAGGCATCTGTCACCAAAGATAACAAACCTGTCGGTTTAATGGTCAGAACAGTGCTGGAAATCAGCATAGTAGAGGGTTCAAACAACCCACGCAGCCTGTCAAGTATGCCAGCTGATTCACCTGCGGTAATAGAAACTTCATCCCCTTCAGACATATCAATCAATACTTCACGCCGTTCACCTGGCGCAAGGGACAGTTGCGGAACCGCTACCGGCGCAGGTAATAACCCCAAATCGGTGCCTATCATATAGAAAGGACGACCATCACTGATCTGTAGCTGATATCGGCGGGCATTGGATGCATTCAGTAAACGCAGACGGATCCAACCACGGGATACTTCAATAAAAGGATTTTGTACGCCATTAACCAACAATGTATTACCGATAAACCCACCACCCGCGACGGGTTGATACTCAGGAACACCAAAATTATCCAGCCGTTTATCCTGCAAAATAACCGGAAGGTCATTAACACCATAATGTTTTGGCAACGGCAAATGACGGCTGGTTTCATCTTCCACCAGCCACATTCCCGCCAAGCCATTATAAACATGCGGTGCCATCCGGTTAGGGGTATTGGCATGATACCAGCAAGTCGCCGCCTGCTGACGAATAGGTAACACCGGCGACCAGTCAGCCCCTGGAGAAATCTGACGGGCAACCCCACCAGTCAGCGTTCCCGGTAATTGCAATCCGCTGACGGTCATCGAAACCGGCTCCGCTAACCGATTACTGTATATCAGTTTGACGTCATCGTTTTTATGAACCCGTACCGTCGGACCAAGATATTGACCATTAATCCCCCACACACTGGTTTTATATTGTCCATCAAACGTCCAGTGGGCTTTTTGTAAAGTCAGAAATAGTGGCTGCCCACCACGAGATTCCAATAAAGGGGGAATCGGCAAGGCAGTTTGCTGATTTTTGCTGGCCCCAACCACAAAAGGAGCGGCTCCGATACACATTGCCAAGCCTGATGTCTGAATAAATTGGCGCCGACTAAATGACATATTTTCTCCGCAACAAGCCCAATTAAATTCCGGGTATTATGTGCCTCAGAAATACCTGAAATATTGCAATCATTCATCTGGAAGCTAATAACTCATTATTGAAGTTATTAAAGTTTATTATCCTTTTGATTGCATTTAACAAGAATATTATTTATCAAGCGCTCATCATAACGCGAATAGGCAGAGAATTAAACTATCTGAATGCATTACACGAATCTATCTCTGTAAGCGATCAGTACATATCATTTCTATCAATACATTGTGGACACGGACAACAGGCAAAAATCCTCACATACACCAGATATGTGAGGATTAAAGTACGTTCGCTTTTGTCAAACCCACCCTTAATTACAAAAAAGACGGCAAACAAAAATAACCTATTATGAGTACTTACCCTGCTCCTTCATTGCAGCTAATTCCTCATCCAGCGCGTCTATTTTGTCTTTCATTATCTGATGACAATATTCTGCCAATTCACGCACCTGCTCTTTGGTATATTCGGAAGTATCAATGGGCGGCAACATTTCCACAATAACGGTGCCATTATCCCAGCGATTCAACTTAATATTGCCATTCGTGATGGAAGAGACACAAACCGGGACAATCGGCACTCCCGCAGAGATAGCGGCATGGAAAGCACCGGTTTTAAACGGCAGCAAGCCACGGCCACGGCTGCGCGTCCCTTCCGGAAACATCCAGACAGAAATATCGCGTTCTTGAATCTGCTCGACAACCTGGGTAATAGTGCCGTGTGCTTTAGCACGGTTATTTCGATCAATCAGAATATTACCTGTCAGCCAATAAAGCTGACCAAAAAACGGGATCAGCACCAGACTTTTTTTACCTACCGTCACCGTACCCGGCTGAACCGCATTGGACATGGTTATCATGTCATAGTTGTTCTGATGGTTGCCTATATAGATACTCGGACCATAATTTTTGGCGTCAGCAGGAATACGCTCAATTATTTTAATGCCAAATATTTTCGACAACCGACCAAACATATTACCAAATACCATGACATGGTCCGGATGACGGGGTCTGAATAAACAGTAAATACCACCGAGTACACACACCACAATCGAAAACAGGATAACAATAATGCCACGAATAATAGCTAACATAGCTGCCTCTTGTTTAACGGGCCTCACTCAAGCCCGTTAGTTTCATTTAATTCCACTATTTAGTTACACCGATCGCAGAGAGAGGTGTATCAACCTGAACCCGCTCAATACGTTGCAACCCACGAGGTAGAGATGTTCCTTTACGCCCACGCTCTGCACGGAATTTCTGTAAATCCTCAGGACGCAGAGTCAGTTTACGTTTACCAAAGTAAAGTGTAATTGACGATTGTGGCGGTAGTATCAATAACCAACTCAATAGATCATTTTCTGACGCTGACTGAACAGAGATGATCTTATTTCCTTTCCCTTTGGAAAGCTGAGGCAAATCCGCAACCGGAAACATTAACATCCGGCCTGCACTGGTGATTGCCAGCAGCATATCATCCTGCGCGTTATTTATTTCCAGCGGCGTCATGACGCCAGCCTTTTCCGGCAATGTAATCAGTGCCTTACCCGCCCGGTTTTTGGCTACCAGATCACTAAAAGTACAGATAAAACCGTAACCGGCATCAGATGCCATCAAAAATTTCTGTTCATCAGGTGCCATCAATACATGTTCTACTGTTGCACCCGCGGGCAGAGTCAATTTCCCCGTCAGTGGCTCCCCCTGGCCTCTGGCAGAAGGCATATCCCGCGGATCAAGCGAGTAGCTACGGCCCGTTGTATCAATAAAAACCACCGGCTGATTGCTCTTACCACGAGCCGCGCCACGGAAACTGTCGCCCGCTTTGTAATTCAGCCCAGCCGGATCGATCTCATGACCTTTCGCACTGCGCACCCAACCCATCTCTGACAGTACGATGGTCACTGGCTCACAAGGTGTGATGTCGTGCTCGCTCATGGCTTTGGCTTCATCACGCTCTCTCATTGGAGAACGACGTTCATCGCCATAAGTCGCCGCATCAGCAATAATCTCTTTCTTTAATAACGTGTTCAGCTTACGCTCAGAACCTAAAATTGCCTGTAACTTATCACGCTCTTTTGCCAATTCATCCTGTTCGCCACGGATTTTCACCTCTTCCAATTTAGCTAAGTGACGTAATTTCAGTTCCAGAATGGCTTCCGTCTGAGTCTCACTTAAACCAAAACGTTCCATTAACACCGGTTTTGGCTCATCCTCACTACGAATAATGTGGATGACCTCATCAATATTGAGAAACGCGATCAATAGGCCTTCCAGCACATGCAGGCGTTTAAGGACTTTTTCCAGACGATGGTTCAAACGCTTACGTACCGTTTCCCGGCGAAATACCAGCCATTCGGAAAGGATCTCAACCAAACCTTTTACGGTCGGGCGGTTATCCAATCCGATCATATTCAGGTTGACGCGATAACTCTTTTCCAGATCGGTTGTCGCAAACAGGTGGTTCATTACCTGCTCCACATCCACCCGGTTTGTCCGGGGAACAATCACCAGACGGGTTGGATTTTCATGATCAGATTCATCACGTAAATCATCAACCATCGGCAATTTTTTAGCCCGCATCTGGTTGGCGATCTGTTCCAGTACTTTGGCACCAGAAACCTGATGTGGCAGCGCAGTGATCACCACATTGCCATCTTCTTTTGACCAAACTGCACGCATTCGTACCGAACCGCGGCCACTTTTATAAATTTTACGGATATCTTCATGCGACGTGATGATCTCCGCTTCGGTCGGATAATCAGGACCTTTAACATGTACCATCAGCTCATCAAGGGAGCTTTGTGGCTTATCCAGCAGCGTTATCAGTGCATTAACCACTTCACGCGCGTTATGAGGCGGGATATCTGTCGCCATCCCTACCGCAATACCGGTGGTGCCATTCAGCAGGATATTTGGCAAACGCGCCGGCAGCATTTTCGGTTCCTGCAATGTGCCGTCAAAGTTCGGTACCCAGTCAACAGTGCCGTGCCCTAATTCGGTCAGCAACAACTCTGCATATTTGGACAGACGGGATTCGGTATAACGCATCGCGGCGAAAGATTTAGGATCATCCGGCGCGCCCCAGTTCCCTTGTCCATCCACCAGCGGATAACGGTAAGAGAATGGCTGCGCCATCAGCACCATCGCTTCATAACAGGCACCATCACCATGTGGATGGTATTTACCCAATACATCACCTACAGTACGGGCGGATTTCTTAAATTTAGCGGTATTGTTCAGCCCAAGTTCTGACATGGCATAAACAATACGGCGCTGAACCGGTTTCAAACCATCACCGATAAAAGGCAGCGCCCTGTCCATGATGACGTACATGGAGTAGTTCAAATAGGCGTTTTCAGTAAACGAGTGGAGCGGCAAACGCTCCACGCCATCGTGAGTTATCTCACTCATTCGTTAATTTCCTCAGAATCTTCTTTGACTATCCCTGTGGGCGTTACACTTCAATTTCCACAGTATCACCCTTATCTTGCAGCCAGTTACGGCGATCTTCTGAACGCTTCTTCGCCAGAAGCATATCCATCACAGAGAAGGTTTCCTGGTAGTTTTCATCATTGATAGTCAATTGCACCAGACGGCGGGTGTTCGGGTCTAACGTCGTTTCACGCAGTTGCAGTGGGTTCATCTCACCCAACCCTTTAAAGCGCTGTACGTTAGGCTTACCCCGTTTGCGGCTTAGGCGATCCAGCACCGCGATCTTTTCCTCTTCATCCAGTGCGTAATACACTTCTTTGCCCAAATCGATACGATATAAAGGCGGCATTGCCATATAAACATGGCCATTCTTAACCAATGTTGGGAAGTGGCGGACAAACAATGCACACAACAGCGTCGCAATATGCAAGCCATCTGAGTCGGCATCCGCCAGAATACAGACTTTACCATAGCGTAACTGGCTGAGATCGTTGCTATCCGGGTCGATGCCAATAGCAACTGAGATATCATGGACTTCCTGTGACGCTAACACTTCATCCGAAGAGACTTCCCAGGTATTCAGAATTTTTCCTTTCAACGGCATGATCGCCTGATACTCACGATCACGGGCCTGTTTCGCCGAACCGCCCGCAGAATCCCCTTCCACCAAAAATAACTCGGTGAGATTCAGATCCTGTGATGTGCAGTCAGCTAATTTTCCCGGTAACGCAGGGCCACTGGTCAGTTTTTTACGCACCACCTTTTTCGCGGCGCGCATTCTGCGCTGTGCGCTGGCGATCGCCAATTCAGCCAATTGCTCTGCTTCCTGAACATTCTGGTTCAACCACAAGCTGAAAGCATCTTTGACGACACCAGAAACAAAGGCAGCGGATTTACGGGAAGAGAGACGTTCTTTCGTCTGACCGGCAAATTGCGGGTCCTGCATTTTTACAGACAGAACGTAAGCACAACGATCCCAGATATCATCGGCAGAAAGCTTCACACCGCGTGGCAGGATATTGCGGAATTCACAAAATTCACGCATGGCATCCAGTAACCCTTGACGCAGCCCGTTTACATGGGTACCGCCCTGCATCGTCGGGATCAGGTTCACATAACTCTCAGTCAGGAGATCCCCCCCTTCAGGCAACCAGAGCAGCGCCCAGTCAACCGCTTCGGTTTCACCGCTGAAAGTACCGACAAAAGCGGCTTGCGGCAATGTTATCAAGCCATTAACCGCCGCCATCAGATAGTCGGTCAGACCATCGGCATAACACCATTTTTGCTCGGTATCGTTGATTTTATCTTTAAAAACAATTTCCACCCCCGGACACAAAACCGCCTTCGCTTTCAGTAAATGCGTCAGACGGGAAACTGAGAAACGTGGGCTGTCAAAGAAACTTTCATCAGGCCAGAAGTGAACACTGGTACCGGTATTGCGTTTACCACAACTGCCGATCACCACCAGCTCCTGCACTTTATCGCCATTCTCAAAAGCGATTTGATAAACCTGGCTATCACGGCGGACGGTAACTTCAATCCGCTTAGACAAAGCGTTAACCACCGAGATCCCCACACCGTGAAGGCCCCCGGAAAACTGATAGTTTTTATTAGAAAATTTACCACCGGCATGTAAGCGGCTCAGGATCAATTCAACCGCTGAAACCCCTTCTTCCTGATGAATATCAACCGGCATACCACGGCCATCATCAATGATCTCCAGTGACTGATCGCTATGAAGGATCACTTCAATATGTTTAGCGTGACCCGCCAAAGCTTCATCCACGCTGTTATCGATCACTTCTTGTGCCAAATGGTTCGGACGAGTTGTATCAGTGTACATTCCCGGACGACGGCGAACCGGCTCCAGACCACTGAGAACTTCAATGGCATCTGCGTTGTAACTAGATTGAGTCATGTTGTAATTCTGTCGGTTGCTTCTTGATTAAAGGGCTAATCAGTTTTGTATACTGTTGATAATACCAGTCGTTCAAACATTTTTGGCAAGTTTTTTCTCGCCATCACTGGAAAACCCAAGAAAGTTGATGATTTGTGGGAAATAGTGCTCAAACCCGATAAAAGTGTGATTACCACCAGATTCAATAGTTTGCTTACATAATACAAGATAGGCAACGGCCTGACGATAATCCAGCACCTCGTCCCCGGTTTGCTGCAATAACCAGATAAGATCCGGTGACTCTAGCGGTTCAATATGCATGATTTTGAGATCATGGATATGGCGCTGTTCAAAAGTATACCGTTGATTGGTATAGGGGTTAATATTTTCCCCAAGATAATCCCGCAGTAACTCAAACGGGCGAACAGCCGGATTGACAACAACTGCGGGTAAACTGAAACATTGTGAAAGCCATATCGCCAGATAACCGCCGAGAGAAGAGCCAACAATCCCCAAATTATCCCCGGCACGTTCCACCACCAGATTTTCCAGCAGTTCAGCCGCTTCTTCAGGATACGGCGGTAACTGAGGCACCAACATGTCAATGTCAGGATGCTGCTGATGCAGCCACTTTTTCAGGGCATTCGCTTTTGCAGATTGCGGGGAACTGTTAAAACCATGCAGATAGAGTAATGTTGGCATCAGGCTGTGTCCCTCAATTGTGCGTAAATACCACTGGCCGCTATGTTCCTATGCGATAAGCCACAAATGGTGAGGCTTGGCAGGCCCAATAAGCAGAGAGTAACACAGCGGCACAAGGAGACAAACACAACCTAGTATCCATCCGAATCTAAATCAGGGCAGAATTCATTGCTCTCCAGTCTATGGACCTGAGTTGTCAAACCAAATTCGCCACGGTCAGAAATAGATAATTCGAGATAACGCCATCCCGGCGCAACCGTATCAAGCGTAAAATTAGTGCAGTGTGGCTTGAATTGCACGCTTGTTGATGGTGTCGCCATCATACGAATGCCATTCCAGTCCATATCCACCTCCTGATGGATATGCCCGCAAAGCATCGCCTTAACCCGAGAATAACCTTGCAGGTACTCAGCCAAGATATGTGAATTACGCAAGCTATGCTGATCCAGCCAGATGCAACCCGATGGTAATGGATGATGATGAAGCAAGATCACCGTGTAACGCTCAGGATATATATCCAGGCACTTTTTCATCCATTCAAGCTGATATTCCGACAGCTCTCCGTGCGGAACACCTGCTACCTGACTATCAAGCATCAGGAGTTGCCAATGCTCACCGACCAAAATCTGTTTCGACGGAGAAACACCCGCGGCCGCCAGAGCATCCACCATAGCAGGCTGGTAATCATGATTACCGGGCAACCAGACACAAGGTGCCGACAAACGGGCAATACCATCGGCAAAATGCCGATAGGCTTCCAACGACTGATCCTGTGCCAAATCACCTGTCGCAACGATTAAATCAATATCAGCATTTTGTTTGAGGATGGCATCCAGCACCGCGTGGTAACTGCGATAAGTATTAATACCCAACAAAGTCTCTTCTTTGCCGGCAAAAAGATGCGTATCTGTTATTTGCAATATTTTGGCTGTGGTTCCTTCTACCACAGGCAGTTTAAACTGGCTTTCCAAATGGTTTCCTTGTCCTATAAATCATTGGCGAGCATCATAACCCGTTTTAACGCAAGAGATCTGCTGACTGGCACACACTTCCCTTTTCTCGGTTAAAAATCAGGAATTATCTGAATTCCACGCTTTTTTTAACTTTTCATGGTGCAATGCTAACCATTGTATCGCAATCACTGAAGCGGCATTATCAATAATTCCCTCTTCCATCCATTGATAAGCCTGCTCACGGCTGACCACATGCACCCGAATATCTTCATGTTCACCCGACAATCCATGAATACCGGCAGCTTTAGTGGCATCAACTTCCCCCACCATCACAGAAATACGTTCAGTTGTTCCTCCAGGGCTGGAGAGGTAACTTAACACCGGTTTACAACGTTTAACTTCAATTCCCGCCTCTTCCATCGCTTCACGGCGCACCACACGCTCTACATCTTCGCCCTCTTCAATCATACCGGCAATAATTTCCAGCAACCACGGCGTTGCTTTAGTTTCTATCGCCGGAATTCGTATCTGTTCGATCAACACAACTTCATCGCGGCGTGGATCATAAGGCAACAGAGCCCCCGCATGTCCCCGTTCAAAAACTTCGCGACTGACCTCTTCGCTCCAACCACCAGCAAACAGACGATGACGGAAGCGGTAATTTGTCAATTTGAAGAATCCTTTGTACAAACTCTTTTTCGCGATAATTTCCACATCTTGTTTATTCAGCATGACTGGCATTGACAGCTTTTTATTCATAAAATTCTCCTGATATACTTCCTTATTGGCTAGCCACTAAATGATATTAATCAAGCAGAGTTAAAAAATTCACCTTTTGGTGGTGTAAAGTTAAGCTAAATTAAGGCAATATGGCACAAACGGCTACCTTCGACTGATAGCATACTCTGCTAGAATCAGTGATATTTCGTTTTTCATCAAGGCAACAAGCAAAATAGCTGCACAACAAGGAATGCAAATGAAGAAACTGCTCTCCCTTTTTATCGCTATGAGCCTAGCGGGATTTAGCTCTGTCAGTCAGGCTGAAGATCTTTTGCAGGTTTATAAGCAAGCAAAAGAAAGTAATCCTGAACTACGTAAATCAATGGCTGAGCGTAATGCGGCTTTTGAAAAAATTAATGAATCCCGTAGTCCATTATTACCTCAGTTGGGATTAAATACGGGATATACCTACAACAGTGGTTACCGCGATACACGTGACACAGAAAACAATGCCTTAAGCGCGACGCTTAAGCTGACTCAAACCATTTTTGATATGTCTAAATGGCGCCAGTTGAACTTACAAGAAAAAACGGCGGGTATTGCTGACGTTACCTACCAGAGCAGTGAACAAAAACTGATTTTGGATAGTGCAACGGCTTATTTCAAAGTACTGCGCGCTATTGATTCACTCTCTTACATTGAAGCGCAGAAAGCAGCTGTTTATCGCCAGTTGGATCAAATCACTCAGCGTTTTAATGTCGGTCTGGTCGCCATTACCGATGTTCAGAACGCCCGAGCTAACTACGACAGCGTACTCGCTCAGGAAGTTGCCAGCCGCAATGATCTGGATAATGCATTGGAAGCTCTGCGTCAGGTAACCGGTACTTATTACCCTCAGTTATCCTCGCTGAATATTGATCGTTTCAAAACGCATAAACCAGAAGCCGTGGATATTCTGGTGAAAGAGGCGGAGAAACGTAATTTAAGCCTGTTATCTGCACGTTTAGGTCAGGATCTGGCTCGTGAGCAAATCAAAGCAGAACAAACCGGCCATATGCCAAAAATTGATCTAAGCGCCTCTACCGGCGTTTCAAACGTCCAGTCTCACGGCTCCGGCTATGAGCCAGGCAGAAAACCCGGCAATGCCTATAATGGCGAAAACAGTGTTGGTCTGACACTCAGTCTGCCAATTTACAGCGGCGGGGCAACCAGTTCCCGCGTTGAACAGGCACAATATGGTTTTGTCAGCGCCAGCGAACAACTGGAAAGCACCTATCGCAATGTTGTACAGGTTGTCCGTTCCTCTTTTAACAACATATCTGCCTCCATCAGCAGTATCAACGCCTACAAACAGGTTGTTGTTTCCGCGCAAAGCTCACTGGATGCAATGGAAGCCGGTTATCAGGTCGGTACACGTACCATTGTTGATGTGCTAAATGCGACGACAACGTTGTACGATGCCAAACAAAAACTGTCCAACGCTCGCTATGATTATCTGATTAATCAACTGAACATTCAGCACGCACTTGGCACGCTTAATGAGAACGATTTAGCAGCTCTGAATAATACGCTGGATAAACAGATCTCAACATCAGCCAGCAGTATTGTTCGGGAAACAGACGCACCCGTAACATCTGGCCGTAATTAATTCAGCCCTTCACCTTCACTAATTAACGGCCCGCCATAAAGCGGGCTGTTTTATTGCCTGCCAACGACAATCTACTCTGTAAGAAAATCTGATATTTACCTTAGTGCAGAAAATATATAAATCAGAAAAATCCTTCAAATGGGTTCCAACTCTGACTATTCACCTTTTCTTTTAGATAATAAGCATAGTTAGCGGTTATTCCCCATATTGCCGCGAAAGCACAGTTAATACTCATGCTAACAACTGGAGAGATCTCAATATTCAGAATACTTTCAATAATCCCTAATAGTATACCCACTACAACAGCGATACCGAATAAAGCCAGATTTTTACGCCATAAACCTAAAACAAAGAAGTAAATAAAACCAAAAAAGAAGGCGATAAAATTCATGTTCAACAAGATACGGCGTCCAAAAGATTCCGCTTTTATAGCAGCGCTATACTCAGATGCCTTAGGAGCACCATGTTGTTCAAAGAATGTAAAACGCGCTTGCCATTTTTCTGAATATTGACTTTTATCCATACTACTTAAGCTCCTTAATTAAAATAGAAAATACAACAACAATAATATAATAACAATTAGTGACTAATTTAAGATTATATTACCGAGATTATTTGCTGACGCTATAACAGCAGATAATATAATTAGTAGATTTATTTACTTCATAACGTTACCCGTTTAATTATCCTTAATTTACTAGAACTTATACGGGCAGGATTAATACCACAAAATGTCAATTACAGCACTGTTTTTTAAAATTCACATATCTATTTCACCACATTAAAACCAGATTTAACGGAATACCAGACAATCAATATCCAGCAACCGCTTTGTCAGACAAAAAATTAGGCTATCAATTCGAAGGTTTATGCTTTAATTTTGCTCATCTTTCCCCTATCCTTAGAGCTATTTCATTAAAGCATCACAGACACTTAAAATCTGGGTATACGACTATGACAATAAAGCGGACCAAAAATATTAATCACGACACATTCCGTAAAGCCTGGCGCAGTTATCGCCTTGCGCCTGTGGCAATCGCTGTCAGTGCGGTTTTCATGTTATCTGCCTGTGAACAGAGTGATGAAACCGTCTCTCTTTACATGAACGCAGATGATTGTTCTCAGGCAAACCCATCACAAAGTGAACAATGTAATCTGACTTACAACAACGCGTTGAAAGAAGCGGAAAAAACAGCGCCTAAATATGCGACCAAAGAAGACTGCATCGCTGAGTTTGGTGAAGCACAATGTACTCAGGCTCCGGCACAGGCGGGCCTTGGCAGCAGTGCATCGGATGGCTCCAGCACAGCTGCGAATAGCAATGCACAAGCCCAACCGCAGCAAAGTGGCAGCTTCTGGATGCCTCTGATGGCAGGTTTTATGATGGGGCGTCTGATGGGCGGCGGCGCAGCACCATCACAACCGCTGTTTAGCTCCAAATCTGCCACCAGCCCGGCAAACGGTAAATTTGTTGATGCGACAGGCAAAAGCTATGGCCCTGCTACTGCTGGTGGCCGTTCCATGACGGTTCCTAAAACCGCTATGGCGCCAAAACCCGCCACGACAACAACTGTCACCCGTGGCGGTTTCGGTGACTCTGTTGCAAAACAGTCAACCATGCAACGCAGTTCCTCTTCTGGCTCCACTTCACGTTCAATGGGGGGCTAATCACGGATGAAACGCATTGCTATTACTGAGCGCCCGGACTGGCGCGAGAAAGCGACAGAATATGGTTTTAATTTTCACACCATGCATGGCGAGCCATACTGGTGTGAAGATGCTTATTACCAGTTTTCTCTTGCTCAAATTGAAGAAATCGAGAATACCACTGCCGAGTTGCATCAGATGTGTTTGCAAGTGGTAGAAAAAGTCATCGACAGTGAAGAGCTGTTGACTAAATTCCAGATCCCAAAACATTGCTGGGATTTTGTCCGCAGTTCCTGGATTACCAGCCAGCCGTCACTCTATTCCCGGTTGGATTTGGCTTACGATGGTAAAAGCCCGGCAAAATTGTTGGAAAATAATGCCGATACGCCAACTTCACTGTATGAATCTGCTTTTTTCCAATGGATCTGGTTGGAAGATCAGATGAATACCGGTTTGTTGCCAGCACATGCCGATCAATTCAACAGCATGCAAGAGCAGTTGATTGAACGCTTTGCTCAGTTGCGTGATGAACATGGTTTTGGCTTACTGCACATGGCCTGCTGTCAAGATACGCAAGAAGATCGCGGTACCATTCAGTACTTACAGGATTGCGCGCTGGAAGCCGGTGTCCCGACTGAATTCTTGTTTATCGAAGAGATCGGTCTGGGTGAGAAAGGCCAGTTTACTGATCTGCAAGACCAGGTGATCAGCAATCTGTTCAAACTCTATCCTTGGGAGATGATGTTTCGTGAGATTTTCGCCACCAAACTGGAAGATGCCGGCGTTCGCTGGTTAGAACCTGCCTGGAAGAGCATTATCTCTAACAAAGCATTACTGCCAATGTTATGGAAGATGTTTCCGAATCATCCAAACCTGTTACCCGCTTATTTTGCTGATGATAACCATCCAGCAATGGACAGCTATGTTATTAAGCCACTGTTCTCACGGGAAGGGGCGAATATCCGTATCATTGAGAATGGTAAGGAAATTGCCAGTGCTGATGGTCCTTACGGTAAAGAAGGCATGATCGTTCAGCAATTCCATACACTGCCAAAATTCGGTGACAGTTATACGTTGATTGGTAGCTGGTTGGTCAATGATCAGCCTTGTGGTATTGGTTTGCGTGAAGACCGTGAACTGATAACCCAGGATTTATCCCGCTTCTATCCGCACATTATTTTGGATTAATATCCAGACAAGGGAGGAATAAGGAAGATCGTAAAATACCGCAAATTCCTCCCTTGAAAATCCGATGAAAAAACATTGTACCCTTACAAGCTTATAAAAAAAGGATAAATAATATGGCGAACACAATATAAGGTAAAAAGCAAGGGCTGATATCCAGCGGTTGTTCTACCTATGATTCTATCGGCAATAAATATCAAACTGGTCATGAAAATGAAATTTATGTCTACTCATTTGACCATGATATCAGCAGAGAACAAAATGTTAATCACTCACCTATCTCAATCACTAAGCCAATAGACAAATCCTCGCCGCTATTAGGCATAGCAATATCAGAAAACGAATCAATAAATTGCAGATTAGATTTTTACAGAACATCAAATAATGGTTCTCAAGAAAAATATTATTCAATTGAAATCATGCATGCATCGATAACCAATATATCTACCCATTATCCCAATTCACTTACCCATAATGATGCACAACCCTATGAGATTATATCCATTGCCTATGGAAATATAACTTGGAAACACCATATCGCAGGTACATCAGGATATAGCATATGGGATGAAAGGGTTAGTTGAAATTAATATTTTGGGGAGTAATCCCCAAATAATTCAGATCATTTTATTTCTTTTGAAAAGGCCAATACCAAACATTCTTGATTAAAAACATTAATTCCTTAATAATATCCGTTAATAACCAGAGATTATTAAAGTCATTTAACACTTTCAGAAAAGGTCAATCCTAAGCAATTCTCTTTCTTTTCACTTCCAACTACAGGCGATTTTGACAGCATAAAAGCATCGTCATATATAGTTTCAGCGCCTTTTATATACCATACGTTATCATTATTTACTGTATAACCAGTTGATTTTATATAATTAACGATTTCATTATAGTTATTCGCCATACGTTTCAAATCACAAAAATAAACAGAGCTATATATAGGTGATGATTCATCATTCGGATAATATTCGAAGAAATAATTTTGAGAAATACGCGGAACTTCTTTTATTTTTTTATGCGTAAGCAGATGATATTTTAAGAAGTCATTTTCTTTATAAATAAAATTAGGCATCATAAATAACCATAAATAAACACTAATAAAAGTAAATATTATCACCGTTATTACCACTGTTAACTTATTCATAATTTCGACCCATAAAAATTTTATATCCATAATTAATTATAAAAAACCTTAATAAAACCACTATATTATATGCATCATAAAACACCATGTATAAAATAAAATCGCTCGTTAAAATTATAACTTATAAAACAAAAGAAATAATTAAAATTATTTAATCTCTTTTGAAAAAATCAATTCTAAACATTCCTTTTTATTAAAAATCACTTTATCCAAGATAAAATACACATCATCTTTTGAGCTATCTTTATATAACAACGAATTATTTCTTGATATAAAAAAACCATTTCCATTTATATAATGAACCAGTTCATTATAACTGGAGCTTATATCTTTTAAATCACAGAAATAAATGGTGCTTCTTTGTGGTGATGTTTCATCATTCGGCGAGTATTCGAAAACATAATTTTCTGATACACGGGGAGAGTTCCTTATCTCATTATAAGTTAATAAATTATATTTAAAAAAATCTTTCTCACTATAAAATACATTAGGCATTGATAAAAACCACCACCCCCAAAAGATAAGAACGAAGAAAAAAAATACGAAAAAAAATAATGTTCTCACAACTTAACCTCATAAGAAGCTATTGGCTTTACATGACTTATAACAATATCTTTCTCATAAGAAGAAAAAGGTTTAATTGTATTTAAATAATATGGCAAATTCTTCTTATACGGAAAAGCATTGTTAGGATACCTCTCCGGATCAGGAAAAACCCAAGGTCTTAACTCTTTATTCTTATACTTACCTACAGGACCGTAATAATCCCATATTTTATATGCATACTCTTTAGATTTGGGTTTTATTAAAGACATATAATCCCTTGGTTGCACTGATTTATAAAAACCCAATAAATTTGAAATTAAATCTTCACAACTAAACCCACTGTCAGTAATATTTGAAAAAACAAAATTTGACTGTAACTCTTCGAACTCTAACGATACACAATACATCATTGAAAATGCAATGGATTTTTTCACTTCAATAGGCAACCCTTTTTTTACCATCCATTGAGCATGAATTGATGATTTAAAAATGTATTTACTCATACCTTGAGCATAATTAACCAGAAAGTACCCTTTCATAAAAGGAGAACTACTTTTCTCAGCAAAGAATCTGACTATTATTGATGCCATAGTGGTCAATAACGATTATTGGAAGTTCTTATGTCCATATCAGCAAAACAGACGATTACCGCGCAGATACCTATCAAACTAGCTACAGCCATAAACGATTTAGCCAAAGAGTTAGACCGCTCAAAGTCGCGGATCATTAAAGAGGCTCTTACCTCAATGATTGAGGAACGTGAACGTCGCCACCAAATGATTTTGTCTGGCCTTACGGATGTCGATACAAGCCGTATTGTTAGCCATTCAGATGTTATTAATTTCACATCCAAGCTGAAAACATGATAAGCATGGAAGTTTATTGGACACTTAAAGCTCAAGATGATTTGGAACGTATCTACCTCAACAAAGCCTACATCCATTAATTTATGGCTGATATATCGGTCTTATATCAATCCGAGAATATCAGGGTTCTCCGTTGTTGATGCCAGCGCCAACAAGCTTGACCTCCCGTAATAAGCACACCTCCCAACCAGCGATCCAGAGGAAAACTCTCTATCCAATCCCGCTTATTAGCCAGTAATTCCTGGCCAAACTGCGTCAGCATCAATGTTGAAGACGCAGAGTCAAAATATATTGCCGGTTCTGGTGCAAGGCACAGATTATCAATAATGACATCAAGCATAATATCGCCCAGCCACGGCAGAGGTTCATTATGCTCAGTGAGTTGCTGAAATAATTGCTTATTTGTATGAGGCTGTTCTGCCAGTCAGACAGAAAAGGGAAAGCCATACGGCATACCGTTTCAATGATCATGGGCGCAGCCCTTTCCGCGGACAAGGTGGCGATGATCTCGCCACCGGGGATCCTAACAAAAGGGTAAAAAACTTCAATCAATACAGCACAAAAATTGACTATTTAACCAACCCGTACAGACAACATACTCAATGACCCGGACACAATGCCATCGACAGGAATAGAAACCACCTCTTTTCTATCCCACGTTCCCATGACATACAGCAATGGCAAAAAGTGTTCAGGAGAGGGATTGGATAACTGACCATCTTCTCTGTCCAATGCATGAACCAAAGGATAAGGCTGCTCATTGCTGGCAAGGTTATCACGCACATAATGGTTAAATGTTTCTGCCCAAGGGTACGGTTCAGCATTAGGTTCCTGCCGCTTCATGGCATGAAGGTTGTGTACCACGTTACCACTTCCCAGGATCAACACACCTTCATCTCGCAAAGTAGCCAGCTTTTTCCCTAATTCATAGTGATACGTCGCTGGCTTAGCGTCATCTATACTCAACTGCACCACAGGAATATTGGCCTGAGGATACATCTTAATCAGAATGCCCCAAGTCCCGTGATCTAATCCCCATTGATGGTGATCGGCATAAACCTCCACAGGTTCCAGTATTTCTTGCACTAAAGCGGCCAGCTCAGGTAATCCCTTTGCCGGATACTGAGTTTCATGCAATTCCTGTGGAAAGCCACGAAAATCATGGATAGTCTTCGGCTGAGTCATGGCAGTTACAACAGTGCCATTAGTGTACCAATGAGCAGAAATCACCAGAATCGCTCTGGGGACAGGCAACCTTTCGCCAAGCTCACGCCAGGCGTTGGTATAACGATTTTCTTCCAGTACATTCATTGGGCTGCCATGACCAACAAACAGAGCTGGCATTCTGGAAATATTCATACGACCTCCCATACCAAATATAGATAATTTTAATACTTGCAGAGAGATTACGCCTTTCAGACAGGCAAAACAGTGTGCCAATGGTGATGGATTTATTCAAAAAAACTGAAAACCACAGCTTGTGCGAACTGTGGTTTAGGTAAATATATGTGCGTTATAACCGATATTTCAGCCGATTATCAGATGATTACGTTTCAACTGGCTTTCTGATCTACTGCCTGACGATAAGCCACCAAATCTTCAATGGTTACCACCGGCATATTATGCAATTTCGCAAATTGGACCACTTCAGGAGTACGCGCCATTGAACCGTCATCATTGGTCAATTCACACAACACACCTGCTGGCTTGAAACCTGCCAAACTGACCAAATCAATTGTCGCTTCAGTATGTCCCTGACGGGCCAGGACACCACCAGGCTGTGCGCGCAGTGGAAAAACATGGCCCGGACGGTTCAAATCACTTGGCTTCGCATGATCCGCAATCGCTGCACGAATGGTTGTGATACGGTCAGCCGCAGAAACACCGGTTGTCACACCCTGAGCAGCCTCAATGGTTACAGTAAAAGCAGTCTGGAACGGACTGGAATTATTTTCCACCATCATTGGCAATTGCAATTGCTGGCGGCGGTCCTCTGTCAGGCACAAGCAGACAATACCGCTGCCATGACGGATAGTCAGTGCCATTTGCTCTACGGTCATCGTTTCGGCCGCAAAGATAATATCACCTTCATTTTCACGATCTTCATTATCCAGCACCATCACACCGCCGCCATCCCGTAAAGCGTCGATAGCGCGTTCAACACGTTCTGATGATGTGCCGTATTCAGAAAGTAGCGTCTGATTCATGGTAAAAAACCTCATTAAAATTTATGGATTACCAGAATCAGGGCAGTCTTGAGGAGTTCTCACTATGACACCACATCGTAACATTAATATTATTAATATAATGTTCGCATACCATAGCCGGAACAACAGACGGGCAAAAAGCCCGACAGATGCCGTTATTCTCTCCCATCCGGACTATAACCGTCGGCTCCAGAATTACACTGGATCTGCTGACCTCCGATTTATCATAAAGATAACTACAAACGGAGCGCTCGCGGGCTTCACCTAGTCACCCGTAAGATGACCTGATGTTTACCGCCGGTGGGGACTTTCACCCCGCCCTGAGATAAGCCAGCAAACTATAACGCTAATATTTACCGGGGGCAATCAACAAAATCAGATGTGAAACCTGGCTCACAATGGTTTGTGGTTTTACCATCTGGTATTACACTATCGGAGATTATTTATGTCATAAAAAGGATGCATCATGCTCGATCCCAAAAAAATTGAACAAATTGCCCGCCAAATCCAGGATTCCTTACCAAAGGGAGTTAAAGAGTTTGGTGACGATATAGAGAAGAAATTACGGATGATTTTGCAATCCCAGCTTGGCAAACTTGATTTAGTTAACCGCGAAGAATTTGACATTCAAACTCAGGTTCTGCTGCGTACCCGTGAAAAATTAACGGCGATGGAGCAGCGTTTAAATGAATTGGCGGCGAAGCTTGAAGATAAGAATACGCCATCTGGTAATAACTCAATAAAAGAAGAGTAATGGGCAAGTTAATTGCTAATTAACTTCGACACCATTTTATCTCATTGCTATTCAATTAAAGGTGATCGTCAAGACGGTCACCGAATTCAAATAGAAACACGCAAAGCATATATTGTCAGCCCAAATACACCGGATTAATATCTTGACGCTTCTGGGGTTTTAGATTTCTCCCGAATTAGGCGAAAATTTACGGCGACTTTTATTAATTCCATGCATTGAGAGCAATTAATTGGCCATTTTATGTGATGAGCATCACATTTTTGTCATGTTCATATGATAAATATCGTGATCTCATGGTCATAAAATACAGAGTGCGAAATGCTCTGTTATTCATTTCCTCTCGACTCAACGGGAAGTTGTTTATTGTTCTCTCAAATGCCACGTATTAAGTGACTTGTGTTTTCTGCTTACATTTTTTACTAAGGAACAGGCTGGAACTATCTTTGTATTCAGAGCCATCAGGTTGAAACACCGGCTCGGTAATATGAAAAAGCGTTTTGCTGCGCGATTAAAAAAACAAAACGTGATTATTCGCTTAATGGCCGCTGTCGTCATTATCCCGTTTCAGAATGATGTAAGGGTTCAAATATGGATGGATTAGTCTTTATCTGCCGTATTGGCTCACTATCCCAAACAACCTTTCAGTGTTATGGAGTTTAAGGAGAAAGTAAGTATGACAATATCCAGCAGCGGTAAGATGTGCCCGGCCGTCACCTCAATTAACTGTACGATGGAAATCGGGATCTTTCCCGCCGATGAAGATCCCTGTTATCTGTCGAGAAAAGCCGAATATGCCCTGCGTTTGCCTGCGATGATTATCACTAAGCAGGGTGCCATCCGTTTTCTTAATCAAATCATTATGAGCGGGTTGATTAATATTGGCGAGTGTGAAATTGGCTACCGCCTGATAATTCACGGAGAAAATGATGAAAACTGTAGATTACTTTGCCCGGTTGAGATCACAACTGACCTCTTTTCTTTTTATCAATGGCGATGGACTGACCGTTTCCCGCCTGGGTCTCTCAATTACCCTGTTTTTTAAACAGGGTTACACGCAGGAGAAAAAACAGTGCATTCTGGCCTGTTACCGCCGCTTTCGGGAGGAGTTTGGTACTCACCTGCGTTTTCACCGTCATGAGCTGAAAGGGTTAAAAAAATATTCACCGGAAAATATTGCCAAAAACGATTTGGCATTTAATACGCGAAGCGGAAAATACAACGGAGTAAATAATGCGAAGTATAGTAGAAAGAAAAAAATTATCCTTAAAGGTGATACCACCACAACCGGAGGCGATGTTTTAAATGGTTCCGGCTTAGTCAACCAACAACTGGCGGTTGCCCGTAAAGGCGATCCGGTATTTTGTCCCGCCTGTAAACAAACAGGCGCTATTGCGGAAGGCTCCAACTTGTTCAATATACAGGGAATACCTGTTGCACTGGAGGGACACCGGGTTAATTGTGGTTGTTCGACCGGTGCCTGCCGATTAAAGGTGCGGTCATAAATATCACATTCTCAGGCCCTTAATTGAAATACCCATAAAACCAGAGCAGGTTTCAAACTGTGATTAAAAGCTATTGTTTTAATTTATGGTTTTTAATCGGTATAACGTTTTCACCGTTGTTTTTACCGCTTTTAACACCTGCTTTTTATTAAGTTTAATCATCATTAGCGATCGTGTTTTACGTTTAACAAATGCTAATCATATCCACTTTTTATCTTTACTGACGCTGTTTTACCCGCAGTTTTAATAAGTCACCACCCTTTATTTTGTCTTCATAAATCAATAAGTAAATAGCCTGATGAGATAAAAACATCCCTTGTTTTTTCTCGGATAATCCACCTCATTTTCAGAGCTTAAATCCTGCCGGATTAACCGTTTTATCCCTTTTTTATTACGTTATTTTTTCAGTTTTCTTCATAAAATAACCGGCGAGAAAGCGTTTTAATCCCCGTTTATTCGGGTAATATTCTTTTACATGCGTATTTCTTTTCAACTCGCTTTTAATGGTCAATGATTTTCGATTAAACTCAATTAACTCTTCTGCTGAAAAGTTTCATTTAGTTAAATCCAATTTTAATATTAAAGCCTTAATGCTTTTGTATTCGCGATTTTAAATGATTATGGAAGATGGAATTCTGCCATGAGTTTTATGATAGGCAGTTTTTAAACTGTTATTAAAGACTATTTTTTTAATTTATGGTTTTAATCAGCATAACGTTTTCACCGTTGTTTTTACCACTTTTAATACCTGATTTTTATGAAGTTTAATCATCATCGGATATTGTGTTTTCCCTTTTTTCATCACCGTCATATCGTTTACGATTAAGATTTACTGGCAGTCCTGAGTGGTTTTCATCGGTTAATCCTTTTTATTTTTTCTCCATAAATCAACCAGTAAATAACCTGATGAGATAAAAATACCCTTGCTTTTTCTCGGATAATCCGCCCCATTTTCAGGGTTTAAATCCTGCCGGATTAACCATTTTATCCCTTTTTTATTACATTATTTTTTCAGTTTTCTTCATAAAATAACCGGCGAGAAAGCGTTTTAATCCCCGTTTATTCGGGTAATATTCTTCTCCATGCGGATTTCTTTTCAACTCGCTTTTAATGGTTAATGATTTTCGATTAAATGCCATTAACGCTCCTGCTGAAAAGTTTCATTGAGTTAAATCCGCCTTTGATATTAATGCTTTTATATTCGCGCTTTTAAATGATTATGGCAAATTAGGTAAATGTAAAATAAGTGGAGTATAAAATGGCTGCTAAATGAATTAAAAAACAAAGTAAAATCCCGCCCTGTACAAAACCATGCCGCTGGAGTGTCGCTAATTCTTCACTCCAATCGGCATACTCCTGCCAGTACCTTATTTCCCAGCAAACTCCGTTTTATAAAACATTATTCACTGCTTTTTAATCGCGTTAATGATATTGGTTGTTGAAATACCGTTTTCAAAGTTCAGCACTTTGACTTCACCCCCCGCAGCCCAAACTTCTTCACTGCCAGCAATCTCTTCAAGCTTATAGTCTCCACCTTTCACCAATACATCCGGCAAAACATCCGTAATCAAACGGCGTGGTGTATCTTCTTCAAACGGAACAACCCAATCCACAGCCCCCAGCGCCGATAGCACTATCATTCGTTGTTCCAGTGGATTGACAGGACGGGTTTCACCTTTCAGCCGCTTAGTTGATGCATCACTGTTAACAGCGACAATCAACCGATCACCCAGTTTACGAGCATGTTCCAAATAAGAGACATGACCCGCATGTAGAATGTCGAAACAGCCATTAGTCATCACAATCTTTTCGCCACGCTGGCGAGCATAAGCCACTGCCTGTTTAAGCTGAAATTCACTCATAACACCAAAACCGGTTTCAGCACGGCCACGAACAGCATTCTCCAGTTCAACCGGCGAAACCGTTGAAGTCCCCAATTTGCCAACCACAACACCCGCGGCAGCATTCGCCAGGAAACAGGCTTCATTCAGTGGCTTTCCAGCCGCCATCGCCGTTGCCAGCACACCAATCACCGTATCGCCAGCACCAGTCACATCAAACACTTCCTGAGCCAGTGTTGGCAAATGCAGTGGCGGCTGATCAACACTCAATAAACTCATCCCCTGTTCAGAACGGGTAATCAGTAATGCCTGAAGATCCAAGTCCTTAACCAGTTTAGTGCCCTTATCAATCAGTTCGTCGTTATCTTTGCAGTGGCCTACCACCGCTTCAAATTCAGACAAATTCGGCGTTAGCAAAGTTGCGCCACGATAGCGTTCAAAATCACTCCCTTTCGGATCGATTAACACCGGTACGTTGGCATCATTTGCCAGTTTGATCATCTTTTGAACCTGACTCAACGCGCCTTTAGCATAGTCAGACAGAACCAATGCGCCGATATGAGGTAACGCTTGTTCAATGCGCTCAAGTATCGGTTGCGCATCAACGTTATCGAAACCTTCTTCAAAATCCAGGCGGATTAACTGCTGGTTACGGGAAAGTATCCGCAGTTTGGTAATTGTCGGATGAGTCGGCACAGCAACAAAATTACAGCGCACTTTAAAACTACTCAGTTTTTCATCCAACGCACGCGCCGCATCATCAATCCCCGTCAAACCAACCAAATGTGAATTCGCCCCAAGGGCAGCAATATTCATAGCAACGTTAGCCGCCCCTCCCGGACGTTCTTCAATGGTATTGACTTTGACGACAGGTACTGGGGCTTCCGGTGAAATCCGGCTGGTTGGTCCATACCAATAGCGGTCTAACATCACATCTCCGACAACTAAAACTTCTGCACGGTGAAAATCCGGGAGTGTCACTTTCATCCTTTGCTCCAAATATCAGATATCAACTGGTGCCAAATATTATCATAAGCCAGTAAAATCCATGCACCAAACCGCTATAACCCGTTATTGTTCACCCAACCATTGTTGCCAGCTATGACCTATCTGTTCCTGCTGCTTACTGAAACAATTGGCTGATACCCGGCTGGAAAACTCCTGTAACACCAGATGATGCAATTCATCACGCATGGAAATATAAGCCTGCGTTAATGTGGCGGCTTCAGCTTTATCCATAATTCCATAAGTTGCCATTAACTCAAAAATCCGCACATTATCCGACCAGCGCGTCAAGCGTTCATTTTCAGGGGCGTAACGCAATACCAGATACTGAGCAATAAATTCAATATCCGTGATCCCGCCCGGATCAGCTTTAATATCAAATTGATCTGAATGGCAGCTTCCTAAATGTTTATGCATCTTCTCCCGCATTTCCCGAACTTGCTGACGTAATAAAGCCGGTTCTCGTCCTGTGCATAATGTCTGATGGCGTATCCGTTCAAAATCCTGATGCAAATTTTCATCACCAAATACCATTCGGGCGCGTACCAATGCCTGATGTTCCCAAGTCCACGCTTCATTCTGCTGATAATCAGCAAATGCTCCAATGGTACTGACTAACATTCCTGATTCGCCCGAAGGTCGCAGGCGGACATCGACGTCATACAACACACCAGAGGAAGTTCGGGCACTGAACAGATGCATAATGCGTTGGGCAAGACGCAAATAAAATTGCCGGGCATCAATCGATCGATCACCCTCGGTCATGACATCCATTGGGCAATCCAACAAGAAAACCAAATCAAGATCAGAACCGTAACCCAGTTCCCATCCCCCTAGTTTGCCATAACCAATCACAGCAAATCCCAACCCTTGCCGCTGATCCAGATGTGATGGAACACCATAACGTTTTGCCATTTGTCCCCACGCCTGTTGAACCACCGCCTCAATAATTGCCTCTGCCAAATAAGTGAGATGATCACTCACTTTCATCACCGGCAACACGCCGGTGATATCCTCCGCCGCAATTCTCAGTAATTGCGCCTGTTTAAACTGGCGAAGAGCCTCTAATTGCTGCTCTTCATCATCTTCCGGTATTCGCAACAAATATTGCCGCAGTTCATCTTTATAGGCATTCAGAGGCAGCGGCTTATACAGAAATTGGGGATCAAGCAGCTCATCCAGCAACAAGGGGTGACGGGCAAGCTGAGTAGCAATCATCGGTGAAGCCGCACACAGTCGGATAACGTGTGTCAGTACGGCTTCTGATTCCAACATCAGTTCCAGATAAGTTGTGCGGCTGACAATACTCAACAACAATGGAATAACTCGCTCCAACACTGTATTGGCATCTTGTCGCAAACAGATTTTTACCAACAAACGTGGCATCAGATGATCGAGTACATCACGTCCACGAGGGCCAATGGTTCTTTTTCCCACATCCTGACGGAATAGAGCAATGACGTGTAATATCTGCTGTGCAACCAATTCATCCAGATGCGGAGCCAGTATGATTAACTCTTCTTTTTCGAGATTTTCCAGCCATAAGCTCTTAAATGGCACATGACCAGCTTCTTCTTCATTATTATCACTGTCATCACCAATTAATTGCGTGAAAATAATCCGAACAGCGCCCATCCTGCTGTTCAATGCAATCATCAACTCATCCCAGCTTTCAAATCCCATTCCCCACGTCAACCGTGAACGGTTCAGTTCATCTTCTGGCAACGTCTGAGTTTGCTGATCGTTAATTGACTGTAAAAGATTTTCCAGCCGCCGTAAAAAGAGGTAACTGCCAGCGAGTTGTTCTACCTGTGATGACGGCAAAAGTTCCAGTTTTTCTATTACTTGAAGCGTGGGTAACAGAGCCGGAGATTGCAGACACCATTCACGGCCACCACGAATAAGCTGGAATACTTGAGTGATAAATTCAATTTCACGGATACCACCCGCACCCAGTTTGATATTGTCTTTCAAACCACGGCGACGAACTTCACGTTCAATCATCCCTTTCATATTTCTCAGGGACTGAATCACACTGAAATCAATATAACGGCGGAAGATAAACGGCCTTAACATCCGGCGTAATTCTTCGCAATACGATTCACTACCCGCGCCCATAATTCGCGCTTTAACCATCGCATAACGCTCCCAATCACGCCCCTGTTCCTGATAATAATCCTCCAATGCGGCAAAACTGAATACCAGTGGACCACTGTCACCAAATGGACGCAAACGCATATCAACCCGATAAACAAAACCATCTACCGTTTGCTGATCGAGCACTTTGATAAGACGCTGCCCCAGACGGGTAAAAAACTGAGCGTTGTCCATTTCACGGCGGCCACCGCGGGTAATACCGTTTTCAGGATAGGCAAAAATCAGATCAATATCGGAAGAGAAATTCAGCTCGCCACCACCCAGTTTCCCCATGCCCAGAATTAACAGAGGTTGTGGTTCGCCCTGCTCATTGCAAGGGGTTCCCCAATCACGACAACAACGCTGATACAACCCGTCGCGAGCGGCAATAATCAGCGTTTCAGCCAACATACTGAGCTGTTGCAATGTCTCCTGAGTCGTACTGGTGTGCAGCACCTGTGACCAGGCAATTCTGACCAGAATTTTGTTACGGAACTGACGCAAAACCCGCATCAGGGTATTTTCATCCTCTGCGGATGAAAGTACCTGTTGCAGCCATTCAGCGTATTGATGCCACTCCCGCGCTTGCGGTGGATTCTGGCGGATTTCAGTTAACCATTCAGGGTGAATTTTAAGGTTTTCAGCAACAAAATCACTCAGTGATAACACAGCCTGCTCATGAGGAGCAAAAGCTTCAACACACAAAGCCAGCTCCTGAAAATGCTTAGTCACACTCGGTAACTGAGCCAAAAGCGGGGTTGAAAGTGGCAACATAGAGAATTCCTGTTATTCAAGCGGAGAGATGGATCAACCATATAGTCAGCGCCAGCTTACATTGCAAATAGCCTGAGCTGTAACACAGCGTTTCAGCCGTTGTTTCCGCTGCTGATAATTTCTGGTTGATCGCCGCTAATTGACCATCCAACTGTTCCGGCCTGCTTGCCGGCTCATTGCAATATTCAAACGCCCGCTGAACTAAAGTCAATACTTGCTGCAAGCCATCCCGATTTTCTGACAAGCCAGTCAGCCAGCGCTCTTCCTGCTCTTGCCAATGAGCCAATATTGACGAAAGTACAGAAGGTAATGACTGCTGCATATCAATTTCTACCGGTACTTGAGGCAAAACTGTTTTTGGTTTTCCTTGGGCTAACTGATAGCCACGAGCAGCTTTACTTTTATTTCCCTGTCGCAAGCCGTCTGATTTTGCCAACTCAACGGCCAACACTAATACATCCGCTACAGTTCCTTGTTTCAGCTCCAATTCAAACTCACAAATGGGTTCTTTGCGGCCTGCCGCGATGATTTCTCCCTGATCGAGCACAACTTCAATCTCACTTTGCCCGTAAGTAACCACCCACTTCTCCCGCATAAAGTCAGTGCTGAATAACGCATTTAAACGGGATTGCAACGCTTCCACATCACAGTTTTCAGGCCAGATATGAGGTGGAAACAACGTCAACGCCAGTTCCGGCTTTAACAATGGCACATTATATTCCGGCCGTTGATGCAACCCGCCGATCACTTCCCCCGCTGTTTTGATTGTCATCTCATATTGATCATCAAAACCACGGATACGCAGCCCCATATCAAGACCGCGCAGTTGGTTATCCGCTGTTTCAAAATAGATATTGGTCAGTTTCTGAGGAGCAAAGTAGTGATGAGGAAATAACAATAATTGCTGACAGATTCCAGGAATAGCCTGCGGTCTGGCGATAAGTTTTAATTCAATTTCTACACTCATATTTGCACCATTGATGGCAATCTTTGGTCATTATCTTACCCCGCTTTTACTTTTTTCTATGATTAAGTGAAAAAATTAAAATTTTCTCTGTTCTGAAAGTTATGATAGTAATTGGCAAAAAACGTGCTGTTAAACAAACAACCAGTAAGCCCCGTATTCGACCCGTTAAGATAGTTCCTATTTTGGTTTACTGTTTGCTCTAGCAAACTTAACTCTTTACTATCAAATTCTAAACTCACCATAGATAAAGAATAGTTGAAATCACAATGCGAAAATTACCTTTACTTCTTACGACGCTATTGAGCCTAAGCTTTTCGCTTACTACCCACGCGGAAGAAAAGCGCTATGTATCTGATGAGTTATCTACCTATACGCACGCTGGACCGGGTAACAAATATCGTATCGCCGGCACACTGAATGCCGGTGATGAAGTCACATTGATAAGCATCAACCGGGACAGTAATTACGCTCAGGTGAAGGATGATAAAGACCGTATTGTCTGGCTACCCATTAACCAGCTCAGTGATAAACCGAGCTTGCGCACACGCCTCCCAGAGATGGAGCAGGAAATCAAAATACTGACAGATAAGCTAGCCAATATAGACAATAGCTGGAATCAGCGCACTGCCGACATGCAACAAAACGTTTCAAACAGCAGTGACATTATTGCAGGGCTGAAAAAAGAAAATGAGCATTTGAAAAATAAACTGATTGTGGCAGAGAAAAAACTTGATGCTGCGAATCTGCAACTTGATGACAAACAACGCAATATCATTCTGCAATGGTTTATGTACGGCGGTGGTGTTGCAGGTGCGGGTTTAATTTTAGGGCTGTTACTACCACATATGGTTCCGCGTCGTAAGCGTAATGACCGTTGGATGAGTTGATAAGGAATATTCAGGTGAAAATCTATCTGGTTGGCGGTGCAGTACGCGACCGCCTGCTAAACTTTCCTGTGAAAGAACGGGATTGGGTTGTTGTTGGCGGGACACCGGAAGAGCTATTGTCTCAGGGATATCAGCAAGTTGGCAGAGATTTCCCGGTGTTCCTGCATCCCAAAAACCATGAAGAGTACGCGCTGGCACGCACTGAGAGAAAATCCGGCCCAGGATATACGGGTTTTACCTGCTACGCCGCGCCGGATGTCACACTGGAAGATGATTTGCTGCGCCGTGATCTGACCATTAACGCGATTGCTCAAACATTCGAAGGCGAACTTGTCGATCCTTGCCGTGGGGTTGATGACTTAAATAATCGTATCTTGCGCCATGTTTCCGATGCTTTCTCTGAAGATCCACTGAGGGTATTACGGGTAGCCCGTTTTGCCGCCCGTTTCGCCCATTTGGGATTTACCATCGCACCAGAAACATTAACGTTAATGTCAAAAATGGCAACTAACGGAGAGTTATCAGCACTCACACCGGAGCGTGTCTGGAAAGAGACAGAAAAAGCCCTTTCCACCCATTCACCACAAGTTTTTTTTCAGGTTTTGCGTGATTGTGGTGCATTGGCGGTATTGTTTCCTGAAATTGATAATCTGTTTGGCGTTCCCGCACCAGAAAAGTGGCATCCTGAAATTGATACCGGTATTCACACATTGATGGTGCTGAAAGTTGTCGCTGATCTGACAGACGAAATAGATAGCCGTTTTGCTGCCTTATGCCATGATCTTGGCAAAGGACTGACACCGCCAGAACAGTGGCCTCATCATTATGGACATGGCCCCGCAGGCGCTAAATTAGTCGATCAATTATGCCAACGTCTGCGTGTTCCTCATTCCGCCCGTGATTTGGCAAAACTGGTCGCTCAATATCATGACTTAGTGCATACCATCGATCAATTGCGGCCAAAAACATTGCTTAAATTGTTTGATTCCATTGATGCATGGCGTAAACCTCAGCGAATAGATCAGTTAATTATCACCAGCGAAGCAGATGCACGGGGTCGTACCGGTTTTGAAAATACCCCCTATCCACAAGGTCATTATCTGCAACAGGCATTTAAGGTTGCCAGCCAGGTCCAGGTGAAAAGTATTGTAGACAACGGCTTACGTGGTGCGGATATTGGTGATGAGTTACGACGCCAGCGTCAGCAAGCATTGGCTGAATGGAAGCAACAACAAGATTAATACTGTCGTCTGAAAGATCAAATATTCTGTGCATCCCCTGATATCAAACGTTGGATGATATCCGAATTAAATCAATATCAGGGGAATCATTCACTACATAAATACCCAGTAAACAGCGGCGGCGACAATAAAGCGGTAGATAGCAAATGGGATGAAAGACATACGCTTAATCAATGCCAGGAAGGTTTTAATTGCAATCAATGCGACAATAAATGCAGTAATAAAACCAACAGCAAACATTGGGATATCAGAAGCAGTCAAAAAATGCAGGCTCTTATATAAATCCAGCCCGCTCGCCCCCATCATCATCGGTACAGCCAGAATAAACGAGAACTCTGATGCGGTATAACGGTTAACCCCCATCAGCATTCCACCCGAAATTGTCGCGCCTGAACGGGAGAATCCCGGCCACAATGCCAGACACTGGAAGCAACCAATCATAAAAGCCTGGCGATAAGTAATATCATCCAGCCCTTCTGCTTTCGGTGTCTTAGGTTTCAGAATTTCTGCGATAATCAGTAACACACCGCCAATAATTAAGGCGTACATAACGCTCCGTGGGTTAAACAGCGATTTAATAGTATCGTGGAACAGCAATCCAAGCGTTACCGCAGGTAACATCGCCAAAAGAATGTGGCTCAGTTTCAGCTTGCCGTTGGTTTTACCTTCGTGAGGAGCTTCACCAAAGTGAATACCAATTAACCCAAACAAACGACGCCAAAATACCACTACCACGGCAAGAATCGATCCAAGCTGGATAATAACTTCAAATGTTTCCGCTTTATCGCCGGTAAATCCCAGCAAATGACCCACGATGATCATATGACCCGTTGAGGAAACAGGAAGAAACTCAGTCAGCCCTTCAACAACACCAAGAATAAATGCATGAAACAAGGTAGAAAGGTCAGTCATATAGCGAGATCGCACTCCATTAAACAAATCTCCAAAACAGGTAGCACAGATGAATCCAGCTACCATTTTTCCATTGCCATTAATCAATTGACATAATTATCACGCCTGGCAATGACGCATGCCAGCCTATGCAAGAATAATGACAATAATATGACAACTGAATTCACTGCTGATCGGATTATTTTTTTCTCTCAATAACAACACCGACCTGACGAGCCTGTGCCACCGCCCCCGGCTTACTGACTTTTATCCGTACCCACGGCGAATTAAAACGGTTTAATAACAGATTGGCCACCTCTTCCGCCACTCTTTCAACCAGAGCAAAACTCTGACTTTCTACGTGGTTGATAACCGCTTCGCTAACTTTAGCGTAATCCAGGCAATGTTCGACATTATCGCTGGAAGATGCGCGTTTATTATCCCATCCCATTTCGATATCGAACACTAACTTCTGTTTAATGGTCTGTTCCCAGTCGTAAACACCAATGGTGGTGATGACAGCTAATTCCTCAATAAATACGATATCCATCACGTCGCTTTCCTGTTTTTCAACTTGTCGGATACCACTTCCGACTAAATATGCGTATTATCCATGACTAGGCTAAGAAAACGACCATTATTATTGGAGAGACATTATGAGTGCTATCGCGCTTGGCATGATTATCTTCGCGTATCTTTGCGGTTCAATCTCCAGCGCAATACTTATCTGTCGGCTGGCTGGGCTGCCAGATCCCCGCCAGCATGGCTCAGGTAACCCAGGAGCGACAAATGTATTACGGATTGGTGGCCGCAGTACTGCGGCAGTGGTACTGATTTGTGATGTTCTGAAAGGTATGGTCCCAGTCTGGCTGGCTTATCAGCTTAATGTTCCCCCTTTCTATCTGGGAATTACGGCAATAGCTGCTTGTCTCGGCCATATTTATCCGATCTTTTTCCATTTTAAAGGCGGTAAGGGAGTAGCAACGGCTTTTGGTGCGATTGCCGCAATTGGCTGGGATCTGATGGGTTTGATGACAGGTACCTGGCTGTTGACGGTACTACTGAGTGGTTATTCCTCTCTAGGTGCAATTGTCAGCGCTTTGATAGCACCTTTTTATGTCTGGTGGTTTAAACCTGAATTTACTTTTCCGGTTGCCATGCTCTGCTGTCTGGTACTGCTCCGTCACCATGATAATATCCAGCGCCTGTGGCGCGGCCAGGAAAGTCGTATCTGGAACAAACTCAAAAGAAAAAAAGAGATGACTGAGGAAGAAAAAATTCAGGCAGAGAAAGAGCAAGGAAAAGAAGATTAACAACGTTGCCAAATAAAAAACCAGCTACTGCTGATTGAGTGACTGGTTTTCTATTTTCACTATATAAAAGATTTATAATGCAGGTAATTCAGACAGTGCCCAGCGGGCTTTAACTGCCACGCCAAGAGAGTCACTTACTCCGCCTTTCAGGCGGATCATACCGGCAAGCGCAATCATAGCGCCGTTATCTGTACAGAATTCAGGACGCGCATAAAATACTTCGCCGCCCAATTTTGCCATGACCTCTTTCATCCTGGTACGCAACGTGAGGTTGGCGCTGACGCCACCTGCCATTACCAGCCGCTTGAACCCGGTCTGCTCAAGCGCCCTTTTACATTTAATCGCTAATGTATCAACAACCGCATCTTCAAAAGCACGGGCAATATCCGCTCTGGTTTGCTCATCATCACTGTTGCTGCGAATCGTATTAGACGCAAAAGTTTTCAGTCCTGAAAAACTGAAATCCAGCCCTGGGCGATCTGTCATCGGACGAGGAAACACAAAACGTCCGGCTTCCCCTTTCTGAGCCATCTTGGAGAGTAACGGACCTCCCGGATAATCCAGACCCAGTAATTTAGCGGTTTTATCAAATGCTTCACCCGCGGCATCATCTATCGATTCACCAAGCAGCTCATATTCACCGATACCGGTTACGCTAATAAGCTGAGTATGACCACCGGACACCAGCAAAGCCACAAACGGGAATTCAGGGCTATTATCTTCCAGCATCGGAGCCAGTAAATGCCCTTCCATATGATGGACAGGAATCGCCGGAACATCCCAGGCAAATGCCAGAGAACGGCCAATAGTCGCCCCTACCAACAATGCGCCAACCAGACCAGGACCCGCAGTATAAGCCACTGCATCAATATCTTTACGAGTTAATCCTGCCTCTTTCAAAGCAGCCTGAATCAAGGGAACGGTTTTGCGGATATGGTCACGTGAAGCCAGTTCAGGCACAACACCGCCGTAATCAGCATGCAATTTAATCTGACTGTATAATTGATTTGCTAATAAACCGGCTTGATCGTCATAAATTGCGATTCCGGTTTCATCGCAAGACGTTTCTATACCTAAAACTCGCATTACACTACCTATATTCCACAGGAGAGAGCCAGTTTATCATTAATAAGATAATTTGCGCGGTTTACATGCTGACTATTTTTACTGTTTAGTCTATAATCAGCGCCCTACGTAAAATCCCTGTGTGGTTATCTTCAATATTACGGAACTGACTGGCAAATTTCGCTGTAAGTCACCATGGTAATGTTGTTGTTTCAATTTGCTGCGGCGCTTTACAAAGCCGTGTTCATTGAAGTAAAATTCCGCACCATTTTAAGATGGCTGGCATCCCACGCCAGCAAGACCGATTTCTATTGAGGTGAGAGGCACATGCCGGTAATTAAAGTACGTGAAAACGAGCCATTCGACGTAGCACTGCGTCGCTTTAAGCGTTCCTGCGAAAAAGCAGGTGTATTAGCAGAAGTTCGCCGTCGTGAATTCTATGAAAAACCAACGACTGAACGTAAACGCGCTAAAGCTTCTGCTGTAAAACGTCACGCTAAAAAGCTGGCTCGTGAAAACGCACGCCGCACTCGTCTGTACTAATCCTTGCGGTTGACCCGCATAGTGATTGAATTTGCAGACAACAGTAGTTGCAGATAAAGGCCGTGCTTTCCGAAAGGGAGCGCGGCTTATTGTCGTTCATCAACAGGCGTAAAAAGGGCTTATGGCTGGACGAATTCCGCGCGCATTTATCAATGATTTATTAGCTCGTACCGATATTATCGACCTGATCGATGTTCGTGTGCCACTTAAAAAACAGGGTAAAAATCACCACGCGTGCTGTCCGTTTCATAATGAAAAGACACCTTCGTTTACTGTTAATAGCGATAAGCAATTTTATCATTGCTTTGGTTGTGGCGCTCACGGCAACGCTATCGATTTTCTGATGAATTACGATAGACTGGAGTTTGTCGAATCTATTGAAGAATTGGCTGCTATGCACGGGCTGGAAGTCCCTTATGAAACAGGTTCCGGCAGCAGTCAGATAGAACGCCACCAAAGACAAAATCTTTATCAATTGATGGATAAGCTCAACAGCTTCTATCAGAATTCACTAAATAGCCCCGCTGCACAGCAAGCCCGGCAATACCTGGTTCAACGTGGACTTAGTGAAGAGATTATCCACCGTTTCTCGATTGGCTTCGCTCCCGCTGGCTGGGATAACGCTTTGAAACGGTTTGGCCGCAGCACGGAAGATCGTCAACAGTTAAATGACGCCGGTATGCTGGTGTCAAATGATAATGGCCGTACTTATGACCGTTTCCGTGAACGAGTCATGTTTCCAATCCGTGACCGCAGGGGGCGCGTGATTGCATTTGGTGGACGGGTTCTGGGAGATGCGATCCCAAAATACCTCAACTCACCAGAAACTGAAATTTTTCATAAAGGCCGCCAGCTATACGGCCTCTATGAAGCGCAACAAAATCACAATGACCGTTCACGGTTATTAGTGGTTGAAGGTTATATGGACGTGGTGGCTCTGGCGCAGTTTGGTATTGATTATGCCGTTGCCTCGTTAGGTACTTCGACGACATCGGAGCATATTCAGTTACTTTTCCGCGCTACTGACAGCATTATCTGTTGTTACGATGGCGACAGAGCGGGACGTGACGCAGCATGGCGAGCTTTGGAAACAGCGCTGCCTTATCTTAATGATGGTAGGCAGTTACGTTTTATGTTTTTGCCTGACGGCGAAGATCCTGATTCACTAGTTCGTAAAGAAGGCCGTGAAGCATTTGAACAAAGAATGGAACAATCTCACACGTTGTCTGAATTTCTGTTCGAATCGTTACTACCACAAGTTGACTTGAGTAATCCTGAAGGGAAAACAAAACTCAGTTCACTTTCTGTACCATTGATTAACCAGATCCCGGGAGAAACTCTGCGTCTCTATATGAGGCAAGAACTTGGCAATATGTTAGGTATTCCCGATGCAGTACAGTTGGAACGTTTATTACCGCAGCGTCTGGAAAGTGGGAATAATTATCAGATGCCACAGCTAAAACCGACAACTATGCGTATACTTATAGGACTGTTGATACAAAACCCACACTTAGCCGCTTTAGTTCCCCCGCTACAGGGAATTATGCAGGCCAAAATTGCAGGTTTGCCATTGTTTATGGAGCTTGTAAAGGTTTGTCTTACTCAGCCAGGGCTGACAACGGGACAGTTGCTAGAGCAATATCGTGACAATAAATTTAGTAAACAACTTGAAAAATTAGCTGCATGGAACGATATACAAATAGAAGAAATAGCAGAAAATACATTTCGTGACGCGTTGGATCATCTCGTTGATTCAGCGTTGGAAGAACGTTTAGATATTCTTATCGCCAGAGCAAGAACCGAAGGCCTGACACCGGAAGAGCGCGAAGAAGTTCGCTTAATTAATGAATCCCGTGCCAGAAAGTAAATACTGAATTCACGGCTTAAGTGCCGCATTAGGTAGGGAAACAACCCTACATTTTGCCGCTATAAGTGGGCAGTGGCAATACAACGAAAACGCCCCTAAAAGTTATTGTTGGCAGATTAGTTTCGCCGACCGACACCAACCCAAATACTCTGAAGTGTGGATACCGTCTTATGGAGCAAAACCCGCAGTCACAGCTAAAGCTACTTGTCACCCGTGGTAAGGAGCAAGGCTATCTGACCTATGCTGAGGTCAATGACCATCTGCCGGAAGATATCGTCGACTCCGATCAGATCGAAGATATCATCCAGATGATCAATGACATGGGCATTCAGGTAATGGAAGAAGCACCTGATGCCGATGATCTGATGCTAGCAGAAACCACTAACGACACAGATGAAGACGCTGTGGAGGCTGCTGCGCAAGTCCTGTCTAGCGTTGAATCTGAAATCGGTCGTACCACCGACCCGGTACGTATGTACATGCGTGAAATGGGTACCGTTGAGTTATTGACCCGGGAAGGTGAAATTGACATTGCTAAACGCATTGAAGATGGCATCAATCAGGTACAGTGCTCTGTTGCTGAATACCCTGAGGCAATCACCTATTTACTGGAACAATATGATCGCGTCGAAGCAGGTGAAGCCCGTCTGTCAGATCTTATTACCGGTTTTGTTGACCCGAACGCAGAAGAAGACCTCGCGCCTACCGCCACTCACGTTGGTTCTGAGCTCCCACAGGAAGAACTTGATAATGATGAAGACGACGAAGATGAAGACAGTGACGAAGATAGCGATGGTGATGATGACAACAGCATCGATCCGGAATTAGCTCGCCAGAAATTCCAGGAACTGCAAGAACAGTATGAGGTCACTCGTCAGGAAATTAAGAAAAATGGCCGTAACCATCCAAATACGGCTGCCGAAATCTTAATGCTCTCAGAAGTTTTCAAACAGTTCCGTCTGGTGCCAAAACAGTTTGATTATCTGGTCAACAACATGCGTTCTATGATGGATCGCGTTCGTCTTCAAGAACGTCAAATCATGAAAATGTGTGTTGAGCAGTGCAAAATGCCGAAGAAGAACTTCATCACTCTGTTCTCCGGTAATGAAACCAGTGACATTTGGTTCACCGCGGCAAAAGCAATGAACAAACCGTGGTCTGAAAAATTACTTGAAGTTGAAGAAGAAATACAACGTAGTCTGAACAGACTTCGTCAGATTGAAGGAGAAACCGGTTTAACTATTGAACAGGTGAAAGATATCAACCGTCGGATGTCCATCGGTGAAGCAAAAGCTCGCCGTGCGAAAAAAGAGATGGTTGAAGCCAACTTACGTTTGGTTATTTCAATCGCCAAAAAATATACCAACCGTGGTCTGCAATTCTTGGATCTGATCCAGGAAGGTAATATCGGTCTGATGAAAGCGGTTGATAAATTTGAATATCGTCGTGGTTACAAGTTCTCAACTTACGCTACATGGTGGATACGTCAGGCAATTACACGTTCAATCGCCGACCAGGCTCGTACCATTCGTATTCCCGTTCATATGATTGAGACAATCAACAAACTCAATCGTATTTCCCGCCAGATGTTGCAGGAAATGGGACGTGAACCAACACCGGAAGAACTGGCGGAACGGATGTTAATGCCGGAAGATAAGATCCGTAAGGTACTGAAAATCGCCAAAGAACCTATCTCAATGGAAACCCCGATTGGTGATGATGAAGATTCACATTTAGGTGATTTTATTGAAGATACAACGCTGGAGCTGCCGCTGGATTCTGCAACCTCAGAAAGCCTGCGTTCAGCAACCCACGATGTTCTGGCTGGCCTAACCGCCCGTGAGGCCAAAGTACTGCGTATGCGTTTCGGTATCGATATGAATACTGACCATACACTGGAAGAAGTCGGTAAACAGTTCGATGTCACCCGTGAACGTATCCGCCAGATCGAAGCGAAAGCACTGCGTAAACTACGTCACCCAAGCCGTTCTGAGGTACTGCGTAGCTTCCTGGATGAATAATCGGCAATTTTAAGTCATGCTAACTGAAAAGCGTCTGCGTCGGCGGACGCTTTTGTTTTTTTATAAAGGGAGATGATTAATATAATCACATATAAAAATATATTGATCATCATTGGGATAATAATATGACCAGGTTGACGCCAAAGATCTTATTAAAAATTAATCCAATGATTTATAAAAACGACAAATAAGCCATAAAAACAACCAATATATACCGCTATCCCCTTCTACTACTTAATAAAAACCCAATTCTGTATATAAAGTGATCATACGAATTTACAAAGCTAGACCGCGAGCAAAACTGTACGTATAATCCTTCCCATCCAACGGCCCCTTAGCTCAGTTGGTTAGAGCAGGCGACTCATAATCGCTTGGTCACTGGTTCAAGTCCAGTAGGGGCCACCAGATTTTATCTGTGAAAACAGATAGATAGACCACTCAAGTAAGAGTGGTTTTTTTATGTCTTTTAGTCAGTGTCCCCTTTTTGTCCCCTGAGAAAATTTTCTTGTCCCTGTTGTGCCATTGTTCATACACAAGGAAGATTGTTTTTTGACCGAACGAACCAAACGCGAAAAAAATTTCTGCCAATGAAAATATATTTACTTAACTTAATTGATTTCAATTTTCTAATAGCCACGAGACCGCGCTATTACTGTGTTTTGAAATTTCCTTCGGCTTATCTTCGTGATCTTACTTCTTACGTAAAATAGAAATATTCCCTTACTATCATTGCGTTAATCTTTCTGCTGTGATCCTTCCTGGATCTACAAACTGAAATTTCCTGAAAATCTTTTCAAACCTTTCAGTTTGTGATTTCTCTCACACCGCCAGTTCTGGTGCGGTTTGGCAGTTTGACTTGTAGGATTTTAAAACTGAAAAAATTTTTTGATCCAAAACATGCAGGCGGGTGCGGTGTAGTGCCGTTTTCGTCATAAGTGCAGCGAGACAAACCGTGACTAAGGTATTTATTTGATTCTTGAGTCAGATAATACAATCGGTTAAAGTAGTGTCGCCATCGGCAAAATCCGATGGTCAGGGGGTCGCAGCCTTGAATGAGTAACCCACTGGTAAGAGATTATTTCCTTACCAGTGTGCCTGCTATCGCTTCTATGGTGGTTCAGGCAGGGGAGGCTATGCCTCGCTGGAATGGTTACTCTCCGGTACTGCGAACCCTGTTTGAACCGCCACCATCAAAGAGGTAAGCAGGAATATGAAAAAAGACTGGCATACCGCCGATATTATCGCTGCGATACGTAAGAAGAATAAGACGCTGGCATCATTGTCCAGAGAGCACGGTTTAAACTCTTCAACATTAGCCAATGCTTTAACGCGACCCTGGCCTAAAGGGGAATTGTTGATCGCTCAGGAAATTGGTGTAACCCCTGCTGAAATATGGCCTAGTCGGTATTTTGATGAAAATGAGCAGCCTATCAAACGAACCGTTCGACATGATTTACCAAACAATTCTGATATCACATCAGTTATTTCTATATCCGAAAAAGTAACGACAACGTTTAAACCATTAAACTAATACAGTACTCTGAATTATCAGTTTCTTATTACACTCATTGCCCATTCTTTAATATCAGAATTGTATTCATAGATCTATGAAGGTGTAAAAAAGCCCGCATGTTGCGGGCGAGATAATTGTATTTCAGCCCATCAGAACACGAACCAGTAGAGTTGATTGATACCGCATTTAAAAAGGCGTCCTAATGTTATTATGCGTATGACTCGCAGTAAACTGAAAATTATTTAACTATATCAATCGATTAACTCATTAACTCATTAACTCCATTATACTAATCTGTTGACTACCCTCCCATACTACTGGAGCAATAATCGCTTGAGCACGGGTTCAAATCCAGTCGGGATTGCCAAATTTAAGCTGCCAGATCAGTATATTAGACCACTTAAACAAGAGTGGCTTAGTAGGTTGATGAGTGCATGATGCTGCATGCATCTGGTTGCGTTTTGTGAGAGGTAAAGATTATAAAACACAGTAGCTTGATCAAAAGCCGTAAATGTTAAAGGCCACCGGGAGGTTACCCCGATGGCCTTAGCTACGTTTCCGTTATCTATTTCAGAAATGCACGGATCAGCTCTAAAAGCGCGATTAACGCTTTGAGAACGATGATAGCAGTATCAATAAAGGCTTTGAATGCTTTCATCCGTTTGCTCCAGTTGAGGAGCACGATTTACCCAGCCGTTGCCTTTACATTGCCTGTCTGGCTGGTTCTCATCAATGTTAGTTGAAGTGGATCGCGCTCCGGCCGAGGCTCTGAATCAGCACCACCTGTATTCAGCCAGGACTGACGAAAACTTGCGTAAGAGATACACAGGCTAAAACGCTCCTCAACTAACAGCCGTTGATTATAAGTTTATTTGGATACGATTCAATGGATTAATAGATAGGTAAAAACAAAAAAACCAACTGGTGAGGTTGGTTTTTTTGTTTTTGCGCTCTTAAACAGGTTGGTAACCCCAAGCTTAGCGCGATCCACTTCAACTAACATGAGAATTTTAATGCTTAGAACCGGAAATATCAACCGATAACATGACTATAAAACAAACAACACAGGCAGATTAAAAGTCACCCAATCACCGGCAAATATTTCTGTTTCAGTCCATCGGATTTATAGACCGTGTTCCTTATCGCGCTGGCGTTCTCCGGCGTGCCTGTGTTATGGTGCGTATGCGCGGCGGTCAGTTCCGCTAATTCCTTAACCACATCCAGCGTCTCTAACATCAAAGTCATAACGTTGATTTGCTGGCTGCCCACCCAGACCACTGGCGCGACGATTTCTTGCCGGGCTCCGGCGATACTCTGCTTAAGCAGGCCAATCTTCTCAATCAGCTTTTGCCCGATTTCGATATTGGCCTCTTTCCCTACACTGGCAACGAAATTTGATGATGTCGCCATACTATAGTCACCGTCTGCGATTTGCTGGACAGCCCCCGCCAACAGCGTAGACGTGCCCAAAACCGTGGTTTTATCCGTGGCCTGTATCGTGGTTTCCCGTGCAACTACCGTGCGTGTTTCCGTGTCTGCCCTGACTGCACGGTGCATGGACGATTCATTAATGGTCTGGTCAGTTTGACGAATCCAATGCCCTTCCTGCGTGACGCGCTGCGAAACTTCCGCCCGCTGTTGCTGCAATTGTTCGCCTGGCTTGATATCGGGTAAGGCAGCGGGACAGCGTGGTAAACAGGGACAGCGGCATCCTGACCATCATTATCTAACAATTGAACATCAACGGCATAGCGCGGTCGGAATGGGTCGGAAATATCACCGCTAACCGTGCTTTCGGTGTGTGCCTCAATGCGGGCAAATTTGGGTAAGTGCAACCCTGCCGACAATTCGGGGTAGACGACATCAATCTGGCGCTGCATGGACGTTCTGGTCTGAGACTGACCGATCAATTCGTTGATGGCTTCCCATGTAATCACCATGTTTTCATTATTCAGATTAACTTTGTTCAGCCGGTGCTGATTGACTACCACACCTGGGCGCAACGATGGGATCATGGGAATGGTCATGGCATTGCCCGCCGTCTGGCGCTGGCTAAATTCATTGGGGATCTCTACCGGTTTCCCCGCAAACATCGAATGCGCCCCACTGCCGACATAAACCGAACCATCCGGCAACTGATACCAGAGATAATCCTCAATCGAAAAGACCTGTCCAAGATTAGCCAGCAACTGATAGCCGGTACCATAATGGGTAAAATGCGGGATGGGTGTCTCCGTATAAGGGGCAGCCGGCAATGTAAAGGTCAGTCCGCTGTGCTCCTGCAACCAGTCCACAATCTGGTTCAGTGTTGGATGCTGAAATGAACACGGCCATAATCGGTCAAACACCCCGACCAGCTCACGCACAAACAAACGCTGGTAACCGTTTTGGGCTGGCTGTGAGCGTTCCACATAGCCCGTGAACCAGCGCAACACCAAATCCGTGTAACCGACATCCAGCCGCACCCATTTTCCAGTGTAATCGGTTGTCGTTTCCGCCGTGATAAAACCACGGCCACAGGATGACAGTTCCAGTATAATATTGGCGTCAACCAGGTGAATTTCATCACCGGAAAGATAGAGCCGGTTAATCGGTGTCATTATTTGGCGGGGCCTATTTTGTCATTAATCGGTTTCAATACTTTTCTTTCAAACCAGCTAAATTTTTCCGGCGCTTCTTTTGCTATGGTTGCGCCCTGACCTGTTTGCTTTTTGGCCTGAATATTATCAGCAGTGCGGGCGTCCCGTTTTTCGGCAATAGAGAAATGTTCACGTAAAGTAAATGTGACCTGCCATGCCTGTTTACCGTCAATTTTGCTGGCATCAAGGGTATGAGTGAATGTCCCGATACGAAAATTGATGGCCTGCGCGGTAAGGTTAGCGACACGGTAGCGTTTTAGGCTGCCGCCGTCTTTCGCTTCCGCCAGGGCAAATAAGCGTGACAGCGTTTTTTGTTCGGTAAAGGGGATGATCCCCGTAATGCGCAACTCTTTAGGCTTAATGCCTTGCTCTGCCACGGCGGTACTGGATGACTGGCCGCTTTGGTCTGTGTCCTGAAACATCATCGATGGGGTTACGGTCAGACTTTTTAATGGTACGGCCTCGCCATCAAGGGCGAGTGTGATAATTTGGCTCATTGTGTAGCATCCTTTCTAATGCGCTAATATCGTCCCCGGTAAATAGTGTCGCCAGCGTGTAAACGGCGTCCTGTTCAGGGATATCCTGACGCAATTTTTCGGCCAGAAATGCGCCATTCCCTTTCCCTGAGAATACCCAGACACCCGCCGATTTGTCTCTGACGCCATTCAGGGCGGCAGTGACTTGTTGTAAGGCGTTCTGTCTTGCCGTGGTGAAGTGTGTTAATTGCGATTTCAATCCCGCAATACTATTGCTCACACTGACCTGTGCCTTCGCCTGCGCAACCAATTGCGCATTCACGGCCAGGCGGCTGGTCGATGTTGAAAACGGTTGAGACGGCGGCAAACCGCCCCCCGCTCTCCCAGGCAATTGCATTTTGGTGATCGCCAGCCGTTCCGCTGTCTTTGCCATACGGGTGACCTGAGAAAATACCGGCAACGGCAACACCGCTGAAAATTGGGTTAAATACTGGATAAATTCATTATGCGTCTTCGCGCAGATCATGAGTACCACTGCGCTTATGTTTCCAGCGCCCCTGATTTTATTTGCCAGATAATTGATGGCGTTTGCCGGACTCAGATAGCGACCGCTGTCCGCTTTCTGTCCGATGCCGTATAAGAACGGATGGACGGATAGCATCGAGCAATGCATCCCCGTCATATTCGAGGAGATGCGCATCATTTTCCGTTGCCAGTTCATCACGCGGGTTGCTCAGGCCAGTTGATACCGGGAGCAGTTGAAAGGTCTACCCGGTTCACCCGCACACGATATTTTTTCCATTCTACGAGTGCTGATTTTTCGGCATCAGTGGCGATATCCAGATCAACGGCATCCTGTAAGGGCTTAATTACCGCATCGGCCTGCTGCTGTAGCGAGATTTTCTGCTGCTCAGCCTGTTCAATTTGATGAGCTTTTAGGGCTGATTTATCTGTGACCCATTGCTTATTCTCCCATTTATCAAAGGGAGTTTAGGGTGATTGCAGGGTGAGATTATCTGGCAATGCACCGATGGCGGTAATATTGATCGGCTGGCCTGTATCGGTTGCATACACCGTTTTACCCCGATAGTCAGGCACATGTCGCCAGGATTTTTCATCTACACGACGACAAATCGCAACGTCATGGGTGTCAGGTAATTCGGGCGCATCCAGATACGCATTAGCCGCAACAGAAAAACCGCGTGGCACCCGATCCATATCGGCCCCAATATATTCTCGTGTTTCAGGATGACAACGATAAACCGCCACCCATCCGCTAACAATGGCTAACCCATCATCATCAAACCGGGCCATTTGAATATCTGCACTGTATTTAGCCATTACTTTACCCTCGTAATATAAATCACTGATTTGTTGACAGGTCGGTTTTCATTTGCGGTCGGAACCACTCTGGACGCGTCAAATGTCCATGAAACCACCCCACCACCGGCACCGGCTGCGCGACCGCCTGCCTTATACCGGTAGCTGAATGCCCCAGACGCGTTGCTCCCGCTCTCAATAGTGGGATTACCTAATGATCCCGTGATATTTCTGATCGCGTCCCCCTGAACACTCCCTAACGAACGACCGGAATCTAAACCGCGTCCTCTATCCAGACCACGCTTAAATAAGCCTCTGTCATCAGGTAATTTCAGATCGGGAAAAATTTTGGCCAGCTCAGGGTAATCTGCCGCACGGAATGAGCGCCCCTCATTGGGTTCATATCCGGCAGGTATCGGCGCAGCCGAATGCCATTCGATAGTGGCGCCAATAGGGATACCCATCGTCATCTTTTGCTCTACGGCACCGTTAGCGTTGAGAAATCGAGTGTGCAACTGTGCATCGGCATCAATCCAAATTTGCCCCGTGTCACCCCCTACTCCGATGCTCACCCCTTTGGCCCATCCATTTTCCCGCCCACAAGAAAACGGCCCTGAATAATGCCTGCCCGGTAGCGCAGTCATATAGGTAGTCTGATGATAGGCGCCAACATCACCCGCCATCAAACTGATATCAGACAATAGCGATTTCCCGTTAATTTTCCTGTCATTGGGTACAGCATTCCTTGCCCGTTCGACGGTTTCCACTAAGCCTAGGTTTTTGACAAATTCATTCTTATTGAGAATATCTGCGCCGTGCTGGTTTTTAGCCAGGCGACTATTGGCGTTTTCGCTGACAACGGTTAATGCTGTATTAGTGGCATAGTCCCCTTTCGACTGTTTCCCATGCAGACCGCTTTCCAATGCCTGCTGAGTCGCATATTCCCGTTTCATGCTATCAATCTCTTGATGAATAGCGGAAATATCACGGTCATTCAATGACCCTTTAATGCGCAAATCCATCACATCACCGTTGCCATCAACACCCGCAACCGCAAAGACAAAATGCGGATACCCTGCCGCATCGACGTAGTTTTTAAGATCATTGGCTGCGACGATATGAACGACAGTTTTCCACTGGCTCACCAAATTGCCTTGATAGCTAAAATCCGCATAAACACGGGTATCACGCAGGCGGTTAAGCGTTTGGTCAAACACCAATTCACCCCGCAACCCGCCAACATAAGCCAGCCCTTTTTTTACCGTGTATTGATCACCACTGCGAACCACGGAAAACCCATCACCGAAAAAAGCCGCCTCACCGTAACTGTCAGCATTAATCAGGCGCTGCATTTCATCGATGCCAGATAAACGGGCGGTAAAATCAATCTGCCAGGTTTCCGCCGTGGTCGTGATAGCGGTCTCTTTAGCTGCCCCGTCAAACTCCAGCAAGAAAGAGCGGGTGAGTACATTTCCCTGTAATCCGTTCGCGGTCTTAATTTTTTTCTGAGTTGGGGCATGGGTAATCATGCCAATAATGCCAGAAGCCTTATTTATCAGGCCAATCCAGTTAAAATCAAAATGACCGGCTTCCGTTCCCAATGTGACACTGTAGGCTACGGCGTTTTCGCTCGCTAACCCTGTTTTGTTCACAGCCTGACGATGCACAATATGACTTTCGGCAGGTAATTTCTCCTCGCGATTAATGGCAAGAGCGGGATCTAAATCCGGCACATAAGCAAAAACAAATTCATCCAAAACCACGGGCTTTCCCGCCGCGGCCTGCTGCGCTTTCCATTTTTCAAAGTCTACGGTAATCACTGATGCCATATTATTTCCTTATAATGATGCACCGTAGGTTATATTCGGTGCGGTAATCTCCTTTAAACTGGCGCAATCAAAAACGGATTCACCCGACATGTCACCCACTTTTAATAGCAAGGACGGCGAGGACATGGCCGCGTAATAACAGCAATATTCCGCGCCTAAACTGCCCACACGCATAAACAGTTTGTTATTCGTCACCACGTCAAAACGGTAGCGTCGGCAGGTACGGCCGTACTGACGAATGATGTTCATCAGCAAATCAGGATGCTCGGCTATTTGGCCGTCACTGATCCGCAAAATAATCACATCCCAATCTATCCCTGGCTGACGTTCCAGTACTTCAACATGACCGACCCCTAAACGTTCAAAGATGGCGATAAATCCCGCGACACTGCCCGCCTCTCTGGCGTTAATAAAGGCAAATGTTACCCGTTTGCGAAACAATTCCATTGGCTCACCATTAAATCGGTGAATATCCCGCTGATAGGCCAAAACTGATAATAGCGATTCTGAACACGTCTCCGCGTCCAGTTGGGCTAACGGCCATTTCAGCCAGGCATACATTGTCAGCCAGAATGCCCGCGCAGCACGGAGCAATTTGGCAGGTTCCCCCTTATCCATCCATGAAGGCAGCGCCAGCCGTGTTAGCCGCTCCTTAAATTCAGACATGCTTCACCTCAACTGACAGCGATTGCAGTCTGGGTACACTCAAATCACTGAGAATGTCATCCAATGAAAATGACAAAGATTCAATGTCGGTAAATTCACGGTGAATTTCACGCCCTAAGTTCGAAAAAGAAAATCGGGAGTACGGCCAAGTTTTTTTCACGTGATATTCGGTATTTTCCCGAAAAGCACAGCGGATAAGGTTTCCTACATCCATTTTCAAAGCGACGATTTGTTCCTGGCTGTAGTTCGCCACGTTCTCGACAAATAGCGTCACCGTCAGCGCGTGATGTGTTTCCGGCAGCGGTAAACACTGCATATCATCACCATGCCCATGATGTCCCCGATGGGTGATGTAATCGTTCACGACGTCAATAAAGGGCTGGCTGATGACGCCCGAATCCAGTAACAAATAGGCGTTTGCCGTTCCGGCACCACGAGGCGCATCATGCAGGAAAAAAATGCGGTCGATACTTAAGCCTACAACACTGGCAATCATGCCGCGGTAAACTGCGTCCGTGTGATAGTTACCCACAAGGTTATATTGATTCCGGCAACGATCACGCAAATCATCGTCAGATTCCGCATCTGCGCCGGGTGTCAATAACCAACCTTCCTCATTTTGTACTCTTTCAATACCGGATACGGACACGGGCAAGAGACGAAAATAGCCAGGCGCAAGGTTGAATGCGCCCCCTGCGGTCTCTGCGATTACAGGCAGTAAGGCACTGGTGACCCCTTCCGCAATGACCACGCTTTCCGTGGTGCTGACGCGATAGATTTCGCCATTAATGCGCTCGGTCTGGATAATCGTTCCCATCGGCACAGTGACCACCGATACCCCTGCGGATTTATAGAAGCGGATAACTCCCTGTGCCGCCGTAGCGGGCTTACGTATAAGGTTTACCCCCCACGCGAACATATCCAGCCACGCCCCCGATGTGGTTGTCAGATACATATTTTTCAGGGTGACATTAATTAATGCCTCTTTCAGCCACAACACAGGGCGCGTCACTAGGGTGTTAACCAGCCGCCAAAACGGAGACATTTTCGACGTGTTGGTGACAAGCCCTGCCTCATCCACAACTTTAGCAAAGGCGGCGCTGATTTCGGCCTCGGTGGTCGGCATCCCGCCATCATGTAACACCTTTTCGTAATCAATCGTCGGTTTAGTTTCCATTGCCCACGCTCACGTTGATACGGCCAAACTCGTAAGTTTCGGCGAATATCCATAATTTAGTCGGTGATTCTTCATTAATGATGATCGTCCCTGGAATAATTCGCTCGTCGTCTTCGACCAGAATTTCTATCTGTGTGCGAATGTCTGCCCGTAGTGTTGGACTGCGTTCGGCAATAAGTTTCGTTGCCAGACCACTTTCAATAATGGCGTGTACACAATCCTGACCGATAGAAACACGGTTATTGCAGAAACGCGGTTCATTCCCTGAATTGAGCACGAAATTGCACTCGTTAATTAACAAATCAATATATTTCGGCTCATCCATATGCCACGTGCTCCCATTCTGTTAATTGCTCAGGTGTCATGCCGTTGGCAATATTCAGCGTCACATTTTCAATACGGCGACTGTTATCATTGAGGATCTGTGAATGGGTTGTTATCCCTTTTATCAGGCCATTTTTGCCGATACCCTGCTTTTTCCCGCCCGTTAATACACTCCCGTTTTCTGGCGGTTTAATTGCTTGCACAGGCGGGATCATGGCTTGAGGTTGCCCCTGAAAAATCCCCTTGGATTGGGTCATCAATTTTGGGGGACTGTCCCCTACGCCCATACTAGGAGCCGTCGCTTTTCCCATGGGTTCAGCGACGGTTTTTTCAATGGCCTGGGTTTCAATATTGATACCGGGAATACCATTTAATTTATCGATAATCCCATGGTAGCTGTCAGAAAACGATTTCATCAGCCAATCCCATAAACCGCCGAAAATATTACCGATACTCTCCACAATGCCCGAAAAAGTATCCGCCAGTGAAAAACGGCCAAACCCGTGACACAGATTATTCCAACCCTCCGCGATCCCATCCCAGACCGCACTGAATATCCCACCGACCCATTGCACATAAGCCGCCACCATCTTAAATGCCGTGGTGTTCATCATGGTGGCTTTAATTTCGTCCCAATGCTGGATCAGCTTATAAATGCCGTAAGCGAGCAAAGCGATAACGGCAATAATCAGCAGTATCGGCCAGCTCATAAAGGTGAAAGAGACACCCGCCGACATTGCCGCAATCCTGACAGCCAACAGAACACCCCGCAAAACTCTTAGCGTAACGTTCCATACGATAATCGCAGCGTTATAGAGCCATACTGCCGCCGCGCCCAATTTTAAGCTCAAAGTACAGGCGGTCCAAATCCCCTTAAGGCCAATCCAAATAAATTTAGACACGCCCATCACGATATTGGCGGCAGCCCCCGCAGCGGCAAAACTCAGAATACCGATAGTGATATAACCAACCCAGCGGGCGATATTCGGAAATAATTTCAGCCAGCGCCCCAGTAATTGACTGGCATTGGCAAGCCTATTGACCAGTGAAGAGATCACCGGGAGCAATGTTAAACCGACGGCGATACGGATATTCTGCCAAATAGCGTGTAACCGTTCCCACGGGTTCGCCATCCGCTCGGCCATTTCGCGAGCACGTTTCAGGCCATCATTGGCCCCTAATGCCGAAATAGTCTTACGCAGTCTATCCACATTGCCATACAATTGTTTTACGACGATGGCAGAATCGCCAAACGCCTCCTCAATTTCCTTTTGTGCCTTGAGGTTGCCCTCAATGTTCCTGCCATATTTGGCCTGTAACTTTTCCAGCATTTCCGGCAGGGTTAACATATGACCGGACGCATTAACAAAGCTGATACTGAGTTTCTTCGCGCCCTCAACGGCATCGGTCAAAAACGATTCATAAACACTACTGGACTCTGTACCCAATGCACGGTGCAATTCTCCCAATACCGCCAATTGTTCATCAATGCCTACCCCGAAATGCGTTCCGGCTGCACGTGCCCCCTCCATCAAATCCGCGATTTCATCCAGACTGGCGCCAAATGTTTTCGACATGATGATGGCTTTTCCCGCCAGTGCCTCAGCAAATTGAATATTTCCCACGGCTTTGGCATGGCTGGAGAAATTCGAAAACATCTGCCCCATATATTTGGCCGTCTCTGTTGCGCTGGATTTCAGGGCGGCAGCGGTGATATTGGCAATGTGAGTCATCTGCGGTAAGTCATTTTGTGACAGTTCGCTCATCTTCTTACTGATTTCCACAGTTGATTGCACAAATTCAATAGAGGATTTGCCATACCGTGAACTGAATTTCATGGCATCCGCAGCCACTTTTGCCATCGCACCACTATCAACCCCCTGAAGTGATGCTTCTGTCATCGCATCATCCCATTGGATAGCCGGATCAAGCACTCCCTTAATTGACCAGAACGTCCCCGCTAACCCTGCGCCGCCGACGGCAATTTTTTCAAACGCTGTTTGTGATACTTTGGCAAACCCAGAAACAGCCGCTTTCGCACTGGCAAGCGGTTGTGTCAGTTTATCAATTAGGCTCAATGTAAAATCTAATTGCCTCATGGTTCACCCTTTAATGCCAATGCAATACCATTCGCGGTGGCGATCCGCATATTTTCCCAATAACGATTATCCAGCCAAATTGCACGGGCTAAATTGTCCTTATTATCGTTCTCATTCGGTAAATAATGACGGCGCAATATTAGCGCTTGTTCAAACAGGCTGTTATCAATGGATTTAACCCGCGTATTTAGTTTTTTATTTCAATTTCCAGTTTTGGTGCATATTCCGAATTAACCTTCTCAACAATTTGCATCGCTGCACCAGGGATTTGTAATAACTCATCCAACACGGATTTAAACGCAGGTTGAATAATACGGCGCAAATAGGTAACAATGGGCACGACCTTATTATCCATTGTCATATCATTAATCATGCTGTTATAGGCAATAATGTTCGGCTCGAATGTCATTTCATTTTCGCCAATCATTAAGGTAATCATTTTATTTTCTTTGATCATGAGTTAATTCCTTTCTTTTATTAATTTCATCCACTAATTGATTATGCCGCGCGGCGCAATTGCCATATAAGGTGGAATACTCCATCACGATATTGGCTAAATTATTTCCGGTCATCCCCATCAGTCGCGGTAACGTTTCCTGGCACTTTTTCAGTAGGTTTTCCTGATAGAGTACGCTCGATATTTGCGGCTGTATCGTTGTACATCCTGACAAAATCAGGGCTAACGCACACATGAGTAAAAACAGGCTTGACCACCTCAGTACGAATTTCTCGTGAGGCAGCATTAGCGATCCCCTCCAATTTAGATTCCAGTTGCCTTGCGGATTCACTGGAAATCTGTTGCATTTCCTGCTGGATTTTCTCCCCTGCGACATCCACGGCATGAATAATTTTCAGCTCAACACTGTCACGGTAATAGCTGTTTACCTGCCAACCTGCACAGAACGCCAGGGCAAGGAAAGTCAAATACAGCATCCGGGCATTGAACATCATTTCACCCCATTATGCGCCAGTGAGAAATGATTGCCGTCCGGTCGGGAAAATCGCCCGCCCCATGTACCGCCAAGGGATTCCCAATATTCTCCTAACGGTAAATAAGCATGACTGTTTGTCTGATACTTACCCCGAATAAATAAATTCAGATCTATCGCCAGTCGCTGAATATGCAGACTATTAGCAATGCCTTTCCCTGTCTGAGCGTTCAACTTCGCTTGTTCTGGTGTACGGTAAGCCTCGCCCAAAGTGAGGTGATAACCGCGCTCATCTGCCCATAAAATCAGTTGAGCGATCAAGACTGTAAAAAGCTGTTGTTTTTCACTCAGTGTCATTTCTTTAACCTCCCTGTTAACAAGGCGCTACCTCGCTTACGTAACCAGACTTCAATTAACTGATATCCAGCAATCCCTAATGCGCTGCCTATCCCTGTAACCGCTATCGGACTGATACCCGGCCACCAGATCAGCAATGCCCCCGCCATCACCGACACCGCCGACCCTAAGATAATCCGACCAATAAACAGCCGTAAGGTGATCGGTTCGTTGCTTGTAAGCATTTTTCCTATTGCGATAAGTGCCCCTAGCCATACCAACGTAATAAATGTCTTTTCGTGCTCTTCCATGAGCGCATCTTATCCAATTAGACTTTGCGTCAGTTCTGCTTCCAGATAGGGAATACCATTAATGCGCACAAAATCGGGGCTGGTCACCACAAATTTCACTTTGTGAGTCATCACACTACCGCCTTTAGGGTCAACGTCCAGAATGTCGCTAATGATGAGTTTGCAGCCGTAGGCTTCAATCTTGATTTCTTCATTGCCTGCTTTGGCATACCACATCAAATCAACGGGCTGAATGCCTCGCCATGAACCCGCCGCGCGCGCTTTGGCAGTGACGATATCCAGATATTTGGTGCTGAGTTCAATTTCCCCCTCTGCCGCCACATCACCGGAGAGGTAACCATCCGGCACGCCCTGCGTTTGGGCGGCGGCGGTGTTATCAGTAATAGACAAACTGACCTTTTCGGCATGAACCAGATCCCCGTCCATATTAAAATCAACCGACTGGCCTGAAATCCTTTTGCTCATGCGATTTTCTCCAGACGGCTATCCAGCAACAGACTGACAGCGATCCCTTTCGGACATTCATAAGTGCGGATAACGATATAAATTTCCACCGTGTTTTTATTGCGCCATGTAATCACCACATCGCCATCTTTCGGGGATTTCACTTCCCCCGGAAAAGTCACGCCGTTAATCTCGGTACTGCGCGACATTTCACGCAAGGTACGGGCGAAGTATGCCTGATGCGTTGCAACACTGCCCGGCGTACTGTTTAAGCTACGGTCAGCAATTTTAGCGATAGCCTGCAAACGTACTCGACGCGCGACTTTATCAACAACCCGCAAGTTTTCGATACTCTGGTAGTCTCCGCCTTCTACGTCCAATGTGCGACCATCTGACCAATACATGCCGTCATAATCGGGATACCACATCGGCACACTGAAACGCAGTTTTTCCAAGGCTTGCAAGGTTGCCAGATCCATCGGTTTCCCTTCCCCATCAAGCGGGAAATCGGTTGAACCCAAATCCATCAATGCCCCGGTTTGTACCCGTGTGGGACTGTCCGCCACGGTGACGGCGCGGTTACATAAACGCCCTGCCAATACTCCCGCCTCATTGCCCCACAGGCACGGCACCAGTTGCACCGATGCCACAGCTTCGCCCTTTTGTAGCTCGGCCAAACGGGTGACATAATCCGCCCAAGTCTCTTTCGCCTGTGCGCCATCAACCGCCAGAATGGCCCACTGCCAGCGGCCAAATTTAGCCATCGTGTTGGCTCGCAAAGTTTGCGCTGCCTTAATCATGGCTTTGGTTGCGCCGACCGTCAGCGTATAGCCCTCAACACTGGCTATACGCTGCGCCGACGTCACCGCCTCAACAAACGCCAATTCATCCGCCGATTCCGGCAATACATGGATATAAACGGGCGGCAATCCGTTGCCGATAGGTTTTTACCCCTGATTTTGGATTGCACTGATGAGCTTTCAATAACCAGATATCCGCCTGCTCCAGCACATCCAACCTATCAACCGAACTCGCCTTAATGTCGGCGTTATCCCCTTTCAGCAAGTTCAAAGCCGCAAATTTGTAGTATTTCGCCTTGATTTTCTCGTGTATTTGCCATTTTTCAGTCACATTGTTGAATGTCCTTGAAAAATAGGGTTCCACGCTGTTTCCTGTTTCGGCCTCCGCCAGTGCCCAGAGTAAAACGGTGTCGGCAACAAACGCCGGAAAGCTACTGCGAAAATTGTCGGGGGTGAGCTGTCCTTGCTCAATGGCGATATCCGCCCAATCCAATCCTTTGGCAAAATCCCCAATATCAAATAACCAAATCACACAGTAGGCAAAAATCGGGTTTCGGTAAATTTCCCCCTCGGCTATGTAGCGTTCCGCCGTGGGCAGATAATTAGGCAACAGTTCCCGCTTTTTCATCTCTACCCGCTCCGCCGTTAACGCCAACTGGCGTAACCACTTAATATCCTGCTCAATGGCGCGGGCTTGCAGGTACATACTCGCCCCCTCTGCAATGGCAACCGCTTGTTGCCGCGCCAGTTTCTGGCGAAGTTCAACCGCAGCCCGGTGTCGTTGAGCAGGCGACAGCATTATTCTGTATCCAGTTTTTCCGCAGGTTCAGCCACAGTACCGATAGTGACGGCATCTTCATCATAGGCGGCATACAATTCCGGGGTTTCAAGCGCATAACCTTCATTGCGCAGGTATTTATTTTCGAACTGCTTGCGGTCATCCTCAAACGCCGCCTTACGCTGGCGAGTATTACGCTGTGTCAGAATTTGCAGATTCGGCAACATGGTGACTGTCATACGTTTACCCGGCATAAATGGCGGGATCATCGCCAGACGGCCAGCGATGGAACTCCCCAACATTTGCGCCGCAATTTTTTCAGTCGGTTTATCTGCCGCCTGATACAGTCGATATTGTTCCGCTGCCACTAAGTCAGCACCGACCAGCACCACTAAGCGCGGATCATTCCTGAATTGTTGCGGAATACAGGCGTTAATCAGGTCTGACGCCATCGCATCCAGTGAGGTAAAATCACCGTGCTCATCCAGTTTCACCGGTGTCGTAATCACCTGCTTACCGTTACTCCATTCTTTAGCGATTTGATGCCAACCCATGTTCACATCTTCACCATTCGGGTTGGCTTCTGGATCTGTGGTTTCCGCCACCCCCTGGCCGTTAAAACCAACACGGATCATGTCCAGTACAAAGGATTCATGAGTGAATTCCTGCATACGTTGGAAAAATTCATTTTCTGAACCAGAGTTCGCCCAGACAGATAACAAATCCCAAGGCAAGGCTGCGCCGGAATCGGTTTCAACCAAGTTGTATTTATTGCCGTCAACACCGGTTTTACGCATAAAACGGCCATCTTTTTTACGCCCGGTGAATAATCCAGGATTGCCGACTGACACTACCTGGCCGGAAAGGTGATCCACATCCGCACAGGTGATCATGCTGAGGAATTCCACAGATTCCAACAACGCACTGCGCAAGGCAATTTCCTTCGGGTCAGCCAGCGCAAAGTAACGCGATATATCTTCTACTCCATAGTCTTGGGCTAATCCCGCCGTATATTTCTGTAAAAATGACCGTGCCCGATGATTCAGTTGCATAGCTCTTCCCTTTGCCTTTTTCCATCATGGAATTACAGAAATTTAAAAGGCTCGTTTTTGTCGCCTTTGGGGTTACGCGAGGGCAAGCGGGTAGCAATACCTTCCAATTTGTTAAATTTTTTTAGAATATCGGGCAAACTGTCACATAAACGCGCAAATTCTTCGGTATCGACAACCGCTTTCATTGTCTCGACATCTTCCTGAACGTCAGCGACTTCTCGCTCAGTGGACTCCTGTTTATCTTCAAGCGCGGTAATTCGCGCTTCCAAATCTGCTACAGCCTGGGCCAGCGCCTGCAACGCATCATCGCTTGATGGTGCTGGCTCAGTTTCTTCGGGTTCTTCAATGTTAAAAAAGCTTTTCCATCCTTTTTTGGACCTTGTCATGTCGTTATCCTTAATGTGTTTAACCTCATCAATAACCCGTGGCTTATACGCACCGAATCGACGATGCTGGTTCCTTTTTTTAAATTGCAGACGCGTTGTGCCCACACTGGCGGGTGAGTCAGTCACTGCCAGTCCTTCCAGATAGGTTTTGCCGGTTCCGCGAAAATTACCATCAGGCGTCAGTTCAACAGAGGTAAACAGTAATTGCCCCTCTCGATTGGCCTGTAACAAATGATGATTGGGTCGCAGTCGCGCATATAAGCGTAAAACCCCGTCATCATCTCGCTCGGCTTTAACGGCTAACACTTCGCCCATTGCACCAAACCCACGTTCATGTTCCGGCCAAATGCGGGCGGTGTACAACGCTGGGTTATAGAGTTCGGCAGCCTCTAAAATCCATTGCGGTTCCATCACTCGGCCATCAACCGTGTCGCCCTCCGTGGCAATACATATCCAGTTAGTCATTAACTGAGACATATTTAATTCCTTCCATTTGAATCCAATACAGTATTGCGGATTCAATAAAATGCTGCGAATGGTTTAATTCTGATGAATTCGGATATAACGCCATAACCGATTCAGGTCGAAATTGAATTAGCGTCAGGATAAATTTAGCCCTGCATAATATGATGACTATGGCTAAATACTCTGATGAACTCATAAATGTCGCCCGTTCTTTATACCTGCGGCGATATACTCCGGCAGAAATTGCCTGTGAATTAAATCTGCCGAATCGGCGGATCATTTACTATTGGGCGGAAAAATGGCATTGGGCGGATATGCTCAGCCATGAAAGTGTGATTGAAGCGATTAACCGTCGGATTACCGTGCTCAGAGAACGCAACAATAAAACCACGCGGGAATTAGACGAACTCGACCGATTAATTACCCATCATATAAAACTGATGGCACAGGAAAATAAGCATAAAGAAAAGCTGGCCGAAATTAAGGCGCAAGAAAAATCAGGCGGTGATTATATCCCATCCAGTGATGGTGAACCCAAGAAAAAGAAACGCTATCGTAAAAATGATATTTCGACACTGACTAAAGAAGATTTCCAGAAATTTGTCGATGAGACGCTTTTCGGCTATCAAAAACATTTGCGCAATAATCTGGCAAAACAGATTAGAAATATCCTCAAGAGTCGGCAAATTGGCGCGACCTGGTATTTCGCCTTTGAGGCATTCGAAAATGCCGTGTTAACCGGCGATCCTCAAATATTCTTATCCGCCTCAAAACCACAAGCAGAAGTTTTTCGCTCGTATATCGTCAATATCGCTGAACACTTCTTCGGTGTAACGCTGACAGGCAACCCTATTCGACTCAGCAACGGCGCCGAACTGCGTTTTTTATCAACCAATAAAAACACGGCACAATCCTATTCCGGTCATTTGTATTGTGACGAATATTTTTGGGTGCCTGATTTTAAACGCCTCAATGAAGTGGCGTCAGCAATGGCAACCCATGACAAATGGCGTACCACCTATTTTTCAACCCCCAGCGCCAAAACCCATCCCGCCTATCCATTTTGGATGGGTGACGAATGGCGCGGCAATGATCCCAAACGTAAGAACATTGAATTTCCCTCTTTTAATGAACTGCGTGACGGGGGTCGTGATTGCCCGGATGGTCAATGGCGCTACGTCATCACGCTGGAAGATGCCATTAAGGGCGGATTCAACCTGGCATCCATTGAAAAACTGCGCAACCGCTATAACCCAGACACCTTTAACATGCTGTATATGTGTGTGTTTGTTGATAGTGGCGCCGCTGTTTTCAAATATCACCAACTGGAAAAATGCGGCGCTGATATCCATCTCTGGGAAGACCACGATCCCAACGCACTGCGTCCCTTCGGGGATCGCGAAGTCTGGGGCGGCTTCGACCCGGCCCGTTCTGGCGATACCTCAACCTTTGTCATTATTGCCCCGCCCATGATGGCGCCCGAAGTTTTTCGGGTATTGGCAACGTTCTATTGGCAAGGCATGAACTGGAAACACCAGGCGAAACTGATTGAAGATCTCTTCAAGCGCTACAAATTTACTCATATCGGCATTGATACCACGGGGATTGGTCACGGTGTCTATGAAATGGTGCAAGACTTCGCCCCCCGACAAACCCACGCTATCCACTACAATCCGCAAAGCAAAAACCAACTGGTCATGAAAATGATTGATGTGGTCAGTGAGGAGCGTATCGAATGGGATATGGAACAAAAAGAAATTCTGGCCTCATTTCTGGCTATTCGACACACCACAACGAAAAAAGGCGGCAGCATGACCTTTGTCGCTGACCGTTCGCGGGAAACCGGACACGCTGACGTGTTCTGGGCAATCGCTCATGCCCTGATAAATGAGCCGTTAAATTACGACAAGAAACGCACCTCTAAATACACATTTGCCAAGGCTGCATAATGAAGAAAAAGTTAAGGAAAACCCGTGCATATTCCCCACGCACAAACCACCGTCAACGGCAAATGAGCTTAATCACGTTAGGCAAACCTGAACCGATACTCACCACCCAGGACGGATTATCAAAATATCGGGTATGACAATGACTATGACCATTACACACTACCGATTGACCGGTTGGCCCTGGCACAACTGACCAACATGAACGGTCAACACGGCGGTGTACTCTATGCTCGTCACAATATGATTGCCTCGGACTATTTCGGCGTTCGAGGCGGAGTAAGCCATGAGCAATTCAAGTCCGCTGTAATTAACTTCCTAATTTTCGGTGACGTAGCGATCCTGAAAGTCCGTAACTTCTGGGGTGATGTGGTCGCATTGGAGGTCTTGCCCTCGCTATACCTGCGCCGCCGCAAGGATGGGGATTTTGTGGTATTACAGGAGGATGAACCCTTGGTTTACTCACCGGAAGAAGTGATTTTCATCAAGCAATATGACCCACAACAGCAAATTTACGGATTGCCGGATTATATCGGCGGTATTCATGCCGCCCTGCTCAACGCTGAAGCCACCATTTTCCGTCGTCGTTATTACCACAATGGCGCCCACACTGGCGGTATCATTTACACCAACGACCCGAATATCTCTGATGAGACCGAAGAGGAGATCATACGCAAGCTGCACCGAAGCAAAGGCATTGGCAACTTTGAAACCCTGTTCGTAAACATTCCCAACGGCGACCCTGACGGCATTAAATTTATTCCGGTGGGTGATATTTCAGCCAACGATGAATTTGCCAACGTCAAAAATATCAGCTCTCAAGAGGTGCTGACCGCTCACCGATTCCCGGCAGGACTGGCTGGCATTATCCCGACCAATGTCGGCGGGTTGGGTGATCCTGAAAAAGCCCGTGAGGTCTATCGCCAGGATGAAGTTATCCCCGTCCAAAATATGTTCATGAATGCGATAAACACGCATGATATACCTGAAATATTACATATCCGTTTTAAACAAGATCGCGTAAGTTCGGGTGCAAAATGTGCAAAAAACAGGTAAAATTACCGAAAATGGATACTTTGGGAATAAGGAACATGCGCGTATTAAAAATAATCTGCCCTGAATGTGGCGCTAAGGCGGTTATTCGCAAAACGAATCGAAAACACCGTGAAATTGCTGATCTGTATTGCGCGTGTTCCAATGTTGAATGTGGTTATACATTTGTGATGAATTTGACGTTTTCACACACGCTGAGTCCCAGCGCAAAAACGGGTGATAAACTGTTGCAGACTGTGATTAACAACCTCAACCCGCAACAGCGTCAAATGGCATTGGATTTGTTGCAAACCAGAGCTGCCTAATTCAAACTTTGAGCCAAGCCACTATTTAGTGGCTTTTTTCATTTTCATCAAATTGCTTAATTAATTGAGTAGTCAATTCTGAACACCAAATAAGAGCTTGATAACGCTCATCATTACTGCAACCTCCATTAATAGCCAAGCGTAACAGCAAATCAACGCGTTCCAGTGAAATTGACTCAGCAAAAAAATCTACCATACTATCCTCTTAACCCTATAATACTGTTTTTTTATACAGCATATATAAATATAATTAACAAGTGAAGCAATTCTGTTATGAAATAGTGTGTTATGTGATTTCTATCGTTTCTGATTCCATTTTCTTCAACATGTTCAGATAATGGCCTTTGGGGTCACGAACTATTTCATTAGTATCAATCTTGATACCCAAATTTTCACTTAACCTACTCATTATCATTTTTGTTATTTCAGTATGCGTTTTTTAACTTTATGTAGATGACCGAACATAGATAAACAATAACGTTGGCCATCTACGACTATGCTACTCCCCCTCAGTAATGAACGGGCCAGAGCATGGCTCATCTCTAAACCGTGCAAGTTAGCTGATTCATAGACCCGCCGTATTTTTTCGTCATCACTCATCTGATACCAACTATGATGAACCTTTTCTAAACACGGATCATTCCCTTTTCTGACCATACTTCGTGCCTCCGTACAGTTATTGACAGAACTCCAAGAGGAAGAAAAAACCAAACCCTCTCCCGCAGATACCGGGCTGGATTTAGGGACAATCTTCCATTTCACAGTACGGGTAACAAAAGAAGAGGACTCGCCCAAGCTGGGCGAGTAAACCCCTAAAATACGCTGGACATCCTCACCGTAGGCATTACCTTGTTCTGTGATCTCATACGAGAGACGCACGGTTAAATCCTTCCGTGCAACCAGTGCACCGCCCTGAAACTCGGTATAGGCTGACCAGTTGCCAACATCTGCGGCAAAGCGCACGTTATCCATATCCTGATCAGGCAAAATTTGCTCATCACCACGCAGACGACGCAGTTCGCGCCAGACAGAAACCGGAGCACCGCCAATCTGCTGAAACTGACGGATGCGCCAACGGCTCGCCCAGGCAGAAACAGAGCGGGACATATCCTTGAGGTTGTGTCCTGTCTCACGGTCAATTTCACCGTCGAGTGCGTACCCGTCGATGTTCTTTGAAATATATTTGGCGATATAGCCCGTTGCACTGCCCTTTTCTGGATCTATCCGCTTAACAAAAAATCGTGCGTTCTGTGCTTCTTCGCTTTTCAACTCGTGCGCATCTTCTTGGGTTGCGTACTTCTGCACAATTTCCCGCATTCCTTCGACGTGCTCAGGCAGCATAAATAACAACAGATGCCAATGCGGTGTACCGTCATGATGTGGCTCAACAACACGGAAACCGAACACGCTTATCCCCGCACGGGAATAAGCCGCACGGATTTTTGCCCAGACCTTACACAAATACTTTTGTGTATCCTTTGGGGTCGCACCGTTCCAGTTTTTCACAAAACCGCCACCACTATGTACAGAGTGATATTTAGAAGGTGCTGTAATAGTATAAAAATCTCCTACACAGCCCATTTCGTTAGCCAAGTCCTCAAAACCACGCTGACGGATCATAAGTTCACAACGACGGACGGCAGGGTTCGCAATGCTGCCCAAGACCTTATCGCTTAACGAAATTCGCTCTCCATCTTCGTTTTCTAAATCGAACGATTGCAGAAACTCCCAATTTAGCCGCTTCTGCTCTGCCCATTCGCTCAAAGTCTGACGTGAAACATAGGATGAAACCGCTTTCTGCACCTGTCCGACAGCAATTGCAATATGTTCGGCACGCATATCACGTATCCGCTTTAAACGGATGTACCACCATTGATCTGACATCATGCGCAGCAATCCGGCACATAATTGATCTTCTGTCGGTTTAATTCGACCTTTTACAAATTGCTGCCAATATGGGGCTATCGTTCCCGCTTGCTGTGTCAATTTAGCCAAACGGGTATAGACATGAATTAATCTACGGCAAGCGTCCTGCTCATTCTGTAGGGCCTGTTCAACATATTGGTCGTAACTCTCAGCCATAAACCGCGCAACCTCATGCGCAAGCTGTTTTATTTCTTTACGTCCTAATGTTGGCAATTGTTCCAGTGATTCGATAAACGGGAACGGCATAACACCAGATACGATATGCTGGAACTCGTATTGTTCATTGACCAATTTTAACCGTGGTAATACGTTCTCGCAGAACTGACGTAAAAACGTATTAGCCCGGCGGCGACCAGATTGATTGAAAATGTTGGCATAACGTGTTGCAAGGTAGATCGCCAGTGAATGCGGCACATTCTCAAGATATTGATGCCGCCATGCATAATCGTTGGGATTTGCCTCCCACATAATACGTTCAGCCAGAGTTGCGTCATTCGGCAACCCTGGCTGAAATTCTATACTCTGGCGATACATTGAACGCAGTGCATCGCCGTTATTTTCTTCTTTTCTTTCAATATTCATGTTACAAACAATTAACGGGAATTAATTAAAATAAAAACAAAACAAATTCTTTCGCTATCTGCGGATACAAATCTTTATTAATTACCGTTACATGGGTTATTTTTCCTGAAATCAATCTTCCTATGAAATTTCCATTATCATCAATTTTATTCAATGCAAGAAAATCACCTGTTTTATATTCTCGATCATTTACTCTAAATTCTGCTTTTTTCTCTCCGTTATCGATAGCTATAAAATAAACTCTTTTTTAAATGATGAGTTTTGTTTTTCACTTTCATGATTATTCACCCTCACGAAAGAAAAAATTCGGTGATAGCGATGTAAGTTCATATCTGATATTTCCATATGAATAATCACAGCTAACATCATCTCTTATGACAGAATTAACGATAAAGGTTTTAACCCTAACGCCTTTATATTCACGCAAAATAACAATATCGTTTTCCTCAATCACGGGCATAAATACCGATACATCAATGCAAAGCTGATGATTTGACACAATGCAATCAAAATTTCTAGTTGTTAGATCATGATATCTAGTCATCCCATACACTCCGATAATGTTTCTGTTCCATCTCGAAAACCTCCTGACAGGAAACACAACGGGTAACACCCATAACTTTCATCCGTCGCTCTGCTGGGATTAATTCCCCACAATCTTCACATTCAAACGCAGAAACACTAACAGGGAGATTTATATGCCTTAATATTCTACGTTCTAGGCTGTGTCCCTCAACTGTCTGCACAGTGAAAAACCATGCAGTTTTCTCGGTGATTGATAGCAAAAATGTAGATTAATGGTTCAAAAAATGAACGGAATTGACGTTTTCTCTTCACCTTCAGTCAGTCCAAATGAATTGCGGGACACAACCTAGTATTTCATCTACATGTTGGCAAGCACGGTCGATAACATCAGACATAGTGCCACTCCTGAGCCTGACGCTCGACGTTCTCAGATTCACGTTGCAAAAGCGCTGCACTGGCCGCGTGATCCATTTTATTTTTCAGAACATGTGCAGACAACTTCGCTAAACGGAATGAAAATAAATCTGCATAATGCTTGCGTTCATCCTCCCGCACCTTTTTTATTAACTGCTCAATACCTGTAGCTTTCATTTATTAATTTCCTTGTTTTTGGTAATAAAAATCCCTGACGTGTTAGCGCCATTAAAATCAAACCGGTAATTATCTTTATTTAATTAGGCAGTGATAGATTATTCGGTAATAATGCACTCGTTGCCTTGATAAGATTTATTGCTCGTATCAAATTAGTCATTTCTTCACTGGTTAATTCATTCAATGCCAGTTCATGCCTATCAGTTGGTATCCGTGCTATATAAAAAATGGCTGCTAACACGCGTTTATTATCCACATAATTTTCGCTACGTTTATCTCTCATCTCATTAATAAAGACACTTAACTCTTTATTATCAGATTTGAAATATTGTGCCCTGACTTGAGCGACTTTATTTAATCCATTAACCCGCGCTTCAAAGGATATTAAAAACGCGCGTTGTTCGCTTGATTCAAATTGATATTCCGTGTTCACGTAAACCTCATCGAATCAGGAACAGAATAAAATAAGCAAAAGCAAACAAAACGATTGGATAGATAAATCTATCTTTTTTGGGTTTAAATGACTCACCAGTCAATTTATATTGGTGTTCTTGCTGCTCTAATGCATTCATGCTGACCTCATACTAACAATGCTACCAATACCTGCAACAACATCAACAGCCGAACTAGATGCAGGATTAGAATGCCATCTTGATGAAATGGTGATACCCGCTAAAGTTAATAATCTGATCGCATTATTAACCGTCCTCTTAAACTCAGCTACACGGGTATGGTTGAAATGATCTCCCGAAACAACGGCACTTACCAGTTTTCCCACTTCTGCCGTTACACCTAACAAATAACTCGACATGCTGGAATCACAAATCTCATTCACCGGTACTGATGGTTGGCATTGCAATTGCTCCAGTAATCCATCCAAAATAGATGCGTCTTGCGTTGCATCGGTTAACTTCATCAAGTCAACACAAGTCAGCATATGGGGCTGTTCAGGGTTCAGCTTGTTGCGCAGCATTTGCGGATTCATTCCGATAGCTTCCGCAATCTGGGCTAAATTGCCCCTATGAGTGTTGGCAAATGCCCGGCAAGCATGATCAAAGTGTGTATGTTTGGAAACTTGATAATCAAACATTGCTGTTTTTCTCCAAAAGCGAAATGCTTTGCTCGTATTACGCGTTAAGAGAAAATGAAACATTGCAAACCGTTAATGCCTCAACAGTCAATGCGGCCATATTAATTTCAACTTTTTCATTTGCACGATTTTTCTTACGGATAGGTAAGCGACCATCACGGATCATGTCACGAGCCGTACTCATTGGCATGTTGTGAATGCGGCAGTATTCCTTTAATGGGAGGTATGGAGTAGTTATGGTGATTGTAATGTTAGGGCGCATAAGGCAAAATCCTCTATATTTTTATCTCGTTTTTATCAGTTTACATTCGTCAACTATCGTAAAAAACTACAAATTAAGGCTAAGATTATATCGTATTTAGCTACACGTCAACAGACGATATCGCTTTTTACGTCAAATCGTTAATTTACTATGACAGTACTAAACATTGATATGGCTGGAGAAAGCACTCCAGTACTAGATCGCATAATCGAAGCTTATGGATTTACTTCTAAGCTTATGCTCGCCCATCACTTTGATATGGCATCAAGTAGTTTAGCTGGAAGGTACAAGCGGAACATTTTTCCTTCTGATATGGTCGTCCGCTGTATGGCAGAGACAGGAGCAACTCTTGAGTGGTTAGCAACTGGTCAAGGAAAAAAATTTGCTGGTGACGAGCTGAACATCATAAAATTACAGAACCATAAGCTGGTAGACGGGAAACTGTATCAGTCTGGTTATGTTATGTTCGACAAGATAATGTTCACTACAGGCGTTTCTCTCTCTTCTGACTCTTTTTGCGTTTTGGATAACAAAACTCACTACATCATTGACCATAAATTTGCCGATGTTTATGACGGCAAGTGGCTAGTTGAAATTGAGGAAAAAATCAGCATTCGTGAATTAATTCGAATTCCTGTTAAGCGCGTTCGCGTTTCTGGTGTAAGTATGGCGTTTGATTGTGACCTAGACGATATCAAAGTACTAGGTCGTGTTGTAATGGCTTGCCATCAGTAGCACCATGAAGATATCAAATACAATGCTAACTTCTTTAAAAATAGCCACTCTTGCTTTTTT
>NZ_JBHFKW010000016.1:0-109789 GCF_042879395.1 Photorhabdus sp. RM322S
GTATTTAATAATATATTAATTTCAACTTATTTTAATTAATTTATTCTCTGGAAATATCTCATAAATTTATTCTGTCAGGCTCTCCCGAAGGAGAGCCCATATTCTATAATAATAGAATTAATTAACGAATGGTGTAACGAATGTGCAAAATAATATCGCTCATAGTTTGCAATATTGTTTTCTGCTTATCGGTGGCATTCGGGAATCGGAGGTTCAATGTGCCATCGTCATCAAGAACAATACCTTCAAATGGCAGATATTTGCCGTCATTGAAATCCAGTTGGAACTGACCACTATCATTGGTGCCATGAGATACAGCCAATGCGGAGCAACCTTTCGGCAACTGAGTACTGCCGCCATAACTGAGCATAGCCTGAATATCCTGATAAGGCCCAACCAACGCGGGCAATGAAACACTGATTTGCTTAATGCGACGAATCTTGTTATCACCAACAATACTGTCCGGATAATCAGTCTTTAATTTCAAATCAGACAATTTGACCGAAGCTGACAAAATAGCATTAGCCAATACCAAACCATTTTCTTTAGTTCCTGCCGTACCTTCATTCTTATCCAGTAATGCGGGTATTTGTTCTGCCAGATTGAAGCGATCCTTATCCCCCAGCGAACCATAGACCTTTGCCAACGAAACAGTACGTTCCACTTCCAGAGCGCGGGATTCCCATTTCAAATACGCCTCTTCCATTTGTGCCAAATTTTGCATCAAGGCTTCCCCACACAGCAGACCCGCATAAGTTCCTTGCCATGCACCCGGTTTGATAAATCGAATGGCATCATCGTTAATTTCCCATTGATAGGATTGCTCCGCCATCAAGCAACGTGACACAGCCAAATCATAGAACTGGAAGTAAATGCTTGATAAACGTCCTCGCAGCCAGCTATACAACGCCTGATTACTGAACTTACTTTGTAAGAAGGTTAATTGTGCTTGAGCCTGAGCTTGCTGGGTTTTCAGGTACTCTTTTTGCATTTCAGCCGCTTCACGGCGAATAGACAGCGATTCCAGTTGTGCATTTAACTGCTTGATCTCCGCCTGTGCACTATCACGCTGAATTTTCCATTCCTGACGACGACGGCGATACACTTCCGACTGCGCAACTTTTTCCGCATCAACCATCTTAGCGGAAGCACTCAACTCAATACCATCAGCAATAGCATAGGCAATTGCGCCATAATGCATGCCACCGTCAGCTAAGCCGAAGATATTAGGTGCCATATCAACACCCGCCCCAGCCATACGGGAAATCTGCGCCCCCTGGGATTCAACAGCGGATTCTGAACGTAGCGCCATAGCCCGTTGTTCACCAGCGTTAATATTCTCTTCATAGAGTTGGCTGTAGCTGTCAAACCGCTGTTGCGCTCCTGCCAGAGACACTTGAAGAGCTGTTTTTTCCGAATCCAGCTCTGTCAATTGGTTATCCTGCATACGAATACTGGTCAGTATCAGCTCACTGGCCTGGGTTTGTAGCAGTTGGCTCATAGCTTCCGCGTCCTGACGCTCACTGTATCCCAAGAGCGAACTGCCAAACTGCATAAGCTGGTTAACCAGACCCCGTGCGCCTTCCAGCATCTGTGGAAAACGGTGAATAGTAAGAGGTGCCTTCGGTAAATCAGCTCCCCCTTGAGAAGCGGACACTGCTGCACTTAGCAAGGCTTTTGGATCAGCCGGTTTGGCATACAGTGGCAAGGAGAGCGGTTGACCGTCAATTGACAGATTATGGCGCAGATTAAACATACGTTGAGCCAGTGTTCGCCAATAACCTCTAAGTTTGCTATTTTCCTGTGGCAGGAACAAGCCCGTCAGAGCGTTGTCTGTTCCCAACAACGGGGCTTTTACCGTGCTATTCAGACGCAACTGGGTCAGCATCTGGTAACGAGCCTGCTGGATGGTTTTTGAAGCAGCATTACCTAGAGTTGGATTCGCCCAAGTCGTACTCAACATCACTGGTGACTCGTCGCCCAACAGATTAAGAGCCTGTATATACCACATTTTGGCCTCAGCCAACGTATCACGCTCTAACTGACGGTAAGCCGCATCACCGCGCGCCATCAACAGCTCCAGAGTCGCCATAAAAGTAGACACTTTGTAGTGCATCGGATCATCCTGAGCGACAGCATCCGGATCGGTGGAGTCTAGCTGTTGTGCATTCCAACTGGTGTCTTCTTCCAACGGTCGCACGTTCCAGTGGTAAATAGCGATTTTCCCATCAACGATATAACCGGACGGACTCCAGACATAACGGAACCAGCGGTTCGCTGCATCAAAATTCTGTTCCTGCAACAAGCGATGAGCCATCATCATCGGCGTATAGTAAAAAAGCTCCCAGAAGTAGAGGGCATTGGCACCAGAGAAATCCATCGGCTCACTGCCGTCTCTTAATGCTTGTGCAGAAGATAAGCCACTGAAAGTTTTATGATCATTGCTGAGAAACCAACCGTGCGGATCTTTCTCATCAGTACGGTCGAACAAGATCTTATCAGTCGTTCCCTTTTGGTATTTTGCACGTACCCATAAATGATTCTTATTTCCATACGCTTCTATAAAATAGGAGAGAAAAACTTTCACAACAGTTTGGCTGGTTTCACTCAATTCCCCCTGATAAATAACAAAACTGTCGCCGCCTTTAAATATATCAAAGTATTCAATAGAAAAGCTTTTATTAGTACCATGAATGGCCTCATCATATTTATCCAGAACAAGCTGCACATATGTGCCGGCACCTAATTGTGGTTCCTGAATATTCTGAGTTTCCATGCTAAGCACTGCATCAATGCCACGATTAGCACGACTAACCAACTGTTGAGCGAATAAGGTATTCAAACGGGTACGATATGCCCCCATTTGCATATATTGAACACCGTTATTTTCGCTATATAACGTAATCACATTCTCAGTACCGAGAACTTTTTTAGTTACCGGGATAATAAAAGTTTCTGAACCCAAGAATCGACCATCTTGTGCTGTCGCGGTGAAATCAATTTCAATATGGGCCTGATTGTCGGTGAAGTTCAGATTCTTACAATCTATTGTGAGGTTATTGAACTGATAAATCATCTCCTCAAAACTGGGTGCCGGCTGCTGAGGAACATAAGTACTGTTATCAGCAGTAAAGATTTGATCGTCACCACCCGCTTTTACGGTGATTTTTACTTTAGCACTATCAATGCCCGTATCAATTGAGATTGCATTGCTGAGATATGCACCACCAAACCACCAACCATAATCTTCAGTACCAATAGCAACATAATTATAAGATTCAAAATCATCATACCAATCGTCGGATTGTGCATACCGTTGTACACCACCTCCAACTTTAAAAGAAAGATATTTTTGATTTGATGGCGTTTGGAAAAAATAATAGTGATCTGTACTAGTTGTACTCGTTACCAAAATCCCTGAATCATGCCCTGGAGTCGATCTCTGAAACAGAGCGGTTATATCCTCTCCATTACCAGCTTTATCCTGTGCAATATCACAGAGAATATATTTACACCCAGGTACACCACCAAAATGCTTCATCAAGTTGCACTGCTCTCGGCGGGAACCTGGGCCTCCAGCAGCGCCATTATGAATAATACTCAGAGCCATATTGGTGGATAGCTTTAAATCTTCTGCGGCAGATTTAAAGGTAATATTAGGAACACTACCACCATAGAGCATAGTTAAACTGTGATCTCCCCAAGAATAACTACTGTTGCTTGTCACAGAGGAAGGAATTTCATAATCTTCCGCGTAACGGTTATTAACTCTTCTGGTTATGATTTTCTTATTGCCATGATCCGGATCTACCGCCGTAGTATCAAATTGCAGATAACTGTTATTCCAATAGTTAGTTGCTTGTGCATTAGTCATATTGTCTGATGACATATCGGCAAAAATATATAGCCCAGTTACCGGCGCATTATTATCGGTATAAGGGTTATAACTACTCTGCATCGAATAGAACATAACCAATAGAGTGTCTTCCCCCTGATAACCAGTACAGTACAACCCTAAAGATTCAGCAGCATCAGCATTTGATGTGTAATTTTTTACCCTTTCTGTCACATCGAAGGTAAATGGTGTATTCCAACTACCGTCGTAACGAATATGAGCTAGTTTTAAGTTATATTGATAAGTGGTGGTTTTACCATCATCACTTTTCTTTGCTTGCTGCTCCAGCCATAGCAAATATAGGCGCGACATATAAACGACTGGGCGGATAATATTTTTCCAAGGATTAACCGCACAGGTAATTTTATTCCACTCGCCCCAAGCATTCGCAGCAAATTTACCATTCTCACATTTACTGTGATCGACACTGCGCCAGTAATACGTTCCTGGAGCAGCTTGATCAATCCCGATAAAATAAGTTAACCCTTGATCCACATTCACATTATCGTGGTAAGCACTGATCACTTTCAGATTTGCCACCTGCTCAAAACTGGTCAAATAAGTTTTGAAAGCATCTTCCACCGTATCCGCATTTAGCTGGCTCTGGTTGATGGATTGCAACAACGTATCCATCATTTTGGTTTGCCCAACGCGCTGAGTTGGATCAACATAATTTTCTGGATAATAGACTAGTTCAGAGACACCAGCCCAAGTGCTGTAACGTTTATTGTAGCGCTCCCAATCCGTGAAGAATTGACGGGTACTAACATCTGAAGCAAGCTGGCCTTCATCCCGATTTAAAGCCCGATTAACGTACAGCTGAATACCGGCAATCGCTTCAGCGATACGTGAGGTCGTCACATCAGCGGAAACTTGGTTATCAATCAACAAATAGGTATATAACCCGTCACGGTCACGTACTCCAGCGGCACTATCCACAACGGCATTAATATAATAATTGCATAGCGCCCTACTGAACGTCTCATCCAGTTTTTTCTGTGCTTGTTTAGCGTGATCAGCCATCAGTGCAGCCGCCGCAGCTTGCCAGACAGCATAGTTATGATCTATTCCATATTTCAGTGCCATCATCTCAGCCAGATCCAGTGGCGAAACAGCTAAGACGGAAGACATCTGTAACCATTGCAAAATAGCGTCAATCTGTGTCCAATTGGTCAGTGTTGTTAACCCCTGTTCCACCTGATTAGCGGCCATTTGCAGGAGAGGCTCCTCCTTATTCATGGCTTGTGCGACATCAGCAACCGTTAAAGCGTTATTTTTCAACGCCGTCAATGTTGGGGAAGCGTGTTGCCCCAAGCCATTCACCCAGGTATGAAAACCTTCCAGGGCCATCATGGTTAACAGATCGTGATCTAGTACGCTTTTATCTTTAACTAACAGAAGGGGTTGAGTCACGATCAGTGACAGTTCCGTTTCACTTAATCCAATACGACGATAGATCAGGCTCAACTGTGCCAGCACCTGAGCAAAGGCAATTACCTTCGGACTGGTTGGCGCAGTCTGAACTTCTTTCCAAAACCCATCGACGGTTATTTGAGCCGGCTGAATCTGGTCAACCCATAACAACAAGTCATACGCAACTTCCTGTGAAGTTAAATGCAAAGCCGAAGTGAAGCAGGGTGCCATTGCTCTTTTCAGATCCTCCCCAATCAGGCTCTCTTTGCCATGTAGGGTTGAGGACAATGTAGCTGTCAGATTGCTAATTTCTGGTGTTAAAGTGGTACTGTAAGTGGTCGTGGTCATCAGAAATAGGTCAGTAACCGTCCATTTTTGGGCCTGCAACCATTGCGTGATCCACAACAATTTTTCCAATATTTCTGCCAACTTATCGTCGGCAATCTGATAAATATTGGTGTCACCATAGCCACAAATCACCAACAGAGTATTCAGCTCAGAAATGGTCAGGTTATGTACCTGTGCCAACAGGCTAACCAGATACAGATCGGACAGATTCTCTAAGTTATTTTTGATAACTCCGTTTTCTTTTTTACGATCAGTGATCAATAACATCTGATACAACTCACTGGCATTAACCTGAAATGCGCGCTTTAAAACAGCCTTACGCTGGTCATCACCGATGCTGTCTGGTTTAAGATTTAAGTCAGGATTAGCGAGGTGTTCAGTATCGTCCTCACTGATTTCATAGCGAATTCCATTGAGCGGTGGGTTATTGAACAGTTGCTCAAACTGGCTAAGCTGATTGCCAACCGCTTGCTGAGAGATATTAATATTAGCCAGAATAGCGGCTGTCTCTTCACTGATGCCATAACGATCAATGTAGAATTTTACCCGATAGACCTTGTTCAATACCTCAACCGTGATTGATTTAGTGTTATTAACGCTATCAACAATGCGCTCCAATGTAGCAAAAGAGAGGCCGGTAGCTTTGAGCAAGCGAATAACCTTATTCATTTTAAGCAGGAAGGCTTTCGGGGAATACTGGTCAATTTTAAAATTGGCGGCGGCAAAATGATAACTGCCTCCATGCCATCTTTCTAATCCTATACTGAGTATATCCCCAGGGTCGTTACGTTTAATTATCGCCTGTGATTCATACTCCTGATTTACAGCCATACCAGGGTGAGGATTATGGGCAATCTCAATCCAATCAGAGGCGCCATCTTTATATCGCAGATAAAAATCATCCAGACCAAAACTATCACTTAGGTTGTATTTAATCAGATAATTGTCATTACCTTGCGGATACAACTCAATATAATTAGTTTGGCCAGCGTAATTATCCGATGGTGTTCGGGTCACACGAACCACTTCCATTTTGCCGGTATTATTGACCAACGGTACGATCAGAATATCACTGCTATACCCAACATGTGATAACGAAGTAGTAACATAAGCAATCTCTTCCGGCGAAACGCCATAATACCGTGCCAGGTAGCTCGGAGACATAAGTTGAGCGGTTGTGATATCCCCAAAGTTTGTTGTATAAAGCGCATCTAGTTTGGCTTCATCTTTTTCCGGGATCTCTTCAATCAGCAACTTATAGAGTTCTGGAGAAATATGAGAACTGATACCCAATAAAGTCACTGGATCAATTTTCTTGGCAACAATGGGGGCTTGTGATAAATGACGAAACCCTGGATCACGTTCATGAACTATTTCACGAACGGTTTCGTAAGCATGGTGATAAGGCGTTTCTCCACTTAAACGATAAGTAGAGAGCATATCCATGACTTCATCTTGTGATTTTCCTGTTTTTGTTTCTATCCCGGCAAGGCACAATTCATTAGAGAGAGTCAGCGTTGAAATCTCCTCGTCCATATTTTTCTGGCTGAGCATTAAGCTTGCTAAATCTGGGCGACGTTTATCCAGGTAATAAATTGAGGTACTGTCATGCAGATTTCTGGCTTCACGATACAATTCGGTTAAATAAGCTGCCGGCGAGAACATGGATGCCACCGAGCCTGGCGCAGCATAACTATCAGCACGATGACCAAACAGATCACTATAACCTTGTGTAAAAGCCAGTATTTGCCGGGTACCTAATCGAACAGCACTTTTCAGCAGCGGGTTAACGTAGGCGAAAATACGTTTTTCATGAAGCAGGTTCTTATTCTGTTCTGCTTGTGCAGTTTCATAAATTCGTTTTGCCTCTCCCCAGTTAACCATTTCCCGGGTTTTTTCCCGGAAAGTATCGAAGGAGTACAGGGCAATTTCCGCCGGACAAGTTAATTGCAGTTTCTGACAAATAGTATTGATAGTGCTTGAGAACGAATTGTTCATAATTGTCTCTCATTGATAGTGTTATTGCAGCTGGCAAACAGAAACCAACTACAAATGTGTGGTATTAGCAGATTAGGGCTCAGAAAAATGTAGACGAGTATTATTGGAATAATATCGTCTGGAAACACCCAGAGAGCTGGTTTATCCTCTAATTTTTCTGGTATGAAATAGTGAATACGACGAAATGCCACATAATTACATCAGGCATTAGAAATATATTTATCAGCCAGGAAGAGAAGCTACAAACATATTTTTTTACGTTAGAATGTTAAAAAATGATATGGTAACTGTTAATGTTTAACAGAATGCGGGAGGTTAATACGAAATAATGAATCTAATGACCAGAAATTAAGAGTGATAATTGTGTGAAAAGATATTATGAAAATCATGATAACCATAGTAATCATTTACTATAATTTATATTTAATAATTTAATTGATAACAATGAATTATTTACTAACATTAAAATCCTTTTATTCTTTCAACTCTATAAAATTAAATATCAAAAATATATTAACCTTAATACTCATAAATATAATAAGAATTTACCATTCATAGCAATACAGCGGAAAAAATATGCTCTTACTAAGCGACATGTCTTAATAAGAGCCAATGATTAAGGACGAACACCCAGAGTATGACAAATTGCATAACTCAGTTCCGCACGGTTTAAGGTATAAAAGTGAAAATCTTTCACACCTTCACGACTTAAAATTTTCACCATATCCATTGCAATAGAAGCACCAACCAGATTAGAGCTTTCAGGGTCATCATCCAGCCCCTCAAACATCCTGGTCATCCAGCTTGGAATACGAACATTGGTCATTGTCGCAAAACGTTTCAGCTGACGGAAGTTGGATACCGGCAGAATACCCGGTACGATTTCCACCTCAATTCCGGCAGCAACACAGCGGTCACGAAAACGCAGATAACTTTCCACATCAAAGAAGAATTGAGTAATCGCACGGTTCGCACCCGCATCAATCTTTCGTTTCAGGCAAATCAGATCAGCCTGAGAATTTTTCGCTTCAGGATGAACTTCAGGGTAAGCAGCCACTGAAATATCAAAATCAGCTTCTTTCTTAAGTAATTCAACCAGATCAGCCCCATACATTTTGGGTTTTTCACTGTTATCAGGTAAATCCCCCCGCAAAGCCACAATATGACGAATTCCATTATTCCAATAATCACGGGCGATTTCACACAATTCATCGCGGCTGGCATCAATACAGGTGAGGTGCGGAGCAGCCTCAAGACCGGTTTTCTCTTTTATTCCTTTGATAATGCTATGGGTGCGATCACGTTCACCAGAGTTAGCCCCATAAGTAACGGAAACAAATTTAGGCTTGAGGGTGCTCAAGCGACCAATGGATTTCCACAGGGTTTTTTCCATTTCAGCTGTGCGCGGTGGAAAGAATTCAAATGAAACACGGATCTGCCCTTCCAGTTCAGCCAGATTCTGATTCAGCGCTTCTCGCTGATTAGCGTGAAAAAAACTCATACCCTGTACCTCGTTAACAAGCGGAATAATTTCCTGTCTTATAATTTGCCAGTTACTTTTATTTAAACGTCTAAACACCTAACCACCTAACCACCTATACGTTTAGACGTCTAAATAAGATGAAGGATTGGGATTTTTTAGTCAACAATAAATTTGAGCTAAGAGAATGAGTAATATTCATTCTGAATCGGAAAAAAATTCATCAAGAAATCTTTGGCGCTGTTTATACCAATTTGGCAGATCAAGATACCCAAGGCTGCGATAACGATGAAGAAGGGTGTCTTTACCAGAACACCCTTCCTCTCGTTATCTCAAATATCAAGCGAAGGAAATTACATCAGCTAACAAGTGGGGATTTTGCAACCTAAAGCAGTTGTGACAAACGGTTAAGATCAGACTGAATCGCACCTGCTGTGACATCACGACCGGCACCCGGACCACGGATCACCAGCGGATTATCACGATACCAACGGCTCTCAATCGCGAATACATTGTCGCACGGTAACAAGGAAGCCAATGGGTGATCGGGACGTACCGCTTCAACACCGACTTTAGCCTTACCATTCGCATCAAAACGGGCAACATAGCGCAATACCATGCCCATTTCCTGTGCCGCAGCCAATCGCTGTATCATTTGCTCATTGATAGCACCGCTGTTATCAAAGAACTGCTCAATAGAACCTGATTTCGCTTCTTTCGGCACTAATGACTCAACACGCACCTGCTCTGGTTCAATCTCATAGCCGGCTTCACGGGCGAGGATAATCAGTTTACGCATGACATCCTGACCAGACAGATCAATTCGTGGATCCGGCTCGGTCAATCCCTGCTGCCACGCCTGTTCAACCAAATCACTGAATGGCACTGAACCATCAAATTGCAGAAACAGCCAAGATAACGTACCGGAGAAAATACCACTGATGGACAAAATGGTATCGCCACTCTCGCGTAAATCTCTCACGGTATGGTTGATCGGTAAGCCTGCGCCAACAGTTGCATTGTAAAACCAATGACGACCGGTTTTGGCAAATGCGTCACGAATAAGACGATAATCGTTACTACTGGAAGCACCGGCAATTTTATTGGCACTGATAACATGGAAACCATAACTGGCAAAATCACTGTAACATCGTGCCAGTTCTTCACTGGCAGTCACATCCAGGATCACCAGATCGTCATAAGGGTGCGCCCGCATCCACAGGAACAGCTCATCGACATCATGGTCTGTCGCTTCAGCATCAAAGAAAGCTAGTGCCCGGCTGGCATTAATCCCCTGATAGTCGAGTAAACTCCGGCGACTATCCGCCACACCAGCCAGAATAAATTCAAAATCACTGCGGGCAGAAATATTTTTCTGCTCACGGGCGAATAACTCCAGCCAACGGGAGCCGATATTCCCTTTACCAAACAAAATCAGGCCAATGCGCTTTTCAGCACGGAACAAACTCTGATGCAGCCCCTGAATCACATGTTCAGTCTGATTAGTCCGCAACACAGCGACAAGACTGATACCATCCTCCGCATGCCAGATAAATTCTACCGGTTGATCTTTAAGCTGCTGATAAAAACGATGGCAATGCAATGGATTCTTACATACACCCGCCCCAACCAGCGCCACCAATGCCAATCCTTCTCTCAGGGAAAGTTTCCCCGGCAGCACAGCATCTTCCAAAACCTCCAGTGCACTATTCACCACTTCGGCAGTGTAACAGAGCTGAATCAGGTTACAGTCTGGATGGATACCGGTTGCCAGTGGGCGGATTTGTCCCCGTTTTAACAACAGATCAATATCTTTGTATATCTGTTTAAAATCATTATGAGCAGCCACATGCAACTCAATCAGACAAACTTCATCATGGCTGGTGACAATTTTCGCCCCAGTCCCGGAAGCCAACACCCTTTCAACACGGGTAGAACCCTGCTCCGGCTGGTAGCTGCAACGCAGCAGTAAATCAATATCACTGACGGAAACGGGCTGTAAGGTACGGGTATGCAGCACAGGTGCTGCAAGACGAGCAAGCTCACTCGCTTCATCCAGACGTAATAAAGGTAACAAACAAGCGTCTTTTACTTTTCTCGGATCGGCGCTGTAAACACCGGCGACATCACTCCAGATGGTTACCCGTTTAGCCCCTGCCAGAGCACCAACCTGCGTTGCAGAATAGTCACTGCCATTTCTCCCCAGTAAAACCGTTTCTCCATCATGATTACTGGAGATAAATCCCGTTACAACCAGTCGCTTATTAAGATGTTGCGTTAACAGCTGATTCAATAATGGCTGAGAAAGGTCAACATCAACTTGAGGTTGAGCCGCCCGCTCCGCGCGTAAAAACTGACGGGCATCCACCCAGTCACTGGGGATACCCTGAGCTTCAAGCACCGCTGACATCAAACGTGCAGACCAGATCTCTCCGTGCCCCACAACTTCCGCATAAGTCACATCACTCACCGGCTTATCCAGTAATGCACTCAACCTTTCAAGATCGGCAATAAAATACTTCACCAATTCTTCAGCAACAGTTTCAGGCAGCAAACCTCTGATAAGATCCTGCTGATAACGGCGCAAAACCTGCTGTACCTGATGGGCAGAAATACGATCGTTCTGGCTGAGCTTAAGCCAGTTAATTAACTGGTTGGTTGTACTGCCTGCTGCGGATACCACCATTAAATCACCAGGTTGACTGTAATTAGCCATAATCTTGGCTACCCGTTGATAACATTTCACATCCGCGAGACTGCTTCCACCAAACTTATGTAATTGGCGGCCATTTTCCGCCCCTGCTACTGCCAGTGCACTCATGGTCACTCCTTTACTACTGCCTGAAATGCATTTTCCAAATCAGCGATTAAATCCTGACTATCTTCAATACCCACAGAAACACGCAACAATGAATCCGTAATACCCGCTTCTGCCCTTGCCTGTGCTGACATTCCCGCATGAGTCATGGTAGCAGTATGGGAAATCAACGTTTCCACGCCTCCCAATGATTCCGCCAAAGTAAATAATTTCAACTCAGACAGAAAACAACGTATTGCCGATTCATTGCCATCTAACTCAAAACTTATCATTGCGCCAAAACCGGACTGTTGCTTACAGGCAATTTCATGCCCTGGATGATCTTTCAAAGCAGGATAAAAAAGTTTCTTCACTAGCGGTTGTTGTTGAAGATAATTCACAATCTCCCGCGCATTATTTTGCTGTAAAAGGATCCGTGGCGATAAAGTACGCATCCCACGCAACAGAAGATAACTATCAAACGCCGCACCGGTCACACCAATATTATTCGCCCACCAGGCAAGCTCCGTCGCGATATCTTCATCCTTTGCAATAATGGCTCCGGCAATAACATCAGAATGTCCGTTAAGATATTTAGTACAGGAATGAACAACCAGATCTGCCCCCAATGCCAGCGGTTTTTGTAATACAGGACTCAGGAAAGTGTTATCAACAATCACTGTCGCACCGACCTCATGGGAAAGCTGGCATATATGGGCAATATCCACGATACGCAATAAAGGATTACTTGGCGTTTCAATTAATACCAACTTTGGCTTTCTTGACAATACCTGTTTTAACGCCTGTTCATCACTCTGATCGATAAAAGCCACTTCATAAGCACCGCGTTTACTCTGGCTGTCAAACAAGCGGTAGCTGCCACCATAACAGTCATGAGGAGCAACCAACAGATCGCCCGGCTTAAGAAAAACCGTGCATAACAGGTGAATCGCTGACATACCGCTGCTGGTCATAACAGCACCGACTCCCCCCTCCAGTTCAGCCAATACCCTCTGCACCATATCGCGGCCTGGATTACCCCTCCGGGAATAATCATGTGTTCTCGGCTGATTAAAATCTGTAAAATTATATGTACTGGAAAGATAAATAGGCGGAACAACACAGCCATACTGCTCATCATTATTCAGCCCACTGCGAACTGCTATTGTTGCCTGTTTGCGTGTCATATCAGTCACCACTGCCTGTCATAAATTCGAGTCAGGGAAGAATACCCGCCACCACAATAGACGTCAATACATCTAGACATCCAAACCTCTTTACGGTTAGATTAAGTAATGGGATAATTATCCATTACAACTATGCTGCTTTTATTATTAGTAGTCATTAGTTTATCGCATATACTATAACTGTATAATTGATAAGGAAATCACGATAAAATGGCAATATTTTGCAACGAAAGCGGGTTCTGTTATCCGGCTTACTTTTATGATTTCACGACTATTTAAGGTACCCCATGGCCGAGTGGAACGGTGAATATGTCAGCCCTTATGCTGAACATGGCAAAAAAAGCGAACAAGTGAAGAAAATCACAGTTTCAATTCCTTTGAAAGTGTTGAGGATCCTCACTGATGAGCGCACCCGCCGCCAGGTAAATAACCTGCGTCACGCGACTAACAGTGAATTGCTGTGTGAAGCATTCCTGCATGCATTTACCGGGCAACCACTGCCCGATGACGCTGATTTACGCAAAGAGCGTAATGACGAAATCCCAGAGGCTGCCAAAGGGATCATGCGGGAATTAGGCATTGATCCCGATACCTGGGAATATTGATAGTGGTATAAGGAACCTCCTGCAAAGCTCAGGGGGTTTTTACTATATTAAAATACAGAATGACCGATTTAAATACAAAACGCCCGATGCAAAACATCGGGCGTTTGTTCGTACCAGCTGATCTGCTTTATAAGCAGACCCAATTTGGCAATTACTTGCCAACACCTGGAACGTTGAAACGTTTGTTGAAACGATCAACACGACCACCGGTAGCAACATCACGTTGTTTACCAGTATAGAATGGGTGGCATTGGCCACATACGTCCAGGTTCAGAGCGTGATTAACGGTAGATTTGATCTGCATTACATTACCGCAAGAACAAGTTGCAGTAACTGCTTCATATTTAGGATGAATATCTTTTTTCATGGGATAACCTCTGTTAAGGCCGTGTCGCTATCCAGCCCTGTTGCCGCCAGACACCACACGTCGTGTTGATAAAATAAGTTTGGTATCTTTTGTACCAAAGGCGGCGGATCATACAGAATATCTACCTATCCCGCAATGAAATCCGCTCATGGTCTGTGATACTCTATAATCAATTTTTTATTATACTCTGACTTACTCATTGATCTTATGGAATAATTTTATGGCTGTTGTTCAGGTTGCCCTGCCTATCCCCCTTGCCCGCTCTTTTGATTATCTGTTGCCCACAGAAACTCAATTACCTGTTGCAGGGATGCGGGTAATCGTCCCATTTGGCAACCGCAAGGCAATTGGCATCGTCACCGGAACCACTGATAGTAGTGATATTCCAGCAGAACAACTGAAATCAATAGAATCTATTCTCGATACTCACTCCCTGTTTTCAGAAGATCTCTGGCAATTATTACTCTGGGCATCCAGCTATTACCATTATCCCATTGGAGAAGTGCTGTTCCATGCATTGCCGATACTGCTTCGTCAAGGAAAGCCCGCTGAATCTGCCCCGCTCTGGCAATGGCAACTGACTTCGGCGGGAGCTGAAATACCCTTGGCGCAATTGAAACGTTCACCTAAGCAGCAACAGGTGCTGGCAACACTACGCAGAAAAGCGATATATCGCCATCAGATTACAGAACTGGAATTAAGCGAAAGCGCCTTCCAGTCACTCAAAAAGAAGTCACTTATTGATTTATACCCGGTGCAACCTGAATCTCAGAACTGGCGAAATCACTTCCAAATCACCGGCGAACGCCTGAAATTAAATACGGAACAAGCCACAGCAGTTGGTGCTATCCGTGCGGAGGACCAGCAATTTTCTCCCTGGTTACTAGCCGGTATTACCGGATCAGGTAAAACAGAAGTTTATCTCAGTGTACTGGAAAATATTCTGGCGCAAGGTAAACAAGCGCTGATACTTGTACCGGAAATTGGCCTGACACCACAAACAATCCGTCGTTTCAGAGAACGCTTTAATGCTCCGGTTGATGTTCTTCATTCAGCCCTGAATGATAGTGAACGCCTTGCTGTATGGTTACGGGCACAACGTGGTGAGAACGCAATTGTCATCGGCACACGTTCAGCTTTATTTACCCCTTTTACCTGCCTTGGCATCATCATTATCGATGAAGAACACGACAGTTCTTACAAACAACAGGAGGGCTGGCGTTACCATGCTCGTGATTTAGCGGTATTCAGAGCAAAAAAAGAGAATATCCCGGTGATTATGGGCTCTGCGACGCCGGCACTGGAGACACTTTATAATGTGCAACAGGGCAAATACTGCCAACTAACATTATCCAAACGAGCAGGTCATGCCCAGCCAGCAACTCAACATCTGTTGGATTTAAAAGGCTTGCCACTCAAATCCGGGTTATCTCAACCACTGATAAAGTGCATTGAAGAGCACCTGCAAGCCGATAATCAGGTAATACTGTTTCTCAACCGCCGTGGTTACTCACCTGCTCTGCTCTGCCATGAATGTGGCTGGATTGCAGAATGCCAACGCTGTGACCATTATTACACCTTGCATCAACACCATCGTCAGTTGCGTTGCCATCATTGTGACAGCCAACGCCCGGTTCCGCGTCAGTGTCCACAATGCGGTTCTACTCATCTTCAACCTGTTGGCCTTGGCACAGAGCAACTTGAAGACGGTATTACAGCATTGTTCCCTGATGTACCGGTTACCCGCATTGACCGGGATACCACCAGCCGCAAAGGAACACTGGAACAACAACTGGCCGACATTCATGCCGGTGGTGCCCGTATACTGATTGGTACCCAAATGCTGGCAAAAGGCCACCATTTCTCTGATGTCACACTGGTCGCTTTGCTGGATGTTGACGGTGCCCTGTTCTCAGCAGATTTCCGGGCAGCAGAACGCTTCGCACAACTTTATACGCAAGTTTCTGGTCGGGCCGGCCGGGCAGGTAAACGGGGAGAAGTGGTTCTCCAAACTCATCATCCTGACCATCCGTTACTGCAAATTTTACTGAATAAAGGTTATGACGCCTTCGCGACTCAGGCGATGGATGAACGCCAAAGTGTATTTCTGCCGCCATTTACCAGCCATATTATCTTGCGATCAGAAGATCACGATAATCAGCAAGCACCCGCTTTTTTACAGCAATTGCGTCTGCTTTTTGAAAATCATCCTCTGCGTGATAATAACCTATGGATCATGGGGCCGGTTCCCGCATTACAGGCCAAAAGAAGTGGTCGTTATCGCTGGCAACTATTGATTCAACATCCATCCAGAATTTTTTTACAAAAAATCATGACGATGGTTTATCCACAAATAATGGCTCTGCCACAAACCCGGAAAGTAAAATGGAATATTGATGTTGATCCAACGGATGGTTAGTGATTAATCACCTTTATTTTAAAACATATAACTTTATCAGATTAAACATACTTCTATTTGCGACTGAGTAAAATCACCCTGAGTCATTCTTAATCAATAAAAATTTATTCACTAATTTGCGAGCTATATCGAATAAATGATTTATATCACACTTTTTTGCAAACTAAGGAATAAACGAATTTGCCAAACTGTTTAGAATGGTCCCTTAATAACATTGTCATCACCTTAAACCAAATGTCGTGACTTGCTTAACGTCACTGACGGTCTCCCGGCAACCAGAAAATGACAATCGTTTAACTAATCAGTCAGGAAATGAGGAGTGAGTTTTGGAGCAGAAAAAGAATGGCACCTCCGCAACGATGAAAGATGTCGCTGAAGTGGCTGGCGTTTCTACCGCAACAGTATCAAGAACACTCATGAATCCAGAGAAAGTTTCTTCCCAGACACGACAAAAAGTGGAACAAGCTGTACTGGCTGTGGGTTATTACCCAAATAATTTATCCCGTAATCTTAAACGCGGTGAGTCGAAAACGGTTTTAATCATCGTGCCGAATATCAGTGATCCCTTTTTCACTGATGTGATTTGCGGTATTGAAGAGACAGCAACGCAACAGGGTTATCTGGTTTTAATCGGTGATTGTCAACATCAGCAAAAACAGCAACACGCATTTCTCAACCTGATTGTCACCAAACAAATTGATGGCCTATTGCTGCTTGGCTCCAATATCCCATTTGACGCCAGCAAAGAAGAACAAAAAAACCTGCCACCCATGGTCATGGCAAACGAATTTGCACCCGAGCTGGAACTGCCGACTATTCACATTGATAACCTGACCGCAGCATTCAATGCCACTCATTACCTGCAAACACTGGGGCATAAACACATTGGCTGTATCTCCGGGCCTGAAGATATCCTGCTTTGCCGCTACCGCCTTCAAGGATATATTCAGGCATTGCGTCGCTCTGGCGGGACAATCCGTGAAGATTATATCGTCCAGGGTAACTTTACCCATGAAAGTGGCGCAAAGCTGACCAAACAGCTGATGTCTCTGCCGGAACCCCCAACAGCCATTTTCTGCCACAGCGATGTAATGGCGATTGGTGTTATATGGCAGGCTAAAAGAATGGGCTTAAGAATACCGCAAGATTTATCAATCATTGGGTTCGACAACTTAAGTCTGTCCATGTATAGCGATCCGCCATTGACTACCGTTGGACAGCCCCGTTATGAGATTGGTCAAAAAGCGATGCTACTGTTACTAGATCAAATCCAAGGCCATACAATATCTGGCGGTTCCCAGTTACTGGAATCTGAATTAATCATTCGGCAAAGCACCTGTTCGCCTAAAAGCTAGGCAAATAACTCTAGGTTAAGTAACATGTCGTTTATTTCCTTTTATTTAAATAACTCAGCGAATTAGACAGTGGCACAACGAGATTATGTGAGTCGCGGGCGTTCAAACACCCGCCGTAAAAACACCGATAAGAAAAAATACCAGTCCCAGGGTCTGCCAAAAACCACTCTGGCAGTCGCGGTAGCATTGGTCGTTATCTTTATTGGCGGCCTTTACTTTATTACCCACAATGGACAAGAAAACGCGCCAGACGTACTACCAAAACATCCTCAGCAAAATAATGGCTTACCACCAAAACCAGAAGAGCGCTGGCGCTATATCAAAGAATTGGAAAATCGCCCTGTTGGTATCGCGACGCCACGTGAGCCATCATCCGGCAAGCAGACAAATTCACGCATTCCGCTGACCGCAGAACAACGGCAGTTACTTGAACAAATGCAGGCAGATATGCGTCAACCCGCGACCTCACTGCCAGAAATTCCATACAATGGCGTTCAAGTACCACGTTCACAAGTGATCATCAAACCATCAGCAGAGACGCAACAACCGCTGGAAACAAGACCACAGCCACAACCTCAGCCAACATTGCCACAACAAAAAATACAAACTCAGCCAGTTCAGCCGCAGACACCACCACCGGCTGAAACTAACAAGCCTAAACCAGCAGAAAATGCACAACGTATGATTTTGCAATGTGGTTCATTCCGCAATATGGACCAGGCTGAATCCGTACGCGCCAGCCTGGCATTTTCGGGTATTGAAAGCCAAATCATAACAGGAGACGGCTGGCATCGTGTCGTTCTTGGCCCTTACAGTAAAAGCACCGCAGGAAAAATGCAGGAACGCCTGAAAGGCGCTGGCGTACCCGGTTGTATTCTCCGTGTTACTGGGGGTTGAAAAATGATAATTCTCCCCCATTTATACTGCTAGCACTGTGCACACGGTATTTTCGATAGCCATATACACTGTCGAAAGTACCGTGCGTCACATTTATCTATTTTGTAACCAAGGGCTTACTCGTGACTACAATCGTAAGTGTTCGCCGTAACGGCCAAGTCGTAATCGGTGGTGATGGACAGGCAACGATGGGTAATACCGTCATGAAAGGCAATGTCCGCAAAGTTCGCCGCCTCTATAATGACAAAGTAATCGCGGGTTTTGCTGGCGGTACAGCAGACGCTTTTACTCTGTTTGAACTGTTTGAACGTAAACTTGAAATGCATCAAGGGCATCTGACCAAGGCAGCCGTTGAACTTGCCAAAGACTGGCGGACCGACCGCATGCTGCGCAAACTGGAAGCGTTGCTGGCAGTCGCAGATGAAAATACCTCCCTGATCGTTACAGGTAACGGCGATGTCATTCAGCCGGAAAATGACCTGATTGCCATTGGCTCCGGTGGTCCATACGCGCAGTCCGCTGCACGGGCAATGCTGGAAAATACCGATCTCAGTGCCAGAGAAATTGCAGAAAAAGCACTGACAATTGCCGGTGATATCTGTATTTACACCAACCATAATCACAACTTCGAAGAACTTCCTTCAAAAGCGTAAGGGTAGATAGTATGTCTGAAATGACTCCACGCGAAATTGTCAGCGAACTTGACAACCATATCATTGGTCAGGACAAAGCGAAACGCGCTGTAGCTATCGCACTCCGTAACCGCTGGCGTCGTATGCAGCTGAATGAAATGCTGCGTTATGAAGTGACGCCTAAAAATATTCTGATGATTGGCCCAACAGGTGTCGGTAAAACCGAAATCGCCCGTCGGCTGGCAAAACTGGCAAACGCGCCATTCATCAAAGTTGAAGCGACAAAATTCACCGAAGTTGGCTATGTTGGTAAAGAAGTCGATTCTATCATCCGTGATTTGACCGATGCGGCGGTTAAAATGGTTCGTCTGCAATCCATTGAAAAAAACCGTTACCGGGCTGAAGAACTGGCAGAAGAACGCATTCTGGATGTCTTGATCCCACCGGCAAAAAATAACTGGGGACAAGCAGAGACGCAATCTGAACCCTCAGCCGCTCGTCAGGCATTCCGTAAGAAGTTACGTGAAGGTCAACTTGATGATAAAGAAATCGAGATCGATATTGCTACCACACCAGTGGGCGTAGAGATCATGGCACCTCCTGGCATGGAAGAGATGACTAATCAGTTGCAATCCATGTTCCAGAACCTTGCCGGTCAGAAACATAAATCCCGTAAGCTGAAAATCAAAGATGCTTTCAAACTGCTGGTGGAAGAAGAAGCCGCTAAACTGGTTAACCCAGAAGAATTGAAACAACAGGCCATTGATTCGGTTGAACAGCACGGTATCGTCTTCATTGATGAAATCGACAAAATCTGTAAACGCGGCCAGACTTCCGGCCCTGATGTTTCCCGTGAAGGTGTTCAGCGTGACCTATTGCCACTGGTGGAAGGCTGTACGGTATCCACCAAACACGGCATGGTAAAAACAGACCATATCCTGTTTATCGCCTCCGGCGCATTCCAGGTTTCCAGCCCTTCTGATCTGATCCCTGAATTACAAGGGCGTCTACCGATCCGTGTAGAATTACAGGCATTAACCACAGAAGATTTTGAGCGTATTCTGACTGAACCCAATGCATCCCTGACGGAACAGTACAAAGCACTGATGGCAACAGAAGGAATGAATATCAGCTTCACCGCTGATGGCATTCGCAAAATCGCTGAATCAGCATGGCAGGTAAACGAATCAACTGAAAATATCGGTGCGCGTCGCTTGCATACTGTCCTTGAGCGACTGATGGAAGATATCTCTTTTGACGCCAGCGAACGTCCTGGCCAATCAGTTGATATCAATGCTGATTACGTCAAAGAACATTTAGATGAGCTGGTTGCAGATGAAGATCTGAGCCGATTTATCCTATAATCGGAATATACGATTCCTTATCCGCTATAATTATTGATGGGAGGCAAGCCTCCCATTTATTTTTTATAATATTTAAAGGAGTAAGTTAACGTAGAAATGAACTCACCAACTCCCATCAATCAAACTCAAGCATGGCTGGAAAGTTTACGCCCTAAAACGCTGCCACTCGCCCTTGCAGCCATTATTACCGGCTCCTCCCTTGCCATCTGGACAGGACATTTCAAGCTGCCTGTTGCCTTACTGGCTCTGTTAACAGCGGCTATATTGCAAATTCTGTCCAATCTCGCCAATGATTACGGCGATGTTGTCAAAGGAAGTGATACCGAAAAACGTATCGGGCCGCTGCGCGGTATGCAAAAAGGCGTTATCACCGCCTCGCAGATGAAAAAAGCGCTAAAGATTACGGTGCTGCTGGCTTGTCTGTCTGGAATTGCTCTCATTACCGTTGCCTGTGAAGAACCCAGGGACATATTAGGTTTTCTGGTCCTTGGTCTGCTGGCAATTGTTGCTGCAATTACCTATACAGTCGGCGCAAAACCCTATGGCTATATAGGGCTTGGCGATATTTCCGTACTGATATTCTTTGGCTGGTTAAGTGTTGCCGGGGCTTATTATCTTCAAGCAGGTTTTTTTGACTCGATTGTCATGCTGCCGGCAACCGCCTGTGGTCTTCTTTCCGCTGCTGTTTTAAATATTAATAACTTGCGTGATATTGAAGATGACAAACGGAATGGCAAAAACACCCTTGCTGTCCGTCTCGGCCCCCAAAAAGCCCGCTACTATCATGCCAGTCTCATCATCGGAGCAATCCTCTGCTTAAGCTTATTTACCATACAAAATCTGCCAGGCTGGTCCGGTTGGCTGTTCCTGCTCGCGTTGCCTTTGTTGATCAAACACATGTGGTATGTGCTTAACGAACCCACACCAGAAAGTATGCGCCCAATGCTGGAACACATGGTTAAAGCAGCATTGCTGACTAACATTCTGTTTTCGGCTGGACTTATTCTTAGTTATTGATGATTTTGCTAACATCAGCCTGAAAGGGATATACTTACTGTTCCATACCTTAACCAGACGTAAATCCTATGAAATATGATACTTCCGAGCTTTGTGACATCTATCAAGAAGAAGTAAATGTGGTAGAGCCTATGTTCTCTAATTTTGGTGGGCGTACTTCATTTGGTGGTCAAATCATCACAGTTAAATGTTTTGAAGACAACGGGTTAATTTACGACCTGCTTGAAGACAACGGTCACGGCCGTATTTTACTGATAGATGGTGGTGGTTCTGTACGTCAGGCATTGATTGACGCAGAACTGGCACAACTCGCTGTGCAAAATGGATGGGAAGGCATTGTCGTTTACGGTGCGGTACGTCAGGTTGACCAGCTGGCAGAGCTCGACCTTGGTATTCAGGCTATCGCGGCCATCCCTGCTGGCTGTCGTGATGAAGGAACCGGAGCAAGCGATATCCGGGTAAATTTCGGTGGTGTAACCTTCTTCTCTGGCGATTATCTGTATGCTGACAATACCGGTATCATTCTATCCGAAGAGCCACTGGCACTTGATGACAGCGAAGATGAAGAGATCATCTAACAACAGCGTATAAAATCAAGGGCGATTTTTTGGATCGCCCTTTTTTGTCTGCCGGCAATTTGTAATTACTGAACATCTTCCATTTTGCCTAATAAGGCACGCAAACGCTCCTGCCATACTAGCTGCTCTTGTTTTAATTGCTCATTCTCATGAACCAGAGACTCACGGCTACTGGCTGCGGTTTCAATTTCCTGAGACAAAGACTTATTTTTTTCTTTTAATTCTTCAATTTCCATTTGTAGCAGGGTAATAGTATCAATCGCCTGCTGAACCTTGGCTTCCAGCTTTTCAAAAACTTCAAATGACATTCTCGGTTCCCCCTTATAAGCAATCGCCTGATTGTATGTAGCCGAAGCGCCCCTGTCTAGCAACATCCCCAACACATGCGAAATAACTATCAAATAAAAACGACAAAGTGTCTCACACTTTAATTTTTAGCAAAACGCCAGAAAAATGCGGAACTGCTCATTTTGTTGACACAACACACACATTTCAATTTCGCTATTTCTCGTTTCCGCGCATTAACGATAAATTTACAGAACCTTCCTTTCAATGCTGAAAGGCGAAAATAATAATTACCACTCTAAAATCTTCTTCGTAGGATAGAACATATGAGCCAAACTACTAGCACGACATTAACCGGACAATGTATCGCTGAGTTTCTTGGTACCGCACTATTGGTTTTCTTTGGCGTAGGTTGTGTTGCCGCTGCCCGTATTGCCGGCGCACAACTGGGCTTGTGGGAAATCAGTATTATTTGGGGGATGGGTGTCGCATTGGCAGTTTATCTCACCGCCGGTGTTTCCGGTGGTCACCTTAACCCGGCGGTGACAATTGCCTTATGGCTGTTTGCCCGTTTTGAGGGCAAAAAAGTCATTCCTTTTATTATTGCCCAAATGATCGGTGGTTTTGTCGCTGCCGCTATCATCTACATGATGTACTACAGCGTATTCCTTGATTACGAGCAAGTACATAATATCGTTCGCGGCACCCCTGAAAGCCTGTTTACCGCAGGAGTATTCTCCACTTACCCGATGGCATCACTGTCTATTTCTCAAGCATTTATGGTAGAAGTCATCATTGCCGCAGCGCTGGTGTGTCTGATTCTGTCACTGACTGACGATGGTAACGGTGTTCCGCGCGGGCCTCTGGCTCCGTTACTGATTGGTATTCTGATTGCCGTTATTGGTGGCGCATTTGGCCCATTAACCGGTTTCGCCCTGAACCCGGCCCGTGACTTTGGCCCTAAACTCATTGCTTATCTGGCAGGTTGGGGAGATATCGCCCTGACGGGTGGACGTGAAATTCCTTACTGCCTGGTTACTCTGACCGCTCCGATTATCGGCGGTATTATAGGTGCATTCGGCTACCGCAAACTTATTGGTCGTCATTTGCCATCTGATGCCCACAAAACCAAAGACCAGAGCAAAAAGAAAGCCTAAAGTAGAGCATCACCAGAACAGGTTATTATCATGACAACAGAAAATATGATTGAGAAAAAATATATTGTCGCCCTTGATCAGGGAACAACCAGCTCCCGGGCAGTCATTCTTGATCACGACGCCAATATTATCTCTATTTCCCAAAGAGAATTTACTCAAATTTATCCTAAACCGGGCTGGGTCGAACATGATCCCATGGAAATCTGGGCAACCCAAAGCTCAACGTTGGTAGAAGTATTAGCGAAAGCGGATATTAGTTCTGATCAGATTGCCGGCATTGGGATTACCAACCAACGTGAAACAACGATTATTTGGGAAAAGAAAACCGGTAAACCCATCTACAATGCCATTGTTTGGCAATGTCGCCGTACCGCAGATGTCTGTACCAAACTGAAACAAAAAGAAGGTCTGGAAGAATATATTCGCCAGAACACAGGATTGGTCGTGGACCCTTACTTCTCTGGTACCAAAGTAAAATGGATTCTGGATCATGTTGAAGGTGCCCGTGAGCGGGCTGAAAAAGGCGAGCTACTGTTTGGTACTGTAGACACCTGGCTGGTATGGAAAATGACCCAGGGCCGTGTCCACGTTACGGACTACACCAACGCATCCCGTACGATGCTGTTCAATATTCACAATCTGGAGTGGGATCAACATATTCTTGATGAGTTACAAATCCCACGCGCCCTGTTACCCACCGTCCATGCATCTTCTGAGATTTATGGTCAGACCAATATCGGCGGTAAAGGCGGCACCCGGATCCCTATCGCTGGCATTGCGGGTGACCAACAGGCTGCTCTGTATGGTCAGCTTTGTGTCCAGCCCGGTATGGCGAAAAACACCTACGGAACAGGCTGTTTCCTGCTGATGAACACCGGTACAGATGCCGTGCGCTCCAACCACGGTTTGCTGACAACCATCGCCTGTGGTCCCCGCGGAGAAGTGAACTATGCACTTGAAGGTGCGGTTTTCGTTGGTGGTGCTTCTATTCAGTGGCTGCGTGATGAACTGAAACTCATTGCCGATGCTGCTGACTCCGAATACTTTGCCACTAAAGTTAAAAACAGTAACGGCGTGTATGTGGTTCCCGCTTTTACCGGTCTTGGCGCACCCTACTGGGACCCTTACGCCCGCGGTGCCATTTTCGGCCTGACCCGCGGGACAAACAGTAATCACATCATCCGTGCAACGCTGGAATCCATTGCCTATCAGACCCGTGATGTACTGGATGCTATGCAAGCGGATGCAGGTACCCGATTGCAAGCCCTGCGTGTAGACGGAGGTGCCGTTGCCAATAACTTCCTGATGCAATTCCAGTCAGATATCCTGGGTACCCGCGTAGAACGCCCTATAGTGCGTGAAAGTACTGCATTGGGCGCCGCATTCCTCGCAGGATTGGCTGTAGGCTACTGGCAAGATCTGGATGAAGTGAAAAGCAAAGCCACCATTGAAAAAGAATTCCGTCCGGGTATTGAAACCACCGAACGAAATTACAAATACAATGGCTGGAAAAAAGCGGTTGCCCGCGCGCAAGACTGGGAAGATAAAAGCTAAGATTTACTGACAGTAAAAATAAAGAAAGGGTGGAAAATTCCACCCTTTGAAATTCTATTTATTTCCTACCTTCAGAAATTTTCTTTTAAAACTGAATCGAACATTAAGATCTAGCATAAGACCTAATATCGACAGACCTTTTATTATCTCGTAGATAGAATCAGAATATTCCTTTGATAATTTATCTCCATATTTATAGATAAGATCTATAGCATGGCAAGCTGTTAGTTTTCTGAATTTTCTACTGAAATTCTTATTGGTTATTAAGATAACTTCGACTATTCGAACCAGATATTAAGAAAAACAAATTCATTCCCCTATGACACAGAATCGATAATAGTATTTATATCGATAGACTAAAATAACGGCATAAAAACAAACTGTTCCGGGGTTTCAGGATTAGGAGATAAGTTCCAATGGCAAACTGGATTACAGGAAAAGTTACACAAGTTATTCACTGGACGGATACCTTATTCAGCATCAGGATGCATGCACCGGTTGAAGAGTTTACCGCCGGTCAATTCGCTAAGCTGGCGCTGGAAATAGAGAATGAACGCGTTCAACGGGCCTACTCTTACGTTAATGCACCGGCAGATAATAATCTTGAATTCTATTTAGTGACGGTTCCAGAAGGCAAACTCAGCCCACGGTTAGCCGCCCTGCAACCCGGTGATGACCTATTGGTTACAGAACAAGCCGCCGGATTTTTTATTCTTGATGAAATACCGGATTGCCAAACATTATGGATGCTTTCAACGGGGACAGCCATTGGCCCTTATCTGTCAATCCTTCAGCAAGGGGATTATCTGGACAGATTCGAGCACATCGTATTGGTGCATGCAGTCAGGCTAACACAAGATTTAAGCTATCTGCCCTTAATGGAACAATTAGTTCAGCGCTTCAACGGCAAATTACGAATTCAGACGATCGTCAGCCGCGAACAAAACCCTGGCTCATTGACTGGCCGTATCCCAGCATTGATCGAAAATGGCGAACTTGAGGCGGCTGTCGGTCTGCCGATGAACAGCGACAACAGCCATATTATGCTATGCGGTAATCCCCAAATGGTGAAAGATACCCAACAACTGCTAAAAGAACAGCGAGGAATGGCAAAACACCTGCGCCGCAAACCAGGGCATATCACCAGCGAACAGTACTGGTAATGTCAATCATCTTTGGCAGAAATAAAATCCACTTTTTCTGCCCCTTCACCAAACCGGTTTGGCCCATCCGTGCCACGGAATACACCGCAATCAAGCACCATCATAACGATGATTAATGTGGGGATAAAACGGCCAATCCCCCATTGCCAGAATGGTTCCATTCCCCCCCAATCAGCGGCAATCAGCAACCCTGCCAGCAATAAAAGCAGCGACCAGCCTCCCCGCTTATTGCGATCATGTAAACGCTTCGCCATTATTGCCGCCGCAGGATACATCACCAAAACCAGCGCAAAAACAGCATAACGCATGGTTAAAGAACTCATTCCCTGAATAGTAAAGATAACAAACATCAAAGCCAGACAAACACCGATACCAATCCAGAATTCCCGTCGCCCAATTCGCCCTTTAAATGAAAAACCCCATTGTTGTAATGTCATCTATTCTCTTCCAATCGTGTATTCTGTTTTTCGGTGCAGTTTAACCCAAGCGAGCGGCAACATGAAAATGGACGTTAATAAATTTCTGGCAATAACGTTAGTGGCAAGCAGCGCGGGCTTACCATTGGTAACCCATGCCGATACATCCAAAACAACTGGGCCCATAGCGCAAGCGGCCTACCTTATGCCAAATGCCCCCTCTTTTGATGAAACTATCCCGCGGTTTCGTGAAAAATATAATCGCCGCAACCCGGCATTACCATTACACGAATATCGGGTCATTACCGGCAAAGACATTTATCTGCCACTGACACGGGCAGCCAGCAAAATCAATGAGAAACTTTACTCCTCGGCGGTACTGGAACGGGGAAGTGAAAAAATCAAAAGTCTGCAACTGACATTACTGCTATCAGAAAATGAAACAGAAACTCAGAAAAATCAAATGCTGACAGAGCAGTACATGATCGCGTTGATACGCCACTTTAATCCGACCCTTTCACAGGAGCAAAGCAAAGAAAATATTGATAATTTGCTGAAAAACAGCAAAAAATTGCCATTTTATAGCCACAACATCGGCGCCATTCGCTATATTGTGGTAAACGGTAGCGAAAAAACACTTACTTTTGCCATTGAACCGATTAAGCTGTCGTTATCTGGACCAGAAAACTAATCAAAATTAGTGATAAAAAGCAAAGCTATTGCTTGTAATGACCACTATACTGTGGACCACTGATCTAACGAATTGATCCTAAGAATGAATTTCATTCAATCCACTACTTAAAAATTTTCTGGTTGGAGGAAAAAACATGCGACATCCATTTGTTATGGGTAACTGGAAATTGAATGGCAGTACCCATATGGTCAACGAACTTATCACTGACCTGAGTAAAGAATTGAACCATGTTACTGGCTGTGAAATCGCTATCGCGCCACCAGCACTTTATCTCTCTCAGGCTAAACAAGCGCTGGTTGGCAGCCACATGGCTCTGGGCGCACAAGATGTTGACATCAACCTGTCTGGCGCATTTACCGGTGAAACTTCCGCTGAAATGCTGAAAGACATTGGCGCAGAATACATCATCATCGGCCACTCTGAGCGCCGTACTTACCACAAAGAAAGTGACGAATTCATTGCGAAGAAATTTGCCGTTCTTAAAGCACAAGGTCTGATCCCAGTTCTGTGTATCGGTGAAACTGAACAGGAAAATGAAGCCGGCCAAACTGAAACAGTATGCGCAAGACAAATTGATGCTGTCCTGAACACATTAGGTGTAGAAGCCTTCCACGATGCGGTCATCGCTTACGAACCCGTTTGGGCGATTGGTACCGGTAAATCAGCAACACCAGCGCAAGCTCAGGCTGTGCACAAATTTATTCGTGATCACATTGCGAAGAGAGACGCGGTAATCGCAGAACAAGTGATTATCCAGTACGGTGGTTCTGTGAACGCAGGTAACGCGGCTGAATTATTCACCCAGCCGGATATTGACGGTGCACTGGTTGGCGGTGCTTCCCTGAAAGCTGACGCTTTTGCTGTTATTGTAAAAGCCGCAGCAGCAGCTAAAAGAGCCTGATTCAAATTTTAGGGATAATTGTCCGCCGTACACCTACGGCGGTTATTCACTTCTGGCGTTGAATAATCTCATCAAATACACCGCCAGTCACAAAATGCACTTTTTGCGCTGTTCCCCAACCATCGAATACTTTATCGACCGTAAATAATGTTAATTCCGGGAAAATAGACCGGTATTTATCGGCAATCGCTTTATCACGTGGGCGATAATAATTTTTAGCCGCTATCTCCTGCCCAACTGGAGAGTAAAGGTATTGCAGGTATTCCGTTGCCAACTGACGGCTACCACGTTTATCTGCCACCTTATCAACGACAGAAACCGTCGGTTCAGCAAGGATTGAAACGCTGGGTGTGACAATTTCGAATTTATCTTTATCCAGCTCATGGATAGCCAATAACGCTTCATTCTCCCAGGCAATTAAGACATCACCAATTCCACGTTCGACAAAAGTATTGGTCGCTCCTCTGGCGCCGGAATCCAGCACTTCAACATTCTGATAAAGCGCTTTAACAAACGCTTTGGCTTTACTCTGATCCTGATTATTATGCGCCAACCCATAACCCCACGCAGCCAGATAATTCCAGCGGGCACCACCTGATGTTTTTGGATTTGGTGTCACAACAGCAACACCTGGACGAATTAAATCCGGCCAGTCTTTAATTTGTTTTGGATTGCCTTTCCGCACCAGAAAAACAATTGTTGAAGTATAGGGGGCAGAATTATCGGGTAAACGCTTAATCCACCCTTTATCTATCCGACCACGCTCGGCAATGGCATCCACATCATAGGCCAGAGCCAGTGTCACCACATCTGCCTCAAGGCCATTGATGACAGACGTTGCCTGCTTACCGGAACCACCATGAGATTGCCGGATTGTCACTTTATCCCCTGTCTTCTGCTGCCAATAATCACTGAAAGCCTGATTATATTGCTGATATAACTCTCTGGTTGGATCATAGGAAACATTAAGAAGCTGAATATTTTTTGCCCATACACTGCTACTGGTCATCAACAATAACGCCAATGCCACACGCCATCTGACTCTCATTTGAATCTCTCCACAAACTGTTTTAACTGTTATGAAATTCAAGGCTGACAGAAAGCGTTATCACTCAGAAATAATTAAAAACATTTACTTATATTCAAGAGGAATATACTGAGGAGCAATTACAGCCTCCAAAGAGGCTGCAACAGATACAGATTTGCTTGTATTGACGTGATTAATACAGCTTTTTCGCAGTTTCCAGCCAATCCTGTTTAAACACACGTTTCATATTCTGCACTGCGTCAATGATGTCATGATGAACAAGTTTCTCGTTCTGGATACCAACACAACGACCACCATAACCTTCCAATAGCAATTGAATGGAATATGCCCCCATACGGGAAGCCAAAATACGGTCATAAGCGACCGGAGAACCACCACGCTGAATATGGCCTAAGACGGTTGCACGAGTTTCATGATGAGTCTCTTTTTCAATATGCCTCGCAAGTTCATAGACATCACAAACATGCTCAGTAATCGCAACGATCGCATGGCGTTTACCTTTATCGATACCCACTTTAATCTCAGCCACCAGTTCATCACGACTGAATGAGACTTCTGGCAAAACGATGAACTCACAACCTCCCGCGATAGCGGCTGACAGAGTAAGATCACCACAATAACGCCCCATCACTTCAACAATGGAAATACGTTTGTGGGAAGTTGAAGTATCACGCAAGCGGTCAATGGCTTCAACAACCGTTTCCAGTGCGGTGAAATAGCCGATGGTATAATCCGTACCCGCCACATCATTATCAATGGTACCCGGCAGACCGATACATGGGAAACCGGCTTCGGTCAGCATCTTCGCCCCAAGATAAGAACCATCACCGCCAATAACCACCAGTGCATCAAGACCGATTTTTCTCATGTTTTCAATAGCGATAGCACGAATCTTCTCATCCCTGAACTCAGGGAAACGGGCTGAACCCAGAAAAGTACCACCGCGGTTAATCATGTCGGATACACTGAAACGATCAAGTTTCTTCATGCGGTTTTCATACAAGCCAAGATAACCATCATGAATACCGAAAACCTCTAACCCTTCGGTTAATCCTGCACGAACCACACCACGAATAGCCGCATTCATACCCGGCGCATCACCGCCACTCGTTAAGACACCGATTCTTTTGATCTCGTTGATCATGATGACCTCTGAACTTGTAGATGTAATAATTGCAAACCCGCTAACGGCGGGCTTCGTATGCTATCACTTTGCCTGAAACAGAAATCTGCCTTCTTAACCTGTTATCGCCCAACGCACTGAGGCAATCATGCTGAATTGATTCAACCCTGCATATAATACGGTAAAAAACCAAGTCTGCATTAACAATAAATCCCTTTTTGAGATCAATTTAACTGAAAATAATTTAATTATAGCTCCTGCGACTCCTTACTCTGATCGGGAATACGCCTTATCCGCAATAAAAAAGAGGCCAGCACTGCGGCAATCCATACCACAGTGCTGATCAATCACCTTTAACTCTCATTCATTGCGCTGGTATCTTTCCATTACGTATAGAAATAGCGTGTCAGATGGAAAAATACTGGGGCGGCAAAACATAAAGAATCGATTCTGTCTAACATTCCGCCATGACCTTCAATCATTTCACCAAAATCTTTGATGCCACTATCGCGTTTTATCGCTGACATACACAAGCCGCCAATAAAGCCCATCAACGTAATCGCCAACGACATCAAACCCGCCTCCCACGGAGAAAATGGCGTTACCCAGTAAAGTGACATTCCCAATAAAACGGAAGCCAAAATGCCGCCGGCAAAACCTTCAACGGTTTTATTCGGGCTCAGTTTAGGCACAATAGGATGTTTGCCAAACAATTTACCAAACACATACTGCAAAACATCCGACATCTGCACCACAATCATTAAAAACAGTAGTAATTCGACGTTCTCCCCTTCATAACCTGGAATATCCAACATCAATAAAGCGGGAGCATGACTAATACAGAATACAGCAACTAACATTCCCCACTGTATTTTAGCTGTCCGCTCCAGAAAGTTCGTCGTATCTCCAGCCAATGCAATACGGGCAGGTAAAAATAGGAACACATAAACAGGAATGAAAATAGAAAACACGCCATACCACTCAATACCAACGGCAATGTATTGCAATGGCATGAAAATAAAGAAACACCAGAACATAGCTTCATGGTCACTGCGTCGTGTTGGTGTCAAAGTGAAAAATTCCCGCAAAGCAAAAAATGACATACTTGCAAATAATAAAACTGAACCGATTGGCCCAACAATGACGGACAACACACAAACAATGCACATTCCCCACCAACCGCGGATGCGAGCATTCAGATTCTCAATGGTCGGATGGCTTTCCGCTGAACACTTAGAGGCCAGCATTGCCCCAACAATACTGGCAATAATTAACGGTACAAACATACCGCCCAACAACAAAAGCAATTTATTATTAATGGTCATAGTATTAACGTCTCCAATGCCAAGCGAGCCCGCTGTAGAAAATCCGCTTTTTCCTCTTTTTCGCCTAATTTTTCCAAAGGTCGGCCAAATGTCGCCGAACAAATAACAGGAACAACAAGTGCTGAACCTTTTGGCAAAACTCGGTTTAAATTTTCCAGATAAACAGGAATAAGCTCAACCTCAGGGTATTTCTTGGCTAAATAATACAGACCACCTTTAAATTTATTGACTTGTTCGCCACTTCCCCGTGTCCCTTCAGGGAATAAGATCAAAGACTCCCCGCGCCTTAATACATCCTCCATTGGTATAAGCGTATTTTCTTTTAAACCGTCCTCCCCTTTGCGATCAATCAGGACAGATCGAAAAACTTTATTGATAAAATACCTGCGTAAACTTGTCTTATTCCAATAATCACGGGCAGCGACCGGATGCACCCGATAGCGTAATACTCGGGGAAATCCGGCCCAAATAACCAACCCATCCAAATGGCTAGTGTGATTGGCATAATAAATCCGGGAAACAACCGATGGCTTACACCCAATCCAACGAATCCTCACTCCGGTTAATAAACGGCAAAGCCCGGATAGAAAAGAGCCCATCCCTTTACTTACCAATGTCACTTCTTGTGATCTATTCATTACAAGCATCCTTCTCCTGTAATTCAGCCAATATGACTCGGGTTCGCCGAATACATGTCCAGAGACAACCCAACGTGATAACGACTAATACCGCCAGCAAAAGATACTGGCCCCATAACGGAGATAAAAAGGCCGCGACAATTGCACCAACAGTCATTAACGCCATCCGATGCTGCTTAGCCATTGGGCCAAGGAAACGCTGAGGTAAACCACAAGTACCACCTAATAAACGAATATAAGCCGTCAGAACAGCCAATAATGCAGCAATACAGCCAAGAGAAATCGCAAATGGAAAAAGTGTTAAACCATATCCCAATCCAATCAAAATAAAAGAATCCGCGATACGATCGGGAAGATCATTAAAAACAGCGCCGGCAGCCGTCTTCAATCCTCCTTCAACAGCAACCATCCCATCTAATAAATTACACATTAACCTGGCTTGAATGGACAGCGCTCCAACAATCAACAAAACTGAAGTCAGCCAGAAAGGTTTGACCAAAAAACAAACCGCAAAACACAACCCAGCTAATACCGCAAAAACAACACTGGCAACCGATATGCCATTTGGTGTCACCCCTCTATATTGCAGCCACTTAGCCGTTTTCCCGACCCATATTGCATTACGTGTTTTGATCGGACGCCTATCTTTTACCTCATTACCAGACATATCATTTCCCTTCCAAAAAACAAATGAACAATCAAATCCACTTAAGTTAAATGAAATAAGATAAACAGGATTGGTTAGAATAACAACAATAAAAAAACCCGCCGAATCGGCGGGGGATACTCCGCTTCCTCGACCAGCGGTGGCGATTTTCTTTTAAAGGCAATTTACGTTATTAATCGGCATTCCTTCGCTGATTACCCTAGGAGGCGCGTTACTGCCGTAGCAGGTCCACCTCTAAAAGTATCAACAAATAAATATATTATTGTGGTAAATCAGTAATCTCATCAGGATAAGAAATGGCTAATGACACAGGATGAGTGGAGCCGACTTCTGCCAGCGATGTAGACGTTTACCCATAAAGAGTTGTCGAGTGACATTTTTAAAAACTAAAAATGGCAAGCAAAGAACTATTCCGATATCAAAAGAGTTAGAAAAGGAAATTAAACAGAAGTCAGGGGAATTATTTGACGTTGATTACGAAAACTTTCGTACAAAGTTAAAGTCAATAAAACCTGATTTACCAGAAGGGCAAGCAACGCACGTTCTACGCCACACATTCGCAAGTCATTTTGTGTTGCTTATAAAAACCTTATCTAGTTGATTTTAAAATGAATTAATCTTAACCAGATAAAAAAAACCCGCCTGAGAAAGGCGGGGGAAAAGACAGGGATGGTGTCTATGGCAAGGAAAAATTCTCGGTTGCTACTATTTACTGCTTACTGCTATGGGTATTACAAATCAGTTCGGTAACTGAGAAATACGCTGCTGATGATGTTGCTCCAATTGCACTTGCTGTTCAGGAGTCAGCAATTGGTACATCTGATGATGAATACGGGCCATTTCTATCTGACGTTCAACATTAAATTTGACCATCTTTTCAACTTGAGCCTTTACTGCCGCTTCATCAAAATCTTTCGCAGTGACCAGCTTACGCATCTCTTCACGCTCTGTGCGACTCATGGACATTGACGAACGCTGTTGATGTTTCTGCCCCACCAAATCACGCATTTGCTGACGCTGTTGCTCAGTTAAAGTGATACCATTAAACATATGATCGTTATCACCGATGTCATTATTACGGTAATGATGGTTTCCCTCGCTTTTATAACCACAGGGTGCACAATTACCGGGTACCGTAGCAGCGTGCACTATACTTTCTGTTTCAGCTAAAGATGCTGCCAAGCCAAGAACAAATATTGACGCTAAAACTAACGCTGCTATGTTACGCATTAAACAACTCCTCGTTTCCCCGAACGATGCTATTCGATTCAAATTGTAGACAACTATACCTACGCGGCTGCAAACTAGCGTCAGAGCTTGTAAAAGAACGTAAAGTCGTGGAATAGCAAAGTTTGTTATCGTATTTTTGCTCTTGGAGGAAGTAATCGATGCATAAAATCCTATTAGTTGATGATGACCGAGAATTGACATCACTATTAAAAGAATTACTTGAAATGGAAGGATTTAACGTTGTTATCGCTCATGATGGAGAGCAGGCATTAAAATTCCTTGACGATTCAATTGATCTGCTATTACTCGACATTATGATGCCGCGTAAAAATGGCATTGCAACACTGAAAGAACTTCGGCTAGACCATCAAACCCCGGTGATTATGCTGACAGCACGTGGAAGCGATTTAGATCGCGTGCTGGGATTGGAATTAGGTGCAGATGACTATCTCGCCAAACCATTTAACGATCGTGAGTTGGTAGCACGTATACGCGCTATCCTTCGCCGTTCAAACTGGAGTGAACAACAACAGGCAGAAAATGGCCCTCCCCCCCTTCAGGTTGATAAACTGCAATTAAACCCTGGCCGACAGGAAGCCAGCTTTGCTAATCAAATATTAGATTTAACCGGAACTGAATTCACCTTGCTCTATTTATTGACTCAACACTTAGGCCAGGTTGTTTCCCGCGAACACCTGAGCCAGGAAGTATTAGGTAAACGACTGACCCCATTTGACCGGGCAATTGATATGCATATTTCCAACCTGCGCCGGAAATTACCTGAACGGGAAGATGGCCTGCAATGGTTTAAAACATTACGTGGCCGTGGATATTTAATGGTTTCCCCAACATGATAAACAGTCTAACGGCACGCATCTTCGCCATTTTCTGGTTCACCCTGGCATTAGTCCTGATGTTAGTCTTAATGGTGCCGAAACTGGATTCCAGGCAACTGACCTCCCTGTTGGAAAATGAATACCGGCAGGGCGTCATGTTGGAACAACATATTGAAGCAGAATTAGCTCAAGACCCGGCTAATGATTTACTTTGGTGGCGCCGTTTATTTCGCGCCATTGAAAAATGGGCACCACCAGGACAACGCCTGATCCTAGTGACCAGTGAAGGACGAGTCATTGGTGCCCAAAGAAGTGAAATGCAAGTTGTCCGCAACTTTATCGGCCAATCAGATAACGCAGATCATCCGAAAAAGAAAAAATATGGCCGTTCTGAGATGTTAGGACCATTTTCTATCCGGGATGGGGAAGATCATTACCAACTCTATTTAGTTCGCCCGGCGAACAGCCCGCAATCAGACTTTATTAACCTGATGTTTGACCGGCCACTATTATTATTAACGGCCACCATGTTAATCAGTGCGCCATTACTATTATGGCTAGCATGGAGTTTAGCCAAACCTGCCCGTAAATTAAAAAATGCCGCCGACGACGTTGCGAAAGGTAATTTACGTCAGCATCCCGAACTGGAAGCTGGGCCACAAGAGTTTTTGGCTGCGGGTAACAGCTGCAACCAAATGATCAGCGTATTGGAGAGAATGGTCACGGCACAACAACGGCTCATCTCCGACATCTCCCATGAACTGCGCACGCCTCTTACCCGTCTGCAACTGGCAACGGCATTACTTCGCCGCCGTCATGGTGAAAGCAAAGAACTGGAAAGAATCGAGACAGAAGCCCAACGGCTGGACAGCATGATTAACGATCTGTTAGTGCTCTCCCGTAGCCAGCATAAAAACGAACTCCTGCGGGAAAATATCAAAATAACCGATTTATGGAACGATATTCTTGATAACGCCATATTCGAAGCTGAACAAATGGATAAAACCCTTGAAGCAACCTTACCACTGGGTTCCTGGACCATTTACTGCAACCCATTAGCACTTGGCAGTGCTTTTGAAAATATCGTGCGTAATGCCTTACGCTACTCCCACCACCATATTGCGGTCGCATTCCATGCTGATCATCAAGGGATCACCATTACCGTTGATGATGACGGCCCAGGAATCAACCCGGAAGACCGCGAACACATATTCCGTCCTTTCTACCGTACAGACGAAGCCCGCGACCGGGAATCCGGCGGCACAGGCCTTGGTCTGGCGATTGTTGAAACCGCCGTTAGCCAGCACCGCGGCTGGGTACGTGCTGAAGACAGCCCATTAGGCGGCTTACGTCTGGTCATCTGGCTGCCACTTCATGGACGATAATACAAATACCAAGATCAACTAACCTTATTCTATCAATTCATCAAACAAGTATTCTGTCAGGCTTGACCCAGAAGGGCTGACAGTTTACTCTTTTCATTAATCATTAAAAAACCTTATATTTTGTTTCTTTTTGTTGCGACAAGTAACTAAAAAAAGCATTTTAAAATCAAAATATTAAATGAATTTATAGAACTATATGGATTTCTGGGAACCAATAACCTAGTGCGGTAGCTTTATTATTATTTCACTATTTATTATTTCAACAATAGACCTTACACAAACTATTTAAAAATAGCCTGTTAAAGTTTCATCTGCCAAATAGCACTTATGAAAATAAATAGCACCCTAATTAAAAACTGCGAAATGTTATTTATTTTCACAAGTACATTTTCAGGTCATAATATTAAAGGCAAAATATGTCATCACTAAACATTCTCACCGATAAATTTGATAATAAAACAGCCATTATTGCCATTGTTGGTCTTGGCTATGTTGGCTTACCGCTAATGCTGAGATATAACGATATTGGCTTTAAAGTGATTGGGTTTGATATTGATAAAGAAAAAACAGATAAATTAAATCAAGGCCAAAGTTATATCGAACATATTCCCGCAACCAAAATTAATCAGGCCATCCATTCCGGTTTCGAAGCCACAACAGATTTCGCCAAAATAGCCGAATGTGATGCGATTATTCTTTGTGTTCCCACACCGTTAAATAAATACCGTGAACCTGATATTAGTTTCGTGATTAACACCACGGAGATGATAAAACCCCATTTAAGAGCCGGCCAACTCCTCTCCTTAGAAAGCACCACTTACCCCGGCACCACCGAAGAAGAGTTATTACCCCGGGTGGAAGAAAACGGGTTAAAAGTGGGGGAAGACTTCTTCCTGGTCTATTCACCCGAACGCGAAGATCCCGGCAACCCTGATTTCGAAACCCGAACCATCCCTAAAGTCATTGGCGGCCATACTGAAAACTGTTTAAAAGCCGGGCTTGCCGTTTACCAACCTGCGATTGACCAGGTCGTCCCCGTCAGTTCAACCAAAGCGGCCGAGATGACTAAACTGCTGGAGAACATACACCGGGCGGTCAACATCGGTTTAGTCAACGAAATGAAACTGGTCGCCGACAAAATGGGCATTGATATCCACGAAGTCATCCGGGCCGCCGCCACTAAACCCTTTGGCTTTGTCCCCTATTACCCCGGCCCGGGATTAGGCGGTCACTGCATCCCGATAGATCCCTTCTATTTAACCTGGAAAGCCCGGGAATACGGTATCAATACCCGCTTTATTGAACTCTCCGGTGAAGTCAACTCATCCATGCCCGATTATGTGGTCACCAAAACCGTCTTAGCCCTGAATAAAGCAAGTCAATCCATTAATAATAGCCGCATCTTAGTCTTGGGGATCGCCTATAAAAAGAATGTTGACGACATGCGAGAAAGTCCCTCGGTACATATCATGGAAAGACTCAGGGATTTAGGTGCCAATATTGAATATTCCGACCCTCACGTCCCGGTATTTCCTAAAATGCGTGAACACCATTTTAATTTAATCAGCCAGCCTATCACGGAAAAGAATCTAAAAGCATTTGACTGCGTTATTTTAGCCACCGATCACGACAAATTTAATTATGAATTCATCGTCAATCACGCAAAGTTAGTCGTTGATACCCGCGGTAAATATTCTCCAAATCACCAAAACGTCATAAAAGCTTAATCCAGGACAAACCATGCTTAACATAATTAAAGACAGAAAAATAAAATTCGCTTTAGTGGGATGTGGAAGAATTGCTAAAAACCATTTTAATGCTCTGGCAGCACATCAGGAAAATGCTGAATTAGTCGCAATCTGTGATAACGATCAAGCAGTATTAACAGCGACGATAGAAAAAATGGGCGTCCCGGGTTTTAACAACTTAAATACCATGCTGGATAATATCACCGCCGATATCATTATCCTGACCACCCCCTCCGGGCTGCATCCCGAACAAGCCATTGCCTGCTTTAATAAAGGCTTTCATGTCGTCACAGAAAAGCCGATGGCGACACGACTCGCCGATGGCGAAAACATGGTCAAAGCTGCCGATAAAGCCGGAAAACGCCTGTTTGTCGTCAAACAAAATCGCTTAAACGCCACATTACAATTACTGAAACGTGCAGTCAGTGAAAAACGTTTTGGCAAAATCCATCTGGTTCACCTCAATGTTTTCTGGACCCGTCCGCAAGAATATTACGATCAAGCCGCCTGGCGGGGCACATGGGAATTTGACGGCGGTGCCTTCATGAATCAGGCGAGCCATTACGTTGACTTAATTGAATGGCTGATTGGCCCGGTCAAAGATGTGCAGGCCATGACATCGACCCACCTGGATATCGAAACGGAAGATACCGGCGTACTGAATATCCGCTGGCGAGACGGGACCTTAGGCTCGATGGCCGTCACTATGTGTACTTACCCGCAAAACCTTGAAGGCTCTATCACCATTCTGGGTGAAAAAGGTACAGTCCGGGTAGGGGGTTTGGCGGTTAATGAAATCCAGGAATGGCGTTTTTCCGACGAAAAAGAGTATGACCGGCAAGTCAAAGAAGCCAGCTATGAAACCACCTCCGTTTATGGGTTTGGTCACCCGCTTTATTATAAAAATATCATTGATGTGATGAGAGGAGAAGCCCAACCCATCACGGATGGCCGGGAAGGCTTAAAATCATTAGAATTGCTTATCGCTGCCTATCTCTCAGCCCGAGATAATAAAACCATTTCTTTACCTTTAACGTATTAAATCAAGGGAACAAGTATCATGTCAGCAGAACACCTAATGATACATCCCAGTGCCATCATTGATGAAGGGGCACAAATCGGGAAAAACAGCCGCATTTGGCATTTTACGCATGTGTGTGCCGGCGCCCAAATTGGTGAAGGCTGCTCTTTAGGCCAAAATGTCTTTATTGGTAACCAGGTCACCATCGGCAATCACTGCAAAATACAAAATAACGTCTCTGTTTATGACAATGTTCATTTAGAAGAAGGTGTATTTTGTGGCCCGAGCATGGTGTTTACCAATGTCTATAATCCGCGCTCATTGATTGAAAGAAAAAGTGAATATAAAACGACCCGGGTGAAAACAGGTGCCACATTAGGTGCCAACTGTACCATTATTTGTGGTACCACCATTGGTGCCTATGCCTTTATTGGTGCCGGTGCGGTCGTGAATAAAGATGTGCCGGATTATGCCCTGATGGTCGGCGTGCCGGCCAGACACATTGGCTGGATGAGTGAATTTGGTGAACAATTAGATTTACCGCTGCACGGACAAGCCACCACAACCTGCCCGCACACGCAGCATATTTATCAACTCAACCACCATACCGTGACCCGAATTAAAGTATAAAAGGTAAAGAAGAATGCAATTCACCGATCTCGCGGCACAGCAACGCAGAATTAAAGATAAAATTGACGCGAATATCCAGACAGTCCTCACCCACGGAAAATATATTTTAGGGCCCGAAGTAGCGGAATTAGAAGAAAAGCTGATGGCCTACACGGGAGCCAAATATTGTATTACCTGTGCGAATGGCACCGATGCCCTGCAAATTGCCTTAATGGCAATTGGCCTCAAACCCGGCGACGAAGTTATCACCCCCGGATTTACCTACATTGCCACCGCTGAAACCATTGCGCTGTTGGGCGGCATTCCGGTCTATGTTGACGTCAAGCCCACAACCTATAACTTAGATCCGGCCCTGCTGGAAGCCGCGATTACCTCCAAAACTAAAGCGATTATTCCGGTTTCTTTATTCGGCCAATGTGCCGATTTTGACGAAATTAATGCCATCGCCGAAAAACATAACCTGACCGTCATAGAAGATGCGGCCCAAAGTTTTGGTGCGACTTATAAAGATAAGCGCTCCTGTAACTTAACCACAATCTCGTGCACCAGTTTCTTTCCCAGCAAACCCTTAGGTTGCTACGGTGATGGCGGAGCTATTTTCACCAACGATGAAGAGCTGGCGAAAATTATCCGTCAAATTGCCCGTCATGGCCAAGACAGACGATACCATCACATCCGAATCGGCATCAATAGCCGTTTAGACACACTACAAGCGGCCATCCTTCTGCCCAAACTGGACATCTTTGAGGAAGAAATGGCATTACGCCAGATTGTGGCAGAAAACTATCATCAAGCGTTGAATAAAATCGGCATCATGACCACACCCTATATTGAACCACACAATCTCTCAGCCTATGCGCAATATACTATCCGGGTCAAAAACCGGGATGAATTGCAACATAGATTAAAAGAACAGGGTATTCCAACCGCGGTGCATTACCCCATTCCCTTGAATAAACAACCTGCGGTTGCCAGCAATATTATTCTGCCTGTCGGTGACGAAATAGCCCAAGAAGTGATTAGTTTGCCGATGCATCCTTATTTATCCATAGATTTAATTAACAAAATCTCCAGCTCGATTTAAACTCTATGAAGAATAAGTTTATAAAGAATTTATCTGGCTTATTACTTTCGTCATTATTAAGCCAGATATTATTATTGCTATCAACACCTGTACTTACTCGATTATTCTCACCCGAGGAATTAGGCATTTATGCTTCACTTTCATCTATTTTAAGTATTTTGGCAGTAGGTGCTTGCCTCCGTTATGAATTTTCAATCAGCTCATCAGAAAAAGAACGTGAAATTAATTCATTAGTCACATTATCTTGTATAATTTCAATCATCATTAGTTTTATAGCAATCACTATTTTTGCAATATTTAATATCCCAGAAAAAATAATTATAGGAAACCACATATACTATATACCTCTAGGTATTATTACTTACGGGTTTTATAGAGCAATGAGCTTCAACAGCATAAGAAAAAGACAATACCGTGAATTCTCTATCACTAAAATAGCTCAAACGGTCACTATGATTAGTATTCAAATAGTTGGGGGCATAGCTAGTTTGGGAGCAAGCAGCCTTATCTTAGGGCAGATATTAGGCCAATCATTAGGCGTCCTATTTTTGCGTAAAAAATCTCAATATCGCCTGATAATAAGGAAAACCGAGTTTAGAAAAATAAGACTTCTCGCTAAGAAATATTACAAATTTCCAGTTTATGATTTCCCTGCCAGCTTAATTAACACGGTTAGTAATGAACTACCTCAATTGTTTATAATGTCTGCCTATGGATTAAAATCCGCAGGATTTTATTTAATCGCATCTAAAATATCAGGCGCACCCATTACACTGCTCAACCAAACAGTTTCGTCAATATTACAAGGTTATTTAAAAGATACTCCTGCATTATCTTTCCTAAAAATAAAAAAAACGTTCTATTACCTAACGCTAATTTCTATTTTATTTGCCACCGTTACATACTGGGTTGGTATACCAATCATAACATTTATTTTCGGTGAAGAATGGTATGAATCAGGCAAATATCTATTATGCTTAATACCTCATTTATCCGGGCAAATAATATATTCATCCTTATCAATATATTTATCCATGTATGAGCACCAGAAGAGCAATTTATTCATTCAATCAACATCTATTACATTAAGATTTATAGCCCTTCTCATCGGGTATTTATTAGGAGACATTTATCTCTCCATCTTATTATTTTCACTCATAAGCTTTAGTCTTTATCTAATGAGTACAGCTTATATTTTAAGATTATCTTTTATGCAGCAAAGAGGGTTAGAATGAAAAAAACAAAAAATATAATCAAAATAATTCCATATATAATCATCATCACAATCGTCAGTTATACATTCAATCAATATGCTTATGAGCTAGATGAATTCAACAGTAATGTTAGAAACTTAGTCATGAAAGGGAAATTTACCCAACGTGACTTTAATAGCAATGGTTTTCCATTATCACATTCACCACGTATCCCTGAGCCATTTCTATCCCCGTTTTATGTCGTTCACTATGGAATAATATACTCTTCCTTAAGCTCAGAGAAAGACAATACCAATATATTATGGAGACCGGATTCATCCTTATCAGGATGGAATGTACCGCCACCTAAATTCAATAAAGAGGAATTAATTTCTAATTTTAAATTCTCAGCCGATTGGCTATTGAACAACATCAAGTTATTCCATGGTGAAAATCATTACTTATATAATTTTGATTGGCCATATAAAGGCTATGAAAATAATAAACTCTCTGCTCCCTGGTGGTCTGGATTAACAGATGCATATGCAATTACTCTCTTATTAAGAGCTTATGACTATTTTGGTGATGATAAATATCTATCAACCACCCATTTACTATACAAATCATCGTTATCTCCAGCCAATCAAGGGGGTAGCCTGACAATTTTAGATAATATGCCCTGGATTGAAGAATATGTTGATCCTAAAGCAAGTCCAGACAAATTAGCTTTTGTATTAAACGGAATGATTTATTCTACTTATGGTATTGAATCCTTCGAAAATTATCTCAATATAGATAAAAGTAAAAGAATGTCGGAGAATTTATATAAATCAATCAGTAGCAATATATTTAAGTTCGACATAAAAAATGAATGGTCCAGCTATGATTTAGTTGGTAATCCAGCGAATATGAAATATCATAGAATACACACCCTTCTTCTAAAAGATCTTATAGATAGAAATCAACATTTTAAAAATAAAGAAATAATAAACTTATATAACAATTGGAATAGATCCGTCTCTAATATCGGGTATTATTACATAAAACATGGGCCTATTAGTTGGGCATATTATCATTTTATTACTATGTACTTACTATCTATATTAGTATTATCAATCATTTATTTTTTTATCAGAAAAAATGCAAAATAAAATCAAAATAATACTAAAAATATTTATATATCAGGTAATTATATATCTAAATTCTGTACTTATATTAGACACATTCCAAGAGGTAAGAGGTTATAATATCAGCCCACAAGGTCACTTAAGTATCCTATTCTGCTGGATATCATTATTACCACTACTCTTACTTAATAACCAAAAAAATCCAATTATGGTTTTTTTATGGTTAATATATATAATTTACATTATACCATTGTCAATTATATTTCCTCTAATTAATTCAGCTTCTATATATTCAGTAATTTTCATATCCGCAATAAATATATTATTTTTATTGTCTATATTATTCTTTCGAATAATAAATAGAATTACGTTACCAAAACTACAAATCCCCTGGGATCTATATAAAACACTTATAATAGGATGCGGTATTATTGTTTTATTCTTTGTTATCACTAACCCTGCATTCAGTTTAATACCACCTAATATATTTAAAGTTTATTTAGTGAGAGAGAATTTCAAAGAAAACACATCATTATTAACCATGTATATTATAACAAGTGGGGGATACGTAATTTCACCATTATTATTATTAGCTTCATTCTATGTAAAAGGTCTTGTTAAATATATCCTTATTGCAATAAGCGTTATGATTTCCTACTCAATATATTGCTCTTCAGGATTAAAAAGTATAGCATTCATGAATATCACCGTTATAACTCTCTTCTTCTATATCAAAGGGAAAAGAAACATAAGTAATTCCGTGATAAATATAATTCTATACTCATTCCTTGCTGCCGGATTACTGTATTTTATTTTCGATTTCTATGACCCACTTATACACTGGTTACGCAGAATATTCTTCACACCAACATTAAATACCTTCTATTTTTATGATTATACATTCAATAATAATAGGGAATTCACTAACGATGCCCCAAAGATAATCTCTCAGATATATTATGGCACCATAGGCTCTGCTAATACAGGCTTTATTGGGGACGGTATAGCCAGATATGGTATTGCTGGCTTAATAATAAATTTCTTTATATTTAATATACTCATCTTCGCAATGAACCTGAGTTCAAAAAAAGTTCCATTTGAATTTTCAACAACATTATATTTACCGTTCGTATACACGGTATCAAACACGGCAATTACAGCACTACTACTGACATATGGGCTGCTGATATTAAGCATACTATTATTCTTATTTCCTACGAAAAATAACAAAAACTCCTTATGAAAATCACACATATGACATCAGCACATCCGCGTTTCGATACACGTATTTTTCTAAAAGAATGTTCTGCATTACAAAAAAAACATGAGGTAACCCTTATTGTCGCAGATGGTAAAGGTGATGAAATAAAGAATAACATATCTATCATCGACGTAGGTATATTGCCAGGCCGATTAAATAGAATCTTTAAAACAACCGATAGAGTCTACAAAAAAGCATTAGAACTAGATTCTGATCTATATCATTTCCATGATCCGGAGTTAATACCTATAGGATTAAGACTTAAAAAGAAAGGTAAAACAGTCATCTTTGATGCCCATGAAGATGTCCCCAAACAAATCCTTAGTAAACCTTATTTAAATAAATTCGCAAAAACGATTATTTCTAAAACATTCTCTCTCTATGAGAAATATGCTATCCCTAAATTTAACGGAATTATTACGGCTACACCCTCAATAAGAGATAAATGCTTAAAACTAAATAATAACACCATAGACATTAATAATTACCCGATATTAGGTGAGCTAAGTAATAATAACACTAATTGGGATGAAAAAGAAAAACAAGTATGCTATGTAGGAGGCATATCTGCCATTAGATGCATAGAAGAAATGGTTGAATCAATATCTTATCTGACGACTGATACAAAAATTAAATTAGCGGGTAGTTTCTCTGAAAAAGATTTAGAAAATAAAATAAAAAACATGGAGAATTGGCATAAAATAGATGAGCTTGGCTTTTTAAATCGAATAGAAACAAAAGAACTTTTATCTAAATCCATTGCTGGAGTTGTTCTATTCCACCCATTACCCAATCATATCGATGCTCAACCTAATAAAATGTTCGAATATATGAGTGCAGGTATTCCTGTCATCGCTTCAAATTTCCCATTATGGAAAGATATTATTGTAGCAAACAATTGTGGAATTTGTATCGATCCATTAACCCCGAAAGAATTAGCTGATGCGATAGATTATTTATCGAATAACCATGATATAGCGGAAAAAATGGGTAATAACGGATTTTTGGCAGTAAATAAAAAATACAATTGGGATATTGAACAGAATAAACTTATTAAATTCTATCAACAATTTGGAAGTTAATAAACATGAAGAAAATAATAACAGTATTAGGAGCAAGACCACAATTCATCAAGGCAAGTCCTGTGTCTCGCGCCTTACAAAATCATAATAAATTTGAAGAAATTATCATTCATACAGGCCAGCATTTTGATACTAATATGTCTGATATATTTTTTAATCAATTAAAAATTCCTAAACCTGATTACACTCTAAATATTCACGGCGGCTCGCACGGTGAAATGACAGGGAAAATGTTAATTGAAATTGAAAAGGTACTTATCACAGAAAAACCCGATGCAGTCATGGTATATGGTGATACAAACTCTACTTTAGCTGGAGCATTATCTGCATCTAAATTACATATTCCAATTATACATATTGAAGCCGGTTTACGTAGCTTTAACATGAATATGCCAGAAGAGATAAATAGAATATTAACAGATAATGTTAGCTCAATTCTTTTCTGCCCCACAGAAACAGCAATCAATAACCTACAACGAGAAGGCTTCAATTCAAAACCGGTTAATATCAAAAAAGTGGGTGATGTTATGGAAGATGCTGCTATATATTTTAGCCGAATGGCAAAAAGACCTGATGAGCTTATTCACACACCACATTTCATATTAACGACACTACATCGTGCTGAAAATACCGATAATCAAAAACGATTAACTGAAATAGTGAAAGCATTAAATTATATACATAAAACAATTTACCCTATTGTCCTTCCCCTTCACCCAAGAACTAAAAAAATGTTGGAAACATATCGCTTACATTTAGATGTTCACTTAATCGAACCGGTTGGATATTTAGAAATGCTATGGTTACTTAAAAATACAGCCCTGGTTATTACAGATAGTGGGGGACTACAAAAGGAGGCTTTTTTCTTTAGAAAACCGTGTGTAACAGTTAGGGACCAAACTGAATGGGTAGAATTAATTGAAACCGGCGTGAACAAATTATCAGATGCTGAAAATAAAAAAATAACCCAGTCAGTTCACAATATGATTAATACTAATATACACTCCGTTCAATCTATATATGGTGGCGGCGTTGCTGCTATAAAAATTGCTGACGAATTAGAAAAATCACTATGAATATAGTATACATAAACCATTATGCAGGCTCACCGGATCTTGGTATGGAGTTTCGGCCATATTATCTAGGCCAAGAGTGGCTCAAATCTGGACATAATATTACCATACTTGCAGCTTCTTATTCTCATGTTCGTACAAAGCAACCAAAACTAACAGATAATAAAAAAACCATCGAAAATCTTTGTGGATTGAAATTTATCTGGTATCCGACCCCTCATTATCATAATAATGGATTAGGCCGGGTAAAAAATATATTCTCTTTCTTAAAGCAGATATGGTTCGATACACATAATTTAATAAAAGAAAATAAACCAGATATCGTTATTGCATCAAGCACTTACCCTTTGGATATTTGGATCGCAAAGCGTCTGGCAAAAAAAGCTAAAGCTAAATTAGTTTATGAAGTTCACGACTTATGGCCTTTATCTCCTATCGAAATAGGCGGTATGTCCCCAAAACATCCTTTTATGAGATTATGTCAATTTGCTGAAAATTATGCTTATCGCCGCTCAGATATGGTCATTTCAATACTTCCTAATGTACATAATCATATGAAAGAACATGGCTTGGACCTGAAAAAATTGCATATCATACCTAATGGCATAGTTGAAAATGATTGGCAAATTAAAAATATCGATCCTATTTCATCTCATATCAGAAAAGTAGTCGATCACTGTAGAACAGAGAATAAAATCATTGTGGGTTATGCCGGATCGCTTGGAAAACCCAACGCCATGAACTACCTTATTGATGCTGCAAAATTATTAGAAAAACAAAACTTTCATTTTCTGTTGGTAGGCTCTGGGCTAGAAAAAGAAAATCTAGTAAAACAAGCTAACTTACTTAATTTGAGAAACATTACCTTTAGTGATCCAATACCGAAAACACAGATCCCTGCTCTGCTCCCGCTATTCGATATTGCTTATATAGGTTGGCATAGAAAATCGATATACAGATTTGGGATTTCACCTAATAAATTAATAGATTATATGATGGCAGGATGCATAGTGTTACATTCTGTTGAAGCTGGTAATAACATTGTTGCCGATGCAAATTGCGGATTATCTATCCCACCTGAATCTCCCCAAGCCATTGCAAATGGATTACTTAAATTAAATAAACTCTCAAGGGAAAAGAAAATTGAATTAAGAAATAACGGTAAAAAATACGCATCAAAAAACCACACATATAATATTCTATCAAATAAATTCCTAAAGGTAATGATAAATCATAAATGAAAAATTCCTTCCTTTAACATTACCTGAAATTGAACAATATAAAATAGATAAAATTATTGATTGACTTAAAACTGGTTGGATAATTACCGGCCCTAAAACCAGAAGATTTGAACAAGATATAGAAATTGCATTTAAATAACTATCATTACTGTCCAAATAGAGGTTATTATTCAATCATGATAAATATATCAGTAATTTGCCCTATATTAAATGAAGAGAAATATATAAAAGAATGTATCGAATCACTTCTAAAACAAGATTACCCTACCGAGCAATTAGAGATTATCTTTATAGATGGCTGTAGCTCAGACAATACTTTGAAAGTTATTCAAAGTTATACTGAGAAATATGAATTCATAAAAATACTATACAACCCTGAACAACATGTACCTACGGCTCTGAATATTGGTATAAAAAATTCAACAGGAGAATATATAGCCAGAATCGATGCTCATTCCAACTATCCTAGCAACTACTTATCCAAACTATATAGTTTATCAAAACAATTTGATATTGATAATATAGGTGGAGTTATTAGTACAAAACCATGCAATCCTACAATTATTGCCCATACTATTGCATATGCCTTAAGTAGTCAGTTTGGTATGGGTAATTCCTATTTTCGAGTTGGTGTCAAGAATATAAGAAAAGTTGATACAGTACCTTTTGGTTTTTTCAAAAGAAATATATTCGATAAAATAGGGTTATTTGATGAAGACTTAACTAGAAACCAAGATGATGAATTTAACAGTAGAATTATAAAACATGGAGGTAATATATATCTTGTCCCAGACATTATTATTGATTACTACCCTAGAGATTCAATTAAAAAAATCTGCTCTATGTTCTATCAATACGGTTTATTTAAACCACTAGTCAACTTAAAATTAAAAACAACAACATCACTCCGACAACTAATACCACCGACTTTTGTCTTAGGGTTAATTCTGGGACTAGTCCTCTCATTCACTAGCCCAATATTTTTATATCTATATATAAGTTGTATTTTTATCTATTTATCTCTGGCTTTACTGGTATCAATAAGAGCCCATATTAAAAACAAAAAAAACTATATTTTCTTACCATTAATATTTCTGTGCATACATTTATCTTATGGATCAGGGTATCTCATTGGAATAATGAAAATTATATTCAATAAGAAATTCCACGTAAAAAATAAAAGATAAGGATTATATCATGAACTCTTTTTTTCTCCCTTTCGCACTTCCAGAACTCGGCCAAGAAGAAATTGATGAAGTTATTGATTCACTTAAAACGGGTTGGATAACTACCGGACCTAAAGCCAAAAGATTTGAACAAGATTTTGCTCAGTATTTAGATTCTGATGTTGAAGCAATCGCGGTAAACTCAGCAACAGCTGGATTACATTTAGCGTTGGAAGCCATTAATATCCAGCCTGGTGATGAAATCATCGTCCCTACTTACACCTTTACAGCAACAGCAGAAGTTGTCCGTTATCTGGGCGCTCACCCTATTTTTGTTGATTCTTTACCTAACAGCCTGAATATTGATCCAACAGCCATAAGAAAAGCAATAACATCCAAAACTAAAGCGATCATACCGGTGCACTTTGCCGGTTTATCCTGTGATATGGATGAAATAATTGCTATAGCTAAAGAATTCAATCTACGAATCGTTGAAGATGCCGCTCACTCATTCCCAACCTTATACAAAGGAAAAAAAATTGGCACTCTGGACACCGATGTAACCGTATTCAGTTTTTACGCCAATAAAACTATGACAACAGCTGAAGGTGGAATGCTAGTAACCAGAAATCCAGATATTATAAAAAGAGCAAAAGTCATGCGCCTGCACGGCATTAGTAAAGATGCCTTTGACCGATATCAATCTAAAATACCAGCCTGGTACTATGAAGTCATTGAACCAGGCTATAAATATAATATGCCAGATATTTGTGCAGCCATCGGTATTCACCAATTACAGAAAATAGACTCTTTTCAGAAGAAAAGAGAAGAGATGGCTAAATTTTACGATAGTGAATTAAAAGACCTACCCATTATTTTACCGACTAAACCTAAAGAACCTAATAGTCAACATGCCTGGCATTTATATACTATTAGATTGAATGATGAGGTTAAAATATCAAGAGACGACTTTATAATAAAAATGGCAGAAAAAAATATAGGTTGCTCTGTCCATTTTATCCCACTACATAAACAACCCATATGGAAAAACACCTATTCTCTTGATAAAAATAACTTCCCTGTAGCAGAAGAAAACTTCAAAAGAATTGTATCCATTCCCTTATACACAAAAATGACCCAAGAAGACCAGATCTACGTTATCGAAACAATTAAAGGAATTCTTGAATAAATGAAAATAAATTATTCAATAATAAAAATAGTTTTTGATTTCACTGCATCCTCAATTGGGCTAATTATCCTTTCTCCTATCTTAATCGCGATTGCCATTTGGATAAAAATAGACTCGAAAGGACCTATTTTTTTCCGGCAAAAACGCGTAGGTCAATATAATAAAGATTTTTATATTCACAAATTTAGAAGTATGACTACCGATTCAGAACAGAAAGGCCAACTCACTATAGGTCACGATCTCCGTATTACAAACTCTGGAAAATTTATACGTAAATACAAACTTGATGAACTAGCTCAACTCATTGATGTTGTTCAAGGAAAAATGAGTCTAGTTGGACCAAGACCAGAAGTCCCACAATTTATGGATAAATATCCAGATGACGTAAGAAACAAAATATTATCTGTCAAACCTGGAATAACAGATTTAGCTTCTATAGAAATGATCGATGAAAATCAAATATTAGATAAATATGCAGATCCTCATCAAGCCTATATTGATATTGTGATGCCTATAAAAGCCAAATACTACTTAGAATATGTTGATGACAAGTCATTTTTCCATGACCTGAAGATTATTTTTAAAACAATTTACAAATTAGTTTTTAGGTAATTTAAAATTATGAATAAAAGAATAGTTTTTGGCCAAAACAGACTAATAAAGACCCTCGTTCTTCTGGTAGTAGATATATTTATAATCAGTATTTCATACTGGCTAAGTATGTGGCTACGTCTTGACAGAGAAGTACCAATCTATAGTTTACAACATTGGATAACTATTATATTCACAATACCTTGCACGCTCTTTATATTTTTAAGAATTGGCTTTTATAGATCGATATTGAAATACGTTAATATGAGCATATTAAAATGGGCTATTATTGGCTCATTATCATCGACTCTATTCTTAACAGCATTCTCCTTATATCAACAAGCATTCTTACCCAGAACTGTGCCTATTATTTATTTCTCTTTTCTGGTTATCTCACTCTGTGGTACAAGGTTCTTATATAGAACACTGCGTAATCTATTAAAGTATAAAGGAGCCCCAGTAATTATCTATGGTGCAGGAGAATCTGGTCGGCAACTTTTACCCATATTAACAATGCATAGAGAATTCAACCCCATTGCCTTTGTTGATGACAATACCAAATTACATAATTTATCTATTCATGGGGTTTACGTCTTCTCTCCAGAAAAGATAAATTTTCTAGTAGAGAAATATAATATCAAGAAGATATTACTCGCTATACCCAGTGCTTCAATATCCAATAGAAAAAAAATAATTGAGAGACTACAAAAAGAACATTGTGAAATACTCACCATCCCAAGCTTCAATGATCTGGTTGAAGGAAAAGCCCAAATAAACTCACTAAAGCGGGTTTCCATTAATGATCTACTAGGAAGAGAACAAGTTAACCCATTACAAGATTTACTCAGTCAAAACATCCGAAATAAAAGCGTACTGATTACAGGTGCTGGCGGTTCAATAGGATCCGAACTGTGCAGACAAATCATCAATCAATCTCCATCTCAGATGATACTATTTGAGCTAACAGAATATTGTCTTTACTCAATAGAAATGGAGCTTCAAAAAATAAATTCAGAAAGAGAACTCAATATAAATATCATTCCAATTTTAGGTGATATAAAAGACTCAGACAAGATAAATAAAATAATAAACAAATTTAACATTAACACAATATACCATGCTGCTGCATATAAACACGTCCCACTGGTAGAAATGAACACACTGGAGGGTATAAATAATAATATTTTTGGCACACTTTCACTTGCTCAGGCGGCACTTAAACAAAAAGTTGAAAAATTTGTATTAATCTCTACCGATAAAGCCGTCCGCCCGACCAACACAATGGGGGCAACAAAAAGATTTGCCGAACTTATACTGCAAGCTTTTGCTAAAGAAAACAGCCATACAAAATTCTCGATGGTTCGTTTTGGTAACGTTCTAGGCTCATCGGGCTCAGTGGTACCCCTTTTCGAGCAACAAATGAAAAATGGTGGACCAATAACGCTAACTCATAAAGACATCACACGTTACTTCATGACTATTCCGGAAGCCGCCCAATTAGTTATCCAGGCAGGCGCGATGGGCAACAATGGCGACGTCTTTGTTCTGGACATGGGCGAGTCAGTAAAAATTTATGACCTTGCCCGAAAAATGATTAACCTCTCCGGCTTGACAGTTAAAGATAAAACCAATCCTCATGGTGATATAGAAATCAAAATTACCGGATTAAGGCCAGGAGAAAAGCTTTATGAAGAGCTACTCATTGGTGATAACGTTTCTGGCACCAATCATCCTAGAATAATGACAGCAAATGAAATTTGCTTACCTTGGGATAAATTAAACTCATTATTAAATGACTTAAAGATATCTTGTGAAAATTATGATTTCGAAAACATTAGAAAGATTCTTATTAACTCCCCTATTGAGTTTCATCCCAAAAAAGATTGTACTTACGATCTTTTAAAATAATATCTAAGCTTTCTAACTGGCTAAATAAACATAATATAACCATATTAATTACTGGAGGAGATGACTATACCAGCTCACACACTGCATCCGTGAAGATACTCAACGGATCCGGCTGAAAGCTATATTGGTTATCTGGATAAACAACAACCCTATGAAATTTTTAATATATAAGTAATTAAACATCATATAATTCAAAAAATTAAAATAACAAGCCAACAAAAACCTCATCATTAGATATATCATATGCATTATACTTCCTTCAATTTTTTCCTCAAAAAAGGAAAATGGAAATTATGGAATTAACCTCTTAATACGAGCCCATAAATTTATGAAAAAGTACCCAAATAGCTATGTTTATCAACCGTAAAGTAACAGCAAATGCCTATGGACTATTCTCTGGTGTTTTTTGGGGACTCACTGGTGTTCTTTTAGCTATCTTATTAAAAAACAACATTCTTTCTTCTTATTTCCTTATACCTATCATTATTGCCTTTCTTAATGACCTGATTTCATGTGTATACATGTTTATATATCTGCTATATCAGAATAAATATCGGGCAATAATCGCCATCACTAAGAATAAAAAATATTGGATAATCGTACTGGCAGCTATGCTGGGTGGCCCAATAGGCATGTCTTGTTATATCCTGGCCATTCAACATATTGGTGTTGGTTATACAGCAATTATCGCTGCAACCTACCCTGCCATTGGTTCTCTAATATCATTCTGTCTATTTAAAGACAGAATTCACCTTATAGGAACATTAGGCCTGATATTAGCCGTTGTATGCACCATAATACTAGGCTATTCAACAACAACACAAACAATATCCAACTGGACAGGATTCCTTTTTGCCTTTATCTGTGCACTGGGTTGGGGATCTGAAGTTGTTATCAGTTCCTACGGAATGAACAACAATATACCTGCTGACATCGCCTATTTTATAAGACAACTATCCTCCTCGGTAGGTTATACTATCCTTATCATAATATTCATTTTCTCGCTGCCTAATGTAATACCTATCTTCTCAAGTTTCACACTATCCAGCCTGCTACTAATAACTTCACTGACAACGACCGTATCATACCTCTTCTACTATCGAGCAATCAGCATACTCCAGCCTATTCGAGCGATGGCTTTAAACATCACCTACACCGTTTGGGCAATATTCTTTGCCTACTTCCTTCTGGATGAATCCATCTCTATAAAATTATTAATCCTGTGTATAGGTGTTTCCTTAGGCTCATTCTTAACCGCTATCAACCCTCATAACATCAAAAAATTAATATTGGATCTCAAGTGAGTAAAATTATAAAAAATTTCTTCACAATGTAATAGAATTAAAGTCAGCCAATATTTAAAAATAGGAAGTATAAACAGCGGACTATCATTGTGGACAACATTGAATGGAGGAAATGCCTTATGTACTGCACTGACTAAATGGCCCTATTCCAAAAACACAGAAGAAATACAGGTCTTATGATATAAAATAAAGAACTCCATGAATAAGATATTATCTAAAACCCTTCAAAGTGGCCCCATTGATCAGAAAAAATAACATTTTCACACCTTGCTTTAATTAAACAACTAACTGTATACCCCTTAAGCCTACCAAACTTGACTCCCACCTAACAAATAACCTCGAATCCAACCACAGGAACGATTCCAACAAAAAACCATCAAAATCCCCGATTAGCAGCCTTATTTTATCAATTAATTAAACAAGCAGCTTGTTAAGCTTGACCCGGAGAAGCTTACAGTTTACTCTCCCCCCAAATAGTTACAAAATCTTATCCCCCGTTACTTTTTGTTACGACAGACAAAAATACTGGAAAATCAATATGGTGGATAAGATTATAGAATCCTATAGGCGTTCTGGGAGCCAAAAACCTAGTGCGGTAGCTTTATTTAATGGTTATTAGAATGCTGACTCAGGTTTTTCATTTCTATAATGATAATGCAAGAAAATTTCTACCTGTTAAGCACAAAAGTTATTAAATAATTTCATTTAGTGGATATCATAAAATTAACACAGGTTCAGAAACAGTATAAATCATTTGGCCAAATTAATATAAAAGACATTATCTTAGGCACTGTTGCAAACAGGATGATCGATTACACGTTATTGGGAAAATTCACTTTTAAAGACCAAGTACTCGATTCTCCAAACGGACTTCGCCTAAAGGATGGTTAAAAATACCACGGAGAAGCTTGGCCTTTGAGTAATGCCCGCATCACTTCAATCCCTTGAGCGTTGCATAGGCCGTTTCAGCGATTTGAAACCCAGTATCAGGTGAATATAATGCGTTTCAGTTTACCGTGATCACACTCAATCCGGTTATTCAGGTATTTGATTTGTCGTTGCTGAACATGCACAGGACATTTCCCTCCATATTTCAGTCGATTGAACGCTTTACCATAGGTGGAAACCTTATTGGTATTGAGAAATGTTGGGCACTTCATGTTCTCGTACCCCTTTCAGTGCTTCCCTAAAAATCGATATGCAGCAAAAGTATTGCGTCGAGGTGAGGGTAAAAATCAATGGTATTACCGTGATTATCAATCGCCCGATAGAGATACATCCATTTACCGGCAATCTTCACGTAAGTTTCATCGAATTGCCAAGCATGTTGATATTTGGGATGCCGCCAATACCACCGTGAGCATTCTTCCATTTCAGGGGCATACCGCTGAACCCAACGATACCGCGGGGTATGAATTTGCAGTACCAACGTACTGCACAAAGGATAATTACACCCTATAGTATAATAATTAATAGAAAGAACTTGAAAGCATTAACTTTGATCTGATTGCAAAATCAGGGTGTCTATAATCACTTTATTTATTAAGATTATACATAAATACTTTATATAGAGAGTTTTAAAATGAAATTATTATCAAATGAGGATATTATTTCTTTAAATATATCACCTAAAGCTGTTTATGAATGGGTTTCTGAATCAATAAAACAAAAAAGATTATCCATTCTCCCTGCAAAAATTAGCTTAAAACCTCAAGAAGATATATTTTATAATTTTATGCCATCGCTACTTCCATCTATAAATATAGCTGGCATCAAAGTTGTTAATCGTTATCCAAGTAGGTTACCGGCTATAAATAGTCAAATATCACTTTATAATATGGAAGATGGTTCTATCCAAGCAATATTAGATGGTAATTTTATTACTGCAATGAGAACTGGAGCAGTTGCAGTACACTCTATCATATTATTTGCTAAAAAAAACTTCGGAATTATTTCATTTATCGGATTAGGTGTTCAAGCAAAAGCAACATTAAAAATACTATCTAGTATCATTGATAATAGAAAATTAATTATAAAAATAAAAAAATATAAAAATCAACATATAGATTTCATTGAATTTTCAAAAAAACATTTTATAAACAACAAGGTAATATTTGAGATCTGTGAAAGTTACGAAGAGTGTATAAGAAATAGTGATGTAATAATATCATCAGTAACATATTTCGATAAAGATATTGTGAAAAATGAAATATTTAATGAAGGTTGTGTAGTAATACCAATACATACTAGAGGCTTTTCTAATTGTGACTTATTCTTTGATAAAGTTTATGTTGATGACTTTTCTCACGTTGCTTGTTTCAAATATTTTGATAAATTCAAAAATAAATCAACCGAAGTCACGGATGTTATACTTGATCCTAATCTTGGAAGAAAAAATAATAAAGAAAAAATAATATGCTATAATATAGGATTGTCTGTTCATGATCTTTTCATTGCAAACAAAGTCCTTCAATTATCAGAAAATAAAAAAATAGGTTTGGATTTTAAATTTTAACCCTCAAAAAACATCATTAAGAAAATAATTAATCTATTTTAGGATAAAATATATGCAAGTATTAATTCCAGCAGCCGGAATGGGCAACAGACTTGGTAAATATACCAATGATAAAACCAAATGCATGGTAGAAGTACATAATCTTACTCTTATCGAAAGAAGTTTAAATATACTTTCTCAATATAATATATCTCGTATAATTTTAGTTATTGGATATGAAAAAGAAAAGCTAAAATCTTTTTTAGGTAATAATTATAAAGGAATAGAGATAATCTATATAGATAATAATATTTATGATAAAACAAATAATATTTACTCTATTTTTTTAGCTAAAAATAAACTTATTGAAGATGATACAATATTATTAGAAAGTGATCTAATCTATGAAGAGAAAATAATAGGCAATCTACTATCAAATAAATTCCCTAATTTGGCTGTTGTAGATAAATATCAACCATGGATGGATGGTACTGTTGTAGAAATAAATGATGAATTTGATATTGTAAATTTTATTTCTAAAAAAGATTTTGATCTTAATAAAACAGATAAGTATTATAAAACAGTTAATATATATAAATTTTCTAAAGAATTTCTTGCAAATATATATGTACCATTTCTTGAAGCTTATTCAAAAGCATTAGGTCAAAATGAATACTATGAACAAGTGTTAAGAGTAATAACTTTATTAGATACTCAAGAGCTAAAAGCATTACCATTAAATAATGAGAAATGGTATGAAATAGATGATATCCAAGATCTAGATAATGCTGAAGTTATTTTTTCACCCAAGGGTGAAAAGTTAAATCTACTCAACAAGCGATATGGTGGATACTGGCGTTATAATGACATCATTGATTTTTGTTATTTAGTGAATCCTTACTTTCCGAATAACACCTTCATTGGTGAAATGAAAAATTCTTTCAATACTCTTATAAGAGAGTATCCTTCAGGAGCTAATGTACAATCATTACTTGCAGCTAAATTATTCAAATGTAATCCAGACCAAATTGCTGTTGGCAATGGTGCCGCTGAACTAATTGATAAACTTGCTGACGAATTAGATATAAAATTAGGATTATTTATACCTACTTTTGAAGAATACTCAACTAGATTTAATAATGTCGTATTAGAGAAAGTTTCCAATAAAAACTTCCAATACAATAAACAAGATATCATTAAATTAGCACAAAAATCAGAGGGTGTTATATTAATTAATCCAGATAATCCATCCGGTAATTACATTTCACATTCAGACATCCTAGAACTGATTGAGTGGTTCAAAAAAGAACAAAAAACATTTATTGTGGATGAATCGTTTGTTGATTTTGCAGAAAACGGCCTACAGTCCAGCCTTCTTTCAGAAGAACTACTAAATAGCTATGAAGGACTTATTGTAATAAAAAGCATCAGTAAAAGTTATGGAGTACCAGGAATTCGATTAGGTGTTATTGCATCATCCAATATCACCTTAATAAATAAAATTAAAAAATACATCCCAGTATGGAATATTAATTCTCTTGGCGAGTTTTTTCTCCAAATAATCGGCAAATATGAAAAAGTCTATCAACAAGCTTGCTATAATATTATTAAAGAAAGAAATATCTTGTTTGAACAGTTATCACAAATACCTTTCTTACGCCCTATAAAATCCCAAGCCAACTATATTTTATGTGAAGTATTGAAAAATAAATCATCTGAAATTATTTTAACTTTATGCAATGAGCATAATATTTTAGCTAAAGATTGCTCTGGTAAAAAAGGTTTTAATAACGGAAATTATATTAGATTGGCTGTAAGAAATTCCTACGATAACCAATACCTAATTGATTGTCTTAAAGAAATAAAACAATGAAAGGACTCTATCTGTGTATAGATTAGAACTTATCAGTATTGATACTATCCAAGTAACAGAAGAGCATATAGCAGAACGAGTTAATTGGCTTGAAGAAAAAATAAAACAAGAGGGACTTTGGAGAGTTCCTCTTCTTCTTGAATATAACACATTTGCTATTATGGATGGACATCACCGTTATGAAGTTGCAAAACGATTAGGGCTAAAACGAGTTCCCTCTATACTACTATCTTATAGTAACGACAACGTCCAAGTTACCTCATGGAGAAATGACTTCATAATAAATAAAGAGATAGCATTAGAATGCATTTCACAAAAAAAAATTTTTCCTCATAAAACAACAAAGCATATTATTACACCATATCCTAATGAAATTTCCATACCTATTTCTTTCCTATACTAATCATCATTGAAGATGCTTGATTTATTACTCAAATTTCATCATGCTGACGACCATAAAAATTCATCTGGCCCATCACAAAAACAGTCCCTTGAATTAATGCATGACACAACTCGCGACAGACTGGTATGCGATCGCATTAAAGCCGTTCTTTTAGTTTCCGAAGACGACTGCCCAGATGATTGTTCAAGCCTTGCGTATTTATGAAAGTACTGTGAATCGCCATCTGAAGGATAGGGCTGAACCTCACATTTTTAGCAGGATTATTATGATTACATAAAAATCACACTCTGGCTTTTTATGGCACTTTCTCTCATTAACACCGGTAAGATCACGTTATTCCATAAAAAAGTGATTTTGATAATGAGTATTTTTAATTATATCAATGAAATAGCTGCCCCTCGTTCTGACATCAACAAAAAACATGAATTGATGGATGTCATTTTTTTGGTCTTTGTGGCGGTATTGAGTGAGGTTTCAGGGTGGAAATCGATTCAAGAATTTAGCGGGGTGTTGGATGTTAACCTTTCGGGAAGATGCGTTACCACTCAAAGACCCAGATGGTACGGCACAGACAAATGGTACTCTTTAATCGGATTGCATAAATGTGATTAAACAAGATACCTGTATGTAAAGACAGTCAGACGGCCAAACGCTGAAGAGCAACCTAGTCAGGAGAATTTCGTAGTCAACTTATCTTTGGTTAAATTAAAGATAAAATGGAATCCCATCCCACCCCACCCCCAAAATGGGTTAATCAATCTATTTTTAACTCAATAAACCGAAATTCAAAATTCAAGTGATATTCACATTTAATAAGACCAGTTTTATTGAAAACGAGAATAAAGAGAGGTTCTCTAAATAATATGTCATTAAGAAGAAATATTAGTGGATTAGCTATTTCTCAGATATTTAGTTATATTGTACCATTATTGCAATTTCCCTACCTAAGCCGAGCTGTAGGGGATGTTTTCTTTGGTATTATAATATTTTCGCTATCTTTGACTCAAGTGGCAATGATCATAACTGATTTTGGATTTAATTTATCAATATCAAAAAAAATAGCAGAGGGTCGGAACAGTAAAAAATGGTTAGGGGTATTTCTATATCAAACTTCTATAATAAAAATTGGCCTTGCTTTAATCGCTATTTTATTTATTTTTACTATATTAATTGCGTCAAAAAATTCTTTTCCTAAAGAATTGGTTATAGGGTTATTGGTGTGTGTTTTTTTTAATGCCTTTAATCCATATTGGATTTTTCAAGGCTTAGAAAAAATATATATATATAGTTTAATTGTTATTGTTGTAAGATTGCTTAGTTTCGGCGGAGTATATTTTATAATTCGCAACCCACATGATTATGTATATTATGGATGGATTCTGGCTTTCCAAGCGTTTGTAATAACATTAACCAGTTTCCTTATACTAGCATCATGGAAAGTAACTTTAACAATAACATCAAAAAAACTAATTTATAAGCAGTTTTTTTATAGTTTAGAATTCTTTTTTTCTCGAGCTTGTGTTTCTCTTTATTCATCTGGATGTAGTGTATTTTTAGGAACATTTGGTGGAAGTTTATCTCAAGTTGCAATTTATGGTGTAGCAGAACAGCTTTACAAAGCGGGTATACAAGTTTTTGGTCCCGTACTCACAGCATTAACCCCTTATATGGTAAGAACGAAAAACTATAAATTATTTTATCAAATAGTTATTGTTTTTGGCTTATTGACGACTTTGGGAGTGACTATCGGATGGTGTTGGGGAGACTCTATAATAAGGATTATATACGGTAAAGGGTATGATCTCGCCAAGCCTGTATTAGATATTTTCATGCTAATAACAATTGCAAGCGTTTTTGGTATGCTTTTCGGTTACCCTGCTCTTATGCCCTTGGGACTAGCAAAGGTTGCTAATTTTAGTGTGATTGTTTCTGGATTGTTACAAATTTTAATGTTGTTGTTCCTTTATTTTGGCGTTTTCCCGATCACAGCTATAACTGTATGTATTACATATCTTATATGTGATTGGAGCATGCTATTAATTCGGCTTTATTATTTTTTATATAAATAGGTAATTAGTATGAGTACTATATTAAGGGAAGCTCAATTAAGTATGTTATCGCTTTTAAAGGAAGTTGATAGAATTTGCAGAGAAAATAATATTGATTATTGGATAGGTGCAGGGACATTATTAGGCGCAAAAAGGCATGGTGGATTTATCCCTTGGGATGATGATATTGATATTTATATGGAGAGAGTTGCTTTTAATAAATTTTTGAAAGTTTTCTCTAACGATATAAATAAGAAGCATTTTTTCTTGCAGACAGCTTTTACTGATCAATACTATGTTGATTTTAATATACCTTGTAAGGTGAGATTAAATGGAACAAAAATAATAGAGGAAATTGAAATTACATACTCTTATTATGATGAACGATCACATCATGGGCTATTTTTAGATGTTTTTCCTTGTGATCGATACTCAGAAAATAAATTTATTAGAATGTTTTTTGAGCGTTTGTTAGCCCAATTTGTAAATGTAAAAATTAAATCAAAATATTCGAATTTAACATTAGGAAAAAAAATAATTTCGAAGTCGTTTTCATTGTTATTTAGTAAAAGTATCCTTCTTTATCTTGTAAGTAAGCTATCTTCTATGATGTCAAAAAGAAGAAAAAAATATTTGCTTGGAACCGGTATTGAAACGCCTTTTTCCACAGCCTATTTTAAATATGATGATATTTTTCCACTGAGAGAAATTTTGTTCGAAGGAAAACCATATAAATGCCCTAATAAAATTGATTTATATCTATCAAAAATGTATGGAGATGATTATATGGAATTACCACCTGCCAGCAAACGTGTCAGGCATCATCACCATATCGAGTTATAATAGTCTAGTCATAAGATAATTAGATCTCTGTAAGAGACCATCCTAATTAGGTGCTGTTTTGTATTTTATTAAACCTGTCTTTTTCATTTAATGAAAAATCAGGGCTATCGACTGGAGCAAATTTGTGCCGAATGACTGTTTAACTAAAGCACCACTGGAGGGATAAAAAAATAGGCCAAAACCCAGCGGATCAGGGAAAACAAAGCATAAAGAAAAACTTGCTAGCTGACGGTCAGAGCTTACCGCTAACCCTTGTAGCTGCTTTTTCCAATACACATGATAGTTATTTGTTAATAAAATCTTATAATTTGGTTTCGAATCATGTTGATTGTGCGCAAAACCTAATAAAATAGGAATATATTTTCTATTTTTTCAAATAATCATTTATTAGATAAATAAAAAAATCAATGATAATAACTATTATAACCGACATTCCGCACCCAATTCAGGAATAAAAAGACTCGTATGGTGGTCCCAATATTTTCAGCTGGGCATGTTGGTACAGTTGCATTCCCGTCACCATCCGGTTTTCTTGAAATTCAAAGGTATTAATACCTTCGAAAGTTAAAAATACCCAACGAGAGGTGGGCGATTGCGTCTGCTGCTGCTTCATATCCGGGTAGAATGCTTTGCTTTGTTTCAGACCCGTGCGAATTTTATGTTCCAGCGCCGCATACACCATTAAACTACACGTCATCACCATCAATAAGGCTTCGATGCGTTCCGGTTTTTTCAGGTACATTGATTGAGGTTAAGAACTCGGGACTTTTTAGGAATCGAAAACCTCGCTCAACTTTCTGCTGGGCTTTGTAATTCGCGAGCAACGCGGCCATATCCAGCGCCTTATCGTCCGTTTCATTGGTCGCCAAAATAAACATCCCCACCTTGAGTCTGTCTCTTATACACAAATCCCTCAGTAAATATTGAGGAATTTGTGTACTTCTGCCTAAATGATAGTTTTCAGGATAAAACGATAAATTGAGGTAAATTGACCCTGTTTGTAACGGAAGCAGGACACTGGGCAAAAGAGACGTTCTCAGGCGCAAAACTGGGTGACCAGCGGCGCACCGAACGGTTGGTAAAAGTCTCCTCATCACTCGCTAACAACATAGGAAAATCGATTGTGAAATCTCTGGATACCCCCGCTGATATCGAAGCGGCTTACCGTTTTATCCGTAATGCGGATGTTAAAGCCGATGCCATTGCAGAGGCGGGTTTTGCGGCCACCGCTGCGCGGGTTAAATCCTGTGACTGCCTGCTCGCGCTGGAAGATACCACGACGCTGAATTTTACGCATGAAACCGTCAGGGATGAAATAGGCTATACCTCATCCAGTCAAAAACCCACGGGAATGCTGGCACATTCAGTACTGCTTTTTGCCCCCAATCAACAACAGGTTGTCGGGTTGATTGAACAAAAACGCGGGGTGAGAAACATCAATGACTATGGCAAGAAAAAACAGCGTGAGACCCGCCCGTATCAAGAAAAAGAAAGCGCGAAGTGGGAAGCCGCTTCGCGGGCGATGGCGGCGCGTTTGGGGCCTGAGATAACAAAGGTGATCAGTGTTTGTGATCGGGAATCTGATGTGATTGAATACCTGGCCTATAAGGTCATAAATCAGCAGCGTTTTGTTGTTCGTTCAATGCAAAGCCGGCGGATAGCAGAGAGTGAAGAGACTCTCTTATACCTTCAGCGATACTTTGCAGTCCGCAGGAGAAAGACAGGTTCAGGTCAGGCAACGGGGTGGCCGCAAAGCCCGGGAGGCGCTCTGTGAGATACGTTATGCGCCGGTAACCATCAAAATGCCGATGAGAAAACAAGGTGAGTCAGTCCCGCTGTACTATGTCGGCTGTCAGGAAATCAACCCTGACTCACCACTTTGCTGGCATCTTTTGACATCAGAACCCGTCAATAATCAAGAGGATGCCAAACGTATCCTGGATTACTATGAAAAACGCGGGCTGATTGAGGAGTTCCACAAAGCGTGGAAAAGCGGCGGAACGCAGGTTGAAGAGCTGCGTATGCAAAGCAAGGATAACCTGGAGAAAATGATAGTCATACAGGCTTTTATCGCCGTCAGGGTTCATCAATTGCGCTATCTGGGATTGAACAGGCAAGAGGCGGAACAACAGAGCTGCGAAACTCTCCTGAGCCCCCTGGCGTGGAAGTTATTATGGCGGAAAGTCGAGAAGAAAAAACTGCCGGGGAAAGTGCCTAGTGTTCACTGGGCATATATCACGCTGGGCAAACTGGCGGGCTGGCAAGATTCGAAGCGTAATGGGCGCATTGGATGGGAAGCCCTGTGGGAAGGCTGGTTTTTAGTACAAGTGCTGATTGAGGGCCATTTGATAGCGAAGTCTCTTGGCTTTTGAGATGTGACCAAGAGACAGACCTTGAGTCGGGCATACACGACTTTATCCAGTTGACTGTAAGCCCGGCCTGAGAGCCGGTAATGAATCTGAGAGGGTTTATCTTTAGCCGGACGTCCACGCCCTTGATACGTCATGATTTCCTCCACTTGTGGGGCGTCAATACCGATAAACTGGCATTCGGAGCCAAAATCACGCAGGGCGCATAACGCATCTTCCTTGCAGGCAAACCCTTTTTTGCACAATTTTTCAAACGCTTTCAGCTCTTTTTCCGTTGATTTGAGCGTATTTTTCGTAAAAGTCTGCCCTTCACGTTGACGGGCAGCCGCACTACTCACCAGCAACCAACGTTGAGGGATCCCGCCATAGCTGGATTCAACCCAACATCCAGCGTAACCTTCGGTGAAAGGCTGTAGCTGATGGGGCTCCACGTTCAAAAGCTGCTGTTTAGCTTCTTTGAGCGTTAACGGCACGCGGGTAATGAAGCGTTGTTTTTGCTTATGCAGTGAAGTTATTGCCTCTTCGCTATAAAGGGCGGCATCGGCGACAAAGTAGCGGCTGTTCTGCGCGGCTTTCAGACAACGAATATGATGTTTTGTGAATTCTGTGAACGCCCGGGTATCGTGGGTATTTCCGCTCATCGCCTGCATGTAAACGGGTATCCCGGCCTGATTTTCACAAATCAGCGCAAGGATAACCTGGTTCAGCTCAGGCCGATGGTCGCGGCTGTACCCCCGAACCAGTTCAATACGCTGCGTGTCGTCTTTCAGAGGAGACTTGTACTCGCCATCCACATGGAAACTGGAGATGTCGAGATGCACAGAATGGGGTGTTATGCCCAATTTATCGATGACCTGTTCAGCCAGTATCTGATAGACTTCTGACACGCCAGCCTCATATAAAGCATCCAATGTACGACCCAGCACGTCATCATTCAGATGTACAGCATCAATACCGGGGCCAATCAAACGTTCAATCGGCTTATGCTGGAAAAAACCGGAAAACATGTGCAGTGTCCGGCTGTGAAACCCCAGCCCGTTAAGGATCATCGCAAGAAAAGCCTCGCCATGAGAAACGGTGTGACCCGAATATTTTGGCATGATGGCATCAATGATACGGGGCAATCCGGCTTCATAGCAGAAAGCCGCGATGAGACCAAGGTGATCAAGACGTTTAATGGCAGGTTCTGACTTGGGCATACTCACTTTCGTAATAGATCAAAATGGGCCAACGCCGTCAATCTCATGGGAGCAATAAATATGTAAAATATGAGTAAGATCACACTATTTTTAAATCAGGAATGAGGTGCGGAATGACGGTTATAAAAAACCCCAACGTTATTTACAAAAAATAATATTATAACAAATTTAGAGGAAATGATAACATGCTTGATAAATTTAACAGAGTAGTAAAGAAATTATTCTATATAGAGGAGTGGAATATAGGAATAATTAAAAGAAAACAATCTGAGGAAAATAATGTCGCTGATTGTATATTACATTCAGATATTTTTTGGTTTAAAAAATATAATACTGTTCAAGCAGACCCATTTGTTTTAGAACATAATGATTCAGTATATATTTTCTACGAATCACTAGGGTTACTAAACTCTAAAGGAGATATCAGATGCAGAGTCCTAGATAATGATCTTAAAGAATTAGACGATATACTGCTAATGGGATTAAATGATATCCAATGCCATTTATCTTATCCGTTTTGTTTTGAAAATGACGGCAAATTATTTTTAATACCAGAATCCCATGAATTAAGTGAAGTCTCTTTATTTGAATGTGTAAGTTTCCCTAATAAGTGGAAAAAAGTATATACACTTGTTTCTGGAATAAAATTAACTGACAACTCAATAATATGCTCAAATGGGAAATATTATTTATATTCTACTGACTTAGATAATAATCTAATTCTTCATATGAGTACAGATTTGTTTGATAATTGGAAACAAATTTCCCCAAATCTAAAACTATGTAATCAATATGCCAGAGGAGCTGGATCACCACTTTATTCTCAAGATGGAATATTCTTTTTCACTCAAGAAGGTTCTGATCATAACTATGGCAGTGCCATTTTTATAAAAAAAATCAGTTCAATAGGAGAAAGCGAATTTTCGGAGGAATTAATAAGAAAAATTGAACCTATAATTGGAAGTTATAAAGATGGAATTCATACTATAAATTTTTCAGAAAACTATATAGTGATAGATTCTAAAAGATTAAAGTTTAATTTATTTTCATTTTTTATCAAACTAGTTTATAAAATTAAAACAAAGTTTCGACAATGTAAAATTAAAACAAAATTAGGATAAACTAATTATATTAAAGCGAGGCCATAAAAATTCCGCTAATTATAGGAATTACCGATCAAGATGGTTCTTATCTTGCAAAGTTACTTTTAGAAAAAGGATACATTGTTAATAGCCTAATCAGGCGTATATCATCTTTCAATACAATACATATTGATTTTTTTGTAAAAACAAAAAGATAAAATTATACTATGGCTGATTTAACTGATAGTTAGAATATTATCAGATTGGTAAAATAGACCGAGCCTGATAAAATCTACAATCTAGGAGCAATGTCTCATGTTGCTGTTTCATTTGAGTCTTCCAGAATATGCAGTTGATGTTGATACATTAGGGATATTAAGGTTCCTTGAAGCAATAAAAATAAATGGCTCTAAAAGAAGACTCGATTTTATCAGGCTTCAACACCACCTGATTGCATCTATACCCGTGCTCATTGAAAATGCTTGATTTTTCCTAAAATAAGGATCATCGTATCCGTCATGAAAATATTCATTACCGATGAACAAAAAACCGAACTCGAACACCTCCATCACACCTGTCGTGATAAGAGGGAGAGTGATCGTATCAAAGCGGTTCTGCTAGCCTCTGAAGACTGGAGTTCAGTCATGATCGCTCAGGCCCTGCGTCTGCATGAAACGACGGTTAATCGTCATATCAGCGATTACCTTAATCATCGCAAACTGAAGCCTGAAAATGGCGGCTCTCAGAGCCATCTCAGCGAAACACAGACTCAGGAACTTATCGCTTATCTGACCGCGGATCTTCTGCCCACCACACAGGCTGTTATCCGTCTTGTCGAAGAACGGTGGGATATCAGTTACACCGTTCCCGGCATGAATAAATGGCTGCACCACAATGGCTTCAGCTATAAAAAACCGACCGGCGTGCCGCACAAATCCAACGCGGAACAGGAACAGCAACGGGCCTTCATGGAAACCTACGGGAAACTGAAGCAGGAAGCCGGAGACAACGAGCCCATCCTGTTCATTGATGGCGTCCATCCCACGCAGGGAACGAAACTCGCTTATGGCTGGATGCGCAAAGGCCAGAAAACTGCGGTGAAAACCACGGGCAGCCGTACCCGTATGAACCTGATGGGTGCCCTGAATCTGGCCGATATCAGTAAAACGGTAGTACGCGAATATGACCGTATCGACAGTTATCACATCGCAGAGTTCTTCATTGCTATCCGTGAAACCTATCCGGTCAGTCAGAAGGTTCATATTATCCTTGACGGAGCCAGTTACCATCGAAGTGAGCTGGTGAAAGACTGGGCTTATGTGATGAATATTGACCTTCATTATTTACCACCCTACAGCCCGAATCTGAACCCAATAGAAAGGCTGTGGAAGGTGATGAATGAAAAGGTCAGAAATAACCATTACTTCGCCTCGACGACCTTGTTCAGGCAGGCAATACATCACTTTTTTACGGAAATATTACCGGAACTTGCCGGAAATCTGTCGTGCCGTATTAATGACAACTTCCAGGTTCTGAATCCTGCATCTTCAAGTTAAGCGGGTATATTCGGGTACGTGGAGAGCACGTTTTGCCATCTTCTGCCAAACGAACAGAAAATTCCTGCGTACAGTGGGTCAGTGACATGCTGATTTCGGCATAATAATGATGATGACGACATGTTACAACTTGAAGCGTCTAACTTACTTTTTTAAGCGAGCAGGAATTCAGGCATTTTAATCCCCAAATGGGGTAATAAATTGATTTTTCTGAGTTATAAGTCAGAAATTCAAACAATATCTACCGTTCAATGAGGTCAGTTTTATTGGGAATAAGAATAAAATTGGCCTTGTGGTATCTTATTGCGTTGAGCAAGGGGTTTTGAGAGGGTCTCATAAGTATAATGTGGACAAATAGCGGTAATTTACTCAAGATATCAAGCCTTGAAATAGGCAACAGGTAAGGATAAAACTTATATTATATATGTTATGTTGCCTATTTTGCATGTTGCTAACTGACATATTCAACAATTCTATCCATCATTTTTATGTCCATTTTCCGATAAAGTCAAATAAATTTTCTTACCAGATTGATGATAATTTTCAAGTTTTAAATACTACATTTTCATTCAGTCGAGTATAAAAATACCATACAAAACCAAAATTAAATAAGGCATCAAATGAGAATAATACTTATAGGAACAACAGCAGATACTATGATTAATTTCAGGAAAACATTAATAAAAAAAATGTCAGAATCTAATCATGAAGTATTTTGTTTTGCTATAGATTATAATGAAAAACAGAAAGATCAGATTAAAAAACTAGGGGCCACACCTGTTGATTATATTTTAAGCCGCTCGGGATTAAACCCTTTCTCAGATATAAAAAGCACTATAAAATTATCAAGTAAAATAAAAGATATTAAACCAGATATAGTTTTATCTTATTTTTCAAAACCTTCTATATATGGTTCATGGGCCGCTAAATTAGCCAAGACACCTAACATATTCGCGATGCTAGAAGGATTGGGCTTTTGCTTCACCTTACAGAAAGAAGGTAAAAACTGGAAAAAAATATTCTTAAGAAGAATACAAATATTACTCTATAAAATAACATTCCCTAGAATAAATGGCTTAATTCTATTAAATAAAGATGATGAAACTGATTTAATCAAAAAAAATAATATCAATGTTAAAACTTTTATTCTGGGTGGAATCGGCTTAGATTTAAATGACTACCCTTACACGCCTATCAATAAAAACAATAACATATCTTTTATTTTTATTGCCAGATTATTAAAAGAAAAAGGTATTTTCGAGTATATTAATGCAGCAAAAATAATTAAAATAAAATATCCTAAAACTACGTTCAATGTATTAGGATCAATCGATTCAGAAAATCCAGGAGGAATAAAACTGGAGCAATTAGAAGACTTAAAGAATACAGGAATAATAAATTATCCTGGATTTGTAACAAATGTAAATGAATGGCTGAGTAACAGTGATATTTTTGTATTACCATCATACTACAGAGAAGGCATACCAAGAAGTACTCAGGAAGCTATGGCTATTGGTCGGCCTATAATTACTACTAATGTACCTGGATGCAAGGAAACCGTTCATGAAGGAAAAAATGGTTTTCTAGTTTCCCCATGGTCTGCAGAAGACTTAGCTGAAAAAATGATTTTTTTTATAGAAAATCCCAATCGCATAGAAGAAATGGGGCAAGAAAGTTATCATATTGCTAAAACACAATATGACTGTCACAAAGTTAACTATAACCTAATGAAAATATTGAGGATACTATAAAAAACAAGCTTTAACTACATATTATCTACTAATAAATATATAATTTTCTTATATCTCTTCAAAAAAAACTAAAAAAATCACTGCACAATATAATAAAATTCAAATCGAGACAACATATAGGATTATCTTACTTATTGCTTGAATTCTACTTTTAGCCTCCATAAAAAATGGGGGGATTACTAATGCATGATACTTGCCGTAACAAGCGGGTTTGGAACCATATTGGAACCATTCTTTTGGCTTCGGAGGAGACTCCTTAACAAATATTAATATTTATTAAGAGGGGCCAAATCGGCATAATTTTTACCGATTTGAATGATGCAATTCATTATATTATATAAATATTTCATGAATTTAATTACATATAAAAGGACACCAAGTTAATAACATTATATCTATTCTAAGAAACAAAACAGCCCAGTTAATTTAATAAAAATCCAAACAAGGTAAGACATGGCAATTTATTCATACATATGGATGTTAATAATAATTAAAAATTTTTCTTTCTCTAAAAACAAAAGAGACTTATTTATCTTTTCTCTATTTCTTACTTTTTTTATAGGATTACGCCAAGAAATAGGTGTAGATTGGTTCAACTATCTAAACATGTACAAAAAAATTGTTCAATTACCATTTAGAGAAGCTCTGTTTGTATCAGACCCTCTATATAGCATATTGAATTATATGTCCGAAGCATTCGGACTAGGGGGTATTTATTTTGTAAACTTCATATGTGCATCTATCTTTTGTTTATCAGTTTACTTTTTCTCAAAAAACTTCAAAAGCATCTGGCTACCTGTGCTAATATTGTATCCTTATACAATATTAGCAGTATCAATGGGATACACTAGGCAATCAGTTGCCATTGCATTTTCATTATTTGCCTTTAACTCCTTATTAAGAAATAATCAAAAAATACATTTTTTGTGTTTTATATTACTAAGTATTCTTTTTCACAAATCAGCAATTATACTATTGATAGTATTACCTTTTATCTATTTAAAAAAATCAAATTCCACTTTTTTTTTCCTATTTTATGTCATAATTATTTCAATATTTATAATTATTTCATTTTATTTAATATCACCTCAAAATATATATTTATCTGGAGAATTAAGTTCATCAGGGAGTACTATACGAACCTTGATACACATGTTCCCATGTGCTCTTTATTTTATATATAGAAAACCATTTAAAAACAAAATAAAAATATCAATAAGAATTCTAGATATAATGGCAATATTGATAATATCATCATTAATTATCGGTATATTTTTCTCCACTTTAGTTGATAGATTTGGTTTATATTTTATTATTTTTGATGTGCTTGTGTTATCCGTTTTTTCCGATTTATTAAAACCTAATCAAAGGTTATTTTTCGTATTAATATTAGCAATATTAAATAGCATAATATTATATACTTGGTTATTTTATTCTCCTTGGGCTCAATGTTGTTGGGTGCCTTATAATAACTTAATAATGACAATCTTATAAAGATTAGAGGTAATAATGAAAATTGCTTTAATTACAACAGGACTTGGTATGGGGGGAGCAGAAAAACAACTCTGCGATCTCGCTGATACATTTTTAGTGCATAACCAATCAGTAATAATTATCTCTCTAACAGGCCCTACAATTACTAAACCAATTTCTGATAAAATATTTATTTATGAAATAGGAATGAAAAAAACGCCTTGGGGATTTATACACGCCCTATGGAAAGTTAAAAAAATAATAAAAAAAGAAGATATAGATGTATTACACTCACACATGTTTCATGCAAACATATTTTCAAGGTGCATACGCTTATTTACTAAATTCCCCCAATTAATATGTACTGCTCACAGTACAAATGAAGGGGGTTCACTTAGAATGTTTATATACCGTATAACTAATTGGCTCTCAGATCTAAATACAAATGTTAGCCAAAATGCTGTAGACTCTTTCATAAAAAAAAAGGCAATGAAGGAAAACCAAATTATTAGTGTCTCTAATGGCATTAATACTAATAAGTTCTTTTTTTCAGAGGAGTCAAGAAGAAATATACGGGGAGAGTTAGATATCCCTGATAATATACAATTATTTTTATCTGTTGGTCGATTACATGACTCCAAAGACTATCCAAACTTACTATATGCATTTTCAATTCTTTTAGAAAGAAAACCATTATCATATTTAATTATTGCAGGTAACGGCCCACTTATTGATAAACTCATAAGACTAGCAACCGAGCTTAATATAATAAAAAATATACACTTTTCAGGTGCTAGAGATGATATTCCAGCCTTAATGAGTGCTTGTGATACATTTGTTTTATCTTCTAAATATGAAGGATTTGCGTTAGTTATAGCAGAAGCTATGGCTTGTCAACGATATATCGTTGCAACCAATTGCGGCGGAGTAAAATTTGTTCTTAATAAATATGGTTCCTTAGTGCCAATACAAGATTCAAAAAGATTAGCAGACGCTATGGAAAAAAGTATAGAAATAGATAAGGACAAAAAATACCAACTAGGATTAGAAGCAAGGAATCATATCAAAAATAATTTTTCTATAGAAAAAATATCTCTTCAATGGTTAAAACTATATGAAAAAACATAGTGAATTTAAAATTTATTTTTTATGCCTTTATTGGTGTTAAATCACAGAATGAAATCAGTTGATTAAAGTAAATAATTTGATATTAAATCTGCTTCCTGAAATAGATAAATGAGTATCAAGGTGAGATCACAAGCGTTATTTAACCAAAATCGTTCAGTTTGACCTACAGATTAAGTAATGATCTCATACTCCTTTTTTCGGGAGTGCCTTCATGAATATCGACGCTTTTTCTCAGTACTTCAGCAAATTACAAGATCCTCGCCAATCGGCCAAAATCAGCTATCGCCTTGTTTGACGTTCTTTTCCTGACAATGTGCGCTGTTATTGCTGGGGCTGAAGGGTGGGAAGATATTGAAGATTTCGGGAAAATGCGCCTCGATTGGCTTCAGCAAAAGGGGCTGTTTCAAACAGGATTGCAATAGCGCGTATCATCTCCCGCCTTGATCCCGTCCAGTTTCAGCGATGTTTTATTCACTGGGCTCAGGCGGTGAACGAACGTACCGAAGGCGAAATTATTGCAATTGATGGCAAGACATTACGGGGAACCGGCAACGGCAACACGCGACAATTAGCTATCCATAAGGTCAGCGCCTTTGCGACCACTAATGGCGTGGTGATGGGACAGCTAAAAACCGAGCATAAATCCAATGAAATTAAAGCGATTCCGAAATTGATTCATTTGCTGGATATCAAAGGTTGTCTGGTATCTATTGATGCGATGGGGTGTCAAACCCAAATCGCAGAAAAGATCCTTCATCAGGGAGGCGACTACCTGCTGGCCGTGAAAGACAATCAGGAACACTTGTACCGAGCTGTCAAACAGGCACTGGCGGCGAAAACCATGGCGAGCAGTACCCCAGAAAATGTTACGATAGAACAAGACCATGGGCGCATTGAAGCTCGAGAATATCATGTGTTACCCGCGGATGAACTGGGGCAGCAATTTCCAGCCTAGAAAGAGGTAAAAAGTATCGGTGTGGCAATAGGGTATCGCCTTGAAAACTCGGGCTAAGAATCACTGGCGTATCGATACTCTATCAGCTCTGCTGAACTGGAACCGGCACGCTTTGCGGCGGCAGTGCGTGGTCATTGGGGAATTGAAAATCGTGTCCATTGGGTCCTTGATGTATCAATGAATGAAGATGCGTGTGCTATTTGTCGTGGTGACTCCGCTGAGATTTTAGCCTGTATGCGACATTTGTCTCTCAATATGCTGAGGGCAGACACCAGCGAAAAAGCCAGTATTCGGCGCAAACGGAAGATGACCAGTATGAGTAGTGCTTATATGGACAAGGTGTTAATAGCAGGATTAAGCTCGCTGGGTAAAAAATGAACACTCACGCTCTCACCCTGCCCAGAAGGACGTCTTGCATTAACAGGATAAATACAACTGTAACAAGTAAGTAGAAATAATATGACCATATTAATCACCGGCGGAGCCGGCTACATCGGCTCACATACCGTATTAACTCTTTTAGAAAAAGGAGCTGATGTGGTTGTTATTGATAACCTATGTAACTCATCACCAGAATCTCTTCGCAGGATTGAAAAGATCACTGGCAAATCAGTGAAATTCTATCAAGGTGATGTACTTGATTTAAATTTACTGAATCAAATATTCCAAGAAAATAACATCGAATCTGTGATTCATTTTGCAGGTTTAAAAGCAGTTGGTGAGTCAACCAGAAAGCCACTCGAGTATTATCAAAACAATGTTACTGGCACTTTAATGCTGTTACAAGCTATGCGTGCCAATGGTGTACATCAACTGATTTTCAGCTCATCAGCGACAGTCTACGGTGATCCTGAATTTGTGCCACTAACTGAAAATGCCAAAGTAGGTGGTACAACCAACCCTTATGGCACTTCTAAATTGATGGTTGAGCAAATTCTAAAAGATTTTGCCGCAGCCGAGCCAAGCTTCAAAATCACTAGCCTGAGATATTTCAATCCTGTCGGTGCACACCCGTCAGGTATGATTGGCGAAGATCCTAATGGTATTCCTAATAATCTGTTGCCTTATATTACTCAGGTTGCTATTGGTCGTCTGGAATGTTTATCAGTCTATGGCAACGATTATCCAACCAAAGACGGTACCGGTGTTCGTGACTATATTCATGTGATGGATTTAGCTGAAGGCCATATTGCTGCGATTGACTATCTGGCTAAACAGCAATCTTATGAAGTATTCAACTTAGGGACTGGTACTGGTTATTCTGTACTTGAGCTACTTCATGCTTTTGAAAAAGCAGCAGGTAAAGAGATTGCATATAAAATTACAGATAGACGCCCTGGAGATATTGCCGAATGTTGGTCTGAACCATCCAGAGCCCACGATATCCTTGGCTGGCAAGCGACACGCAATATTGACGATATGATGCGTGATAGCTGGAATTGGCAGAAGAATAACCCTAATGGTTTTCGTAGCTGAAGAACTGTCACCCTCAATAAATCCCCCCTGCATCCCTACTCAATTTCTGCTAATCTGTGCCCCTCGTTTCTGGGGGGCATATGCTAAACATCGTCTTATTTGAACCTGAAATCCCGCCTAATACCGGTAATATTATTCGTCTTTGTGCCAATACTGGTTTTCAATTACATCTGATTCAGCCTCTGGGTTTTACTTGGGATGACAAACGGCTGCGTCGGGCCAGGCTGGATTATCATGAGTTTGCCAATATCAAACAGCATCATGATTATTTTGCTTTTTTGGAGAGTGAAGGGTTAACAGGAGAATCTTCTGCCCGGCTGTTTGCACTCACCACGAAAGGAACACCGGCACATAGTGCGGTAAGTTATCAGGATGGGGATTATTTGATGTTCGGGCCAGAAACCAGAGGGTTACCACCCTATGTTCTGGATAATATGCCACAACAACAAAAAATCCGTATTCCAATGCTGGCAGACAGCCGAAGTATGAATCTTTCTAATTCAGTTGCTGTTGTGGTTTTTGAAGCCTGGCGGCAATTAGGTTATTCAGGTGCTTTATTGAAAGAGTAATTGCCATTGACTAAAGTTAATGCCGTGCATCTAATCAATTAAAAGACCACGGCATTTTTGACTATTCAGTTTTGTGAACAATATTTCTTAAACACAGTTGTTCACAAATTAAATCCCATCACCATACTCAAAGCCATTGTTGATACCATTAAAATGTTGGTTCATATCCAATGAGGGTTTTTCGCTTTCAGGTTTACCGACAATACGGGCTGGCACACCAGCGGCTGTTGTGTGTGGTGGAACAGAGCGAAGGACTACTGATCCTGCACCAATTTTTGCCCCACGACCAATTTCTATATTGCCAAGTATTGTTGAACCCGCGCCAATCATCACCCCTTCCCTGACTTTCGGATGACGATCACCCCCGGTTTTACCTGTACCACCAAGGGTGACGGATTGCAGGATAGAAACGTCATTCTCCACTACCGCCGTTTCACCAATCACAATGCCGGTAGCATGGTCAAGCATGATGCCACAACCAATCTTAGCTGCCGGATGAATGTCAACACCAAAAGACATTGAGATTTGGTTTTGCAGGTAAATAGCCAGTGCCTTACGCCCTTCCCCCCATATCCAATGGGCAATACGATAGGCTTGCAAAGCATGGAATCCTTTGAGGTAAAGCAGAGGCGTTGAGTATTTATCTACCGCAGGATCACGTAAACGCACCGCTATGATGTCGCGGGCAGCAGAGACTATCATTTTCTGATCTGAGCTATAAGCCTCTTCTACGATCTCTCTGACGGCAATAGCCGGCATAATCGGCGTAGCCAGTTTATTAGCCAACATATAACTTAGAGCACTACCAAGATTTTCATGCTTGAGTAATGTCGCATGAAAAAAACTGGCTAACATCGGTTCACATTCAGCCAGTGCTCTCGCTTCTGTTCTTATGCTTTTCCAAACTTCGTCCAATTCTTCCAGCGACATATTTTTTACTCTCACAGTTAGAACCCATCTTTATTATTAGATTTTTTCTGATTCAAGAGCGTACATTATCGCTCTCGTCCTTTCTGGCTCTTCCTAATAATGCTTGAGCAGCTTCTATCACATTTTTATTGCAATACAGTATTTGATAGATTTGTTCTGCAATCGGCATTTCCACACCGGCACGTTCGGCCAATGCGCGCACTTCTTTGGTATTGCGGTAACCTTCAACAACCTGTCCAATCTGGCACTGGGCTTCTTCAACGCTAATGCCTTGCCCCAGCATCATACCAAAGCGACGGTTACGTGATTGGTTATCTGTACAAGTTAAGACCAAATCGCCCAATCCCGCCATGCCCATAAAAGTTGAAGGATCCGTGCCAAGAGCGGTACCAAGGCGACTCATTTCTGTTAATCCACGGGTAATCAATGCAGTACGTGCATTAGCACCAAACCCCATGCCATCAGATATTCCCGCACCTATAGCAATCACGTTTTTTACGGCACCACCAAGTTGAACGCCAATAAAATCGGGATTTTTGTAAACACGGAAGCTTTTGCCACAGTGGAATAGTTGCTGAAGTTCATCACTAAAGGCAGATTCAGTAGCAGAAATCGCTATCGCTGTGGGTAAACCAGCCGCTAATTCTTTCGCAAAGGTTGGGCCAGAAAGCACCGCCAACGGTATTTCGTCGCCTAATATCTCACGGGCCACGTCCTGCAATAACCGGCCAGTATCCGCTTCCAGACCTTTAGTTGCCCAGACAATTCGCGAATCAGGCAGCAGATGGGATTTTACCTGCTTTAACACCTCACCAAACACATGGCTGGGAACCACAATAAGAATGTTGCGGCTTGCTGTCAGTGCTTTTGTCAGGTCTGTTTCAAGCAATAAACTGTCAGGGAAGGAGACATCCGGCAGAAATTTCTGATTACAACGCGCCTGTTGCAATGCCCTAATATGCTCTGAGTCATGCCCCCAAAGCACAACCTCATGACCATTACGTGCCAACGTAATGGCTAATGCGGTGCCGTATGAACCGGCACCGATAACTGTCATAGAAACAGTACTATTCATTAAGCTTCCTGTTGAGCTTGTTCATCATTCTGAGGTTGCTCTGCCTGCTGTTGCAGGTAGTTCATGAACAGAGCATCAAAGTTTACCGGAGCCAGATTGAGTTGTGGGAAGGTACCACGGCTCACCAAGCTGGTGATGCATTCACGGGCATATGGGAACAGGATATTCGGACAATATGCACCCAAGCAATGAGCCAGCTGAGTTCCTTCGATACCTTCAATAGAGAAAATACCGCCTTGCTGTATTTCACACAGGAATGCCGTCTCTTCGCCCAGCGCTGCCGTCACAGTTACACGCAGAACAACTTCATAAACCCCCTGTGCCAACTCACTGGAAGCCGTATCCAGATCGAGCTTTACTTCCGGCTGCCATTCCTGTTGGAACACCTGCGGTGCGTTTGGTGCTTCAAAAGAGATATCTTTGGTGTAGATACGTTGGATCTGGAAAGCCATTTCTGTATTGTTTTGTTCTGACATAATAATTGTTACCTTTAGATGTCCTTATTAAATTTTTTACGTGAATGTCTCCACTCACACCCAAAATGATTACTTTTTACCACGCGCCAATGGTAAGTTTTCGCCTGTCCAACCAGCCAGACCTTCTTTCAGGGAGCATACGCGTTCAAAACCAGCACGGAGAAGATTCTCAGCCGGAGTGCGCGATTCAGTGCCATTCGCTGAAACAACAATCACCGGCTGCTTTTTATGTTTTTCCAACTCAGCCAGGTTGTTGTCTTTGATTTCAGATGGAGTCAGGTTTATTGAACCAATGATATGCCCTTTGCGGAAATCTTCACGGGAACGTAAATCCACGACGATGGCTTCTTCTTTATTGATCAGATTAATCGCTTGTGCACGGGTTATCTCTTTGGTTTTAGAGAAGAGACTTTTCATCGTCGTCACAATAACGGCAACCAGCAGTGCAATCCAGATGAGGCTTAAGGTCATGTGCTGATTAATAAATTGCATGATTTCTTGCAGCATGGGGGGCAAAAACTCCCGTTGGTTATTAACAAATATCTAAGACTCCAGAGTATACCTTTGTGTTGTGTCAATTACAGCCAAATAGCATAAGCTCAATGCAAATTTTGCGGAGAGTTTCGAGAAAAAATAAAAATATGCTGAAAATGGAACGCGTTAAGTACGCTATCAGAAGATTCTCTGCCACACTGAACGAATACAGGAATCCAGGCAATAAATAGGCTAAAGTGGCTAATGTGCCCAGTTATTATCTGATTTCAATGTTGAAACAATATTATCCGGAAGTGTAAAAAATCAGCAAAGTATCTGGTAACCAATTGTTCAACATGAAATAATCTGATGTTATACAGTCGCAAGGTATATTGACAGCAATGGCAGACAACAAGGAAATACCTGGCCGTCATTATCGGCTCAATCAGAATTCATGGCAGAATAAAATTCGTGCCTTATTGTTCTGTGCTTTCCTGTCCGCGGTTTTCAGCTTTAATACCTTTGCCAATCCGATTATCGACAATAAAAATCAGCTTAAAAATCTTCAGCAAGACATTGCAGAGAAAGAGAAGAATGTGCAACAACAGCAGCAAAAACGCAGTACGTTGTTGAGTCAACTGCAAGATCAGGAAAATACAATTTCTAAAGTTGGCCTCTCTCTGCACACTACCCAAACTCAACTCAGTCAGCTGAATAAAGAGATTACCGCGCTTAATGCCAATATCAAGAAACTGGAAAAACAACAAACAGCGCAACGGGGTATGCTGGCACGTCAATTGGATGCCGCTTTCCGTCAAGGGCAGCATCAAGGGCTTGAGCTCATGTTCAGAGGTGAAGAAGGCAAGAGGGGCGAGCGCATCCTCGCTTACTATAGTTACCTTAATCAAGCCCGTCAGGATACTATTGTTAAGCTTGAGCAAACTACCGTTGATTTAACTGAACAGAAAAAACTTGAGCAGCAAAAACAGAAAGAGCAGAAACAAGTTCTGACGGAACAACAACAACAAAAGCAGCAGATGGAAGTGGCCCGCAGCGCCCGGCAGAAAACTCTGACTGAGCTGGAGTCTTCCTTGAAGAAGGATCAGAAAAGTCTCGCTGAACTAAAACAAAATGAAACCCGTCTACGGGATAAAATTGCTAAAGCAGAACGGGAAGCGAAAGCACGCGCTGAACGGGAAGCCAAAGAAGCTGCGCGTGTTCGTGCTCAGATTGCGGCGAAACAGAAACAAGCGCAGAAAAAAGGTTCCAGCTATAAACCCACTGAAGATGAACGCGCATTAATGGCGCGGACTGGTGGCCTTGGCCGTCCGGCTGGTCAGGCAATCTGGCCTGTCCGCGGTAAGGTGATACATGAATTTGGTGAGGCACTGCAAGGCGAACTGCGCTGGAAAGGCATGGTGATTGCTGCCACAGAAGGCACTGAGGTCAAAGCGATATCTGATGGCCGGGTACTGCTGGCTGATTGGTTGCAAGGCTATGGGCTGGTTGTCGTTATAGAGCACGGTAAAGGTGATATGAGCCTTTATGGCTATAATCAGAGCGCTCTGGTCAGTGTCGGCCAGCAAGTTCGTGCCGGGCAACCCATCGCCCTGGTCGGTAACAGTGGCGGTCAGGAACAACCCGCCCTGTATTTTGAAATCCGCCGTCAGGGTAGAGCGGTAAACCCACAACCTTGGCTTGGGAGATGATCAGGTGAGACAACTCAAGTTTACAAAACTCATTGGTACTATCATCTTGTTACTCTTGAGCTTGCAAGCCAGTGCTGCCCGTCTGGCAATTGTTATCGATGATTTTGGCTACCGTCCTCATAATGAAAACAAAATATTGCAGATGCCTGTTGCGGTTTCTATCGCAATTCTGCCGGATTCTCCCCACGGCAGGGAAATGGCTGAAAAAGCCCATCAACAAGGACGGGAGATTTTAATCCACCTGCCAATGGCACCTTTAAGTAAGCAACGGTTAGAACCGGATACTCTCCAGCCAACAATGAGCAGTGAAGAGATTGATCGCATTATTCAGCGCGCAATACAAAAGGTCCCTTATGCGGTAGGCATAAATAACCATATGGGCAGCGCGATGACTTCAAGCTTGCCGGGAATGCAGAAGGTTATGCGCTCGCTGTCCCGCTATGAACTTTACTTTCTCGATAGTGTGACGATTGGAAATACTCAAGCAACAAAGGCAGCACAAGGCACTCATGTTCGCGTTATCCGCCGCAATATTTTTCTTGATGATGTGCAGTCAGAAGCGGAAACCCGCTATCAGTTAAACCGTGCGATTTCTATTGCCCGGAAGAATGGTTCAGCTATTGCTATCGGTCATCCTCATCCGACAACCATTCGCGCATTACAACAGATGCTGCCAACGCTTCCCGCTGATATTGAATTGGTCAGCCCTAGTAGGCTGTTAAGTGGCACACCTGTTGGTGACAATCACCGTAAATGGGGCAAGCAGTGTGAAATAAAAGCGGTGCCAACCACTGTTACCAGTCAAGACTATCTGGCAGTCATTAGCAACACTTTGGTTGATAATCCTGTTGTGAATACCATGAGCCAGCATATCCAGAAACTGGCTGGAGATAAATCTCAGGGTAGAACAGAATAGAAAATCATCCGAAAAAATGACTCATAAAACAGGCGCCCAAAAAACTGCAAGCGCCTGTTAATCTTAGTGGTAATTTATTGATTAATCCCAGCTCAGAATAACTTTACCAGACTGCCCTGAACGCATGATGTCAAAGCCTTTTTGGAAGTCATCAATAGAGAACCGGTGAGTGATAATGGGGGTCAGGTCCAAACCAGATTGAATCAATGTCGCCATTTTGTACCAGGTTTCAAACATTTCACGGCCATAAATGCCTTTAATAAACAAGCCCTTGAAAATCACCTGACTCCAGTCGATTGCCATATCTGATGGTGGAATCCCCAACAGCGCGACACGGCCACCGTGATTCATGGTATTCAATAAGGTACGAAATGCCGCCGGTGCGCCGGACATTTCCAAACCAACATCAAAACCTTCAGTCATGCCCAATTCTGCCATGACATCTGTCAGGTTTTCCTTGCTGACGTTGACCGCACGGGTAACCCCCATTTTACGGGCCAGCTCAAGGCGATATTCGTTAACGTCGGTGATAACAACATGACGCGCACCAACATGTTTACACACTGCCGCAGCCATAATACCAATTGGGCCTGCACCGGAAACCAGCACATCCTCACCAACCAGATCAAATGAAAGCGCGGTATGAACAGCATTGCCAAATGGGTCAAAAATAGAAGCCAGCTCATCAGAGATGTTATCTGGGATTTTGAACGAATTAAACGCAGGGATAACCAGATATTGAGCAAAGCAGCCTGGACGGTTTACTCCGACACCAATGGTATTACGGCATAAGTGAGTACGGCCACCACGACAGTTACGGCAGTGACCACAAGTGATATGCCCTTCGCCAGACACCCGATCACCAATTTTAAAACCTTTCACTTCCTGACCAATAGCAACAACTTCACCAACATATTCATGACCAACAACCATCGGTACAGGAATTGTTTTTTGCGACCAGTCATCCCAGTTATAGATGTGCACATCCGTACCACAAATCGCAGTTTTACGGATTTTGATCATCACATCATTGTGCCCCAGCTCCGGCTCGGGCACATCGGTCATCCAGATGCCTTCTTCTGCTTTTAACTTTGACAATGCTTTCATAGAGATGCCTTATGCAATTACTTTTAATTGCTTACCAATTCGCGTGAACGCCTCAACCGCACGTTCAATTTGTTCTTCCGTATGGGCCGCTGACATTTGCGTGCGGATACGGGCCTGATTTTTAGGGACTACCGGATAGAAGAAACCGGTGACGTAAATGCCTTCTTTCAGTAATTCTGCGGCAAATTCCTGCGCCAATTTCGCATTGCCTAACATAACCGGGATGATCGCGTGATCAGCACCTGCCAAAGTGAAACCTGCGGCGGTCATTTTTTCACGGAACAGGTTGGCGTTCTTCCACAGGCGATCGCGTAACGCATCACCCTCTTTCAGCATATCCAACACGTTAATGGATGCCGCGACAATCGCCGGCGCCAGTGAGTTGGAGAACAGATATGGGCGTGAACGCTGGCGCAACCACTCAACAACGTCTTTACGTGCCGCAGTATAGCCACCAGAAGCACCACCCAGCGCTTTACCTAATGTGCCGGTAATGATGTCAATACGATCCATCACGTCACAATATTCGTGAGTACCACGACCATGTGCGCCAACAAAACCTACAGCATGGGAGTCATCCACCATCACCATTGCACCAAATTCATCCGCCAGATCACAGATAGATTTCAGGTCAGCAATAACACCATCCATAGAGAACACACCATCTGTTGCAATCACAATATGACGCGCGTTATCTGTTTTTGCTTGCTCCAATTGCGCTCTCAGTTCCTGCATATCATTATTGGCATAGCGATAACGCTTCGCTTTACATAAGCGGACACCATCAATAATAGAAGCGTGGTTCAGAGCATCCGAGATAATGGCATCTTCCGGCCCAAACAACGTTTCAAATAAACCACCGTTGGCATCAAAACAAGAAGAGTAAAGAATGGCATCTTCCATACCCAAAAATTCTGCCAGTTTTTTCTCCAGCTCTTTATGAGTATCCTGAGTCCCACAAATAAAACGAACTGATGCCATACCAAAACCGTGGCTATCCATTCCCGCTTTAGCGGCAGCAATAAGATCCGGATGATTAGCCAAACCTAAGTAGTTATTTGCGCAGAAGTTAATAACGTGGCTACCATCAGCTACAGCAATGTCAGCATTTTGGGCAGAAGTGATGATACGTTCATTTTTGAATAACCCTTCAGAATGGGCTTGTTCTAATTGTTCATTAATTTGCTGATAAAATGATGCTGGCATTTATTTTCTCCTGATTTAAATGAAGGGTCGTTACATATTTTACTCATTGATCAGGCAACTGACGACTCTATCAGGCAGTTAATATTAACTTTGCTGTATCCGTCACGTCATGCAACCTGAATGACCATAATATTTCAGTATATTCCCCTGCTTAAGCTGCTGTCGTCATAGATGTTAGATGTTATTATAGAAGCAATTTGCTTCATTAACCCGATTGATAGAGGTGAGTCTGATGATCATTGTCACTGGCGGTGCTGGATTTATTGGCAGCAATATTGTCAAAGCACTAAATGACGAAGGATATAAAGATATTCTGGTCGTAGATAATCTGAAAGATGGTACTAAGTTCGCCAATCTGGCCGACCTGGATATTGCTGATTACATGGACAAGGAAGAGTTTATTGTTAGCATCCTGGCCGGTGATGATTTAGGTGATATTGACGCTATTTTCCATGAAGGCGCTTGCTCATCCACAACAGAGTGGGATGGTAAGTATATGATGGATAATAACTATCAATATTCAAAAGAATTGCTGCACTATTGCCTTGAACGTGGAATTCCTTTCTTGTACGCCTCTTCCGCAGCAACCTATGGTGGCCGCAGTGATAATTTTATTGAAGAGCGTCAATATGAAAAACCTCTCAATGTTTATGGCTACTCTAAGTTCCTGTTCGACCAGCATGTCCGGGAGCTCTTGCCGCACGCTGATTCACAGATTTGCGGTTTCCGTTATTTCAATGTGTACGGGCCACGCGAAGGGCACAAAGGCAGTATGGCCAGTGTTGCATTCCATCTGAATAATCAAATCAATCAAGGGCAAAACCCTAAGCTATTTGCTGGCAGTGAAGGCTTTCAACGTGATTTTATCTATGTTGGTGATGCCGCTGCGGTTAATCTGTGGTTCTGGAAAAACGGCGTTTCCGGTATTTATAACTGTGGAACAGGTCGCTCTGAATCTTTCCAGGCGGTTGCAGATGCGGTTGTTGAATTCCATAAAGATAAATCACCGGCCGTTGAATATATTAATTTTCCTGAACATTTAAAAGGCCGTTATCAAAGCTTCACTCAGGCAGATCTGACTAAACTCCGCGCGGCTGGTTATGATAGACCATTCAAAACAGTCGCCGAAGGCGTCACAGAATATATGCATTGGCTTAATCAGGATAAATAATCTACTCGTTATGAAAATATTGGTGATCGGCCCTTCGTGGGTGGGTGACATGATGATGTCGCAGAGCCTTTACCGGACATTAAAGGCCCTGCATCCTAATGCAGAAATTGATGTGATGGCTCCAGCCTGGTGCCGTCCGCTACTGGCAAAAATGCCGGAAGTCAATCAGGCACTGGCAATGCCATTAGGCCACGGAGCACTGGCATTGGGAGAGCGCCGTCGTCTTGGCGTCGCACTGCGTGAACATAAATATGATCGCGCTTATGTGCTGCCAAACTCGTTTAAATCTGCGTCGGTGCCTTTCTTCGCCAATATTCCTCTGCGCACCGGCTGGCGCGGTGAAATGAGATATGGATTGCTCAATGATATTCGCACACTGAATAAAGAAGCTTTCCCATTAATGGTTCAACGCTATGTCGCATTGGCTTACGATGCAAAACTCAGTAGCGCTACGGAGCTTCCTCAACCATTACTGTGGCCTCAGTTGGATGTCAGTGATGAAGATGTTGCTGAGTCTACCGCGGCATTCAATATTTCTGATCACCGGCCAATTATCGGTTTCTGTCCCGGAGCAGAGTTCGGTCCGGCAAAACGTTGGCCGCACTATCATTATGCCGCGTTGGCTCAACAGCTTATCATTAAAAAGGGATATCAAATTCTGCTGTTTGGTTCCGCCAAAGATCATGAAGGTGGAGAAGATATCTGCAAGTCGCTGACTGAAGAAACCCGTGAATACTGTATCAATCTTGCCGGACAAACCTCTCTTGAGCAGGCGGTCAATATTATCGCGGCCTGTGATGCTATTGTGACCAACGATTCTGGTTTGATGCATGTTGCCGCAGCACTCAATCGCCCTCTCGTTGCACTCTACGGCCCAAGCAGCCCAGACTTTACGCCACCATTGTCTGATAAAGCAGAAGTTATCCGCCTTATTACTGGCTATCATAAGGTCAGAAAAGGTGACAGTGCACACGGCTATCATCAGAGTCTGATTGATATTCAACCAGAACAGGTTATGGCTTCTCTGGATACATTATTACAAGCGGAGAACCAGAATTAATGCGGGTTTTACTGGTTAAGACTTCTTCCATGGGAGATGTGCTTCACTCTCTCCCGGCACTGACTGATGCAGAAAAAAACCTGCCTGGTGTCCGTTTTGACTGGGTGGTAGAAGAAGGATTCGCACAAATCCCCGGCTGGCACAGTGCAGTTGATCAAGTTATTCCTGTTGCTATTCGCCGCTGGCGTAAAAACTGGTTTGGTAAAGAGATCCGCGCAGAACACCGTTTATTTAAAGAAAAACTAAAATTACATCATTATGATGCCATTATTGATGCTCAGGGGTTATTAAAGAGTGCATTTTTGGTAACTCGATTAGCTCATGGCCCTAAACATGGTTACGACCGTAAAAGTATCCGTGAACCATTAGCGAGTTTTTTTTATGATTGCCGCCATACCGTCAGCAAGCAGCAACATGCCGTAGAACGTATCCGCGAGCTGTTTTCTGTCAGCCTTGGTTATGCCAAACCAGCAGAGCAAGGCGATTATGGTATTGCCCTTCACTTTTTAAAGCAGCAATCAGAAAATCAAGGTGATTATCTGGTTTTTCTCCATGCCACTACCCGTGATGAAAAACACTGGCCGGAAGGCCATTGGCGTCAGCTTATTGCGGAAATTCAGCCAACTGGTGTGCGAATTAAACTTCCCTGGGGAGCGGAACATGAGCACCAACGTGCACTGAGGCTGGCGGAAGATTTCCCTCATGTGGAGGTTCTGCCAAAACTAACTTTGGCACAAGTCGCTCAGGAGTTGGCGGGAGCACAAGGCGTTGTCTCTGTTGATACTGGCCTGAGCCACCTCACCGCCGCACTGGACCGCCCTAATATTACACTGTTTGGCCCAACCGATCCGGGCCTGATTGGAGGATACGGCAAGGAACAGATGTCCTTGAAAGCAGAAGATGGGAATATCAAAAGTATTACGCCATCGAAAGTATTCTCCTATCTCTGGCAAAAAATATGAAATTAAATTCAAAATACTGGCTAAAGGCATTCTTTAACCAGTATTCAATATTTTTTAATTTTATATATTTTTCTAACAAATATTTTCCATAATATATTTTTAATCTTTACAGAAAAGGGCCTTCTTTTCCTTATTTCTTTCCAAATTTTTCCTGCCTTAATACTATGCTCATTATTTCTCCCCGATATGGTTGTATTAACAGCATCCTCACTTTCTGTGACCAAAACGGGTACTGTACAACATAATTTTATCACTCCATTTTCCCTGAAAAACGCCCAGCGATCTGCAACCAGCCATACAGGATAAAGGAAAGCAATGAGGTTTTTAGCTGCCTGATTATTCAATATATAACCACAAGTTAATGTGGCGTCCAATACCGATTTAATATCCACACCACAAGGAAACTTATATTTGGAATGTTCAAAATATTGACTGGCTTTACTCAAAAGAATAACAGAAGGGGCTATTATCTTTTCTTGCTGAATTTCATTTAAGAATTCAGGCAAACGTTCATTTAAGATAACATCATCCTCTAATATTAATGCCATCGGAATATTATTTTCAACTATATTCCTGTAGGTTTTTATATGACTCAAAGCACACCCAATCTCACCAGGCGTTATAGCATCACTTAATTCTCTTGTTTGCCTTTGTAATTCCTCCTGTGATAACAGGCGGCCATCAACAGCCTCAATAAATTCATAATCTAAGTTTAATTTAATACATTGTTCTTCTATTCTTTTCCTTCTCTCTGTAGAATGTTTAAGATTAATAATAAAAGTTTTCATATCCTGTGCTAATGCTCCATTATTATCATAACGATTAAGGAAAAATCACTCTTTGTAAGTTGTCTCTATTACACCACCTATTTTTATATTCAAATGTTGGCCGCCCGAAACTAAATCTCATCTCCAAATTATTTTCATGACTATATTCAATAGCATCCTTAACATTAACCCACGTAGAAACCGTTCCTAGCGATAGATTTGGATAACTCAAATCCATTCCGCTATTAACATAGTCATAGCAAATCCATTTTTCACATTGTTTTTTAACAATAAATTGCATTGCACAAGGATTTCCTTCTAACCATAAAATATTACCAAAATTTATAGAGGGTATTTCTTCAAGAATTTCCTGCATTTCATTTTTATATGCATGTTCATTCCTGCGTTTAAAATAGAGATAGTCATAAATATCAGTTAATTCTTTCGAATCATAATGATCAACATTAACAACACTACCCCCACTTTTTATAAAACGATTCAACTCTCTATTTCTTGTTTCTCTTGTTTTTCTAGAAATATCCTTAACCAAACATATCTGTCTTTTAGCATTTAATTTATCCGAACAGTTAATAGTATTAACTTTATTTTTTGACGACATAAACTTTGATTTAAATGGAATAATAGATCTAACATCCGATCTAATCGGCAATATTATCTCATCAAAATTAAATGGATATTTATTAATTCCTTCTTTAATGACAATTTTCTGCTCACCCGCGAGGTAACGATCTCTCCAACTACAGATACCACCAATGATATTCCCTGAACTATCTCTTTTTATATAAAATTTCTCATTTAGCTGAAAACGCTTATGGAAAAAATCCAAGACGTTTGGAGAAGTGATCACACTTCCTCCATATAAATGATAAGCCTCTTGATAGTCATCAAAAGAACCTAATTTCCAACCAAAATTAAGTAACATCAATTAATCCTGTCAGTTTTATTTTCTCAATCATGACGATTTCTTTAACTGATAATATTCAGCCAATGTCATCCCTTGAACTCGTGGTTTCAGGTAGTTAAATAATTCCTCTAAATCCTGATAAAGACTCTCAATGTGTTCTTCATTTTTAAATGTCGGGCTACCACCAGGCATAAATTCAGATGAATGCAACATAAATTCAACATAATCACAGCCTTCTGCCAATGTTTGCTGAATAACTTTCTTCATTTGCTCCAGATTACCACCTTTTGGCCGTAACCAGTTAACCGAAGGAGAACGCTGCTTGCCGCGCAAATTATCGTATTTCTGTTTCAGGGAGTTCATCAACGGAGAGTACTTATACTGGATGCTCATTGGTACTTCCAGCAAAGAAGAACAGCCTTCTTTGGAGATATCCTGCAAATCCATAAAATAGGCATAAGATGGAAAGTGGCTATAATCAGTTCCACCGTTACCATTAGGATCACCTTTTGTGAAACGCCAATTAACCCGCGGCGTTACCGAACAATCGACTTGATAACCATATTCTACCAACAATTCAGCATAATATTCATTAAATGCCCAACGACCCGCCCGATGGCTTAACATTTTAGTTTGTAGTTTATCTTCTAATAACTGAGTCATTAGGCCAACTTTGGCTCTGACTTGTTCTTTCGGAAATTCAATCAGATAAGGTTTATAACGCATATCATCATTGGTAAGAGGAACAAGAGGTGGATTATTCCAGGCATGTAAATGCATACCTATTTCACCTTGACCTCTGGCAATAACATCTTTAGCAAAGTCAATGTATAAATCATTCATAGCCATCTCATAGTTCGTCAACCAAACCGGTTTAAAACCAAAACGCTCACATAGACTCTGAAACCTTGGTAAGTAACGTGTATTTTCTGTCGAAATCTGACTGTGGTTTTGCCATAAGTCATCACCTTCAGTATCAATCGTGATAATAAATGCGGGTAAAGTCATTAGAGGTGTGCCCAAAACAGACCCAAAATAATGGCGTTATGGTACGCAGGTCAGCGATACAGCGCAATTAACTTATCGCTAAAAGAGTCGCTATGTCCAACTTTATTTACTCAGATTAAACAATGAGTTAGCTTATTCAGCTTTATAAAGATAAATATTTTGCCAAAACAATATCTAAATCAAACTTCTTATACATATCCTCTGTGATGACAGGAGGCTCCAGGAAAACAAGTTTCATTTTCTCTTCAAGTGAGTCAACTGTCAGTTCTGATTTATATTTTTCCAACTCACCAACCATAATTTCATTCACACCACCTGGGCATGCAACACTGACAATTGGAGTATCGCAAATCAATGATTCAATCAGTACATTACCCAGCCCTTCACTGTCAGAACTCAAGACAACCGCTTTAGCTCCACGAATAACAGGTAATGGATTTTCGAGGAATCCGGTTAAGATGACTTTAGATTGTAAGTTTAAATCCACAATCTTTTGTTTTATCTGTTGAGTAATAGACTCATCTCCATGACCAACAATCAATAATTTACATGGCAGAGCTGCTTTCGCAAAAGCCTCTAATAAACGATCATGCCGCTTAACCTGGTGAAATCGGCCAACATGTAATAAATACGTTTCATCCGAATAAGGATTATTTTGCAAAGATTTTTCTTTAATATCAGGAATATTGAAAGGATTATAAATTGTCACCATTTTCTTAGGGTTAAGTGACAGATTAATTACTAAATCTTTCCCGACGGCATCAGAGACACAAATTAGATTCCGATTATTATATGTCCATTTAATTTTTTGTTTCTTTATCCAACGGGGTAATCCGCTTTTATTACCAAGGTACGAACTCGAGAACACACCATGGATACAAAACCACACATTTAATCCCGCTAGTACCTTTGATTTTACGACAATACGATCGGTTTTATGCAAATTTGAGACAATCAATGAGGGGATTCCCTTCCGAAGAAATATTTTTTCTAAAACTTTATCCATAGATTTAGCCCTACGGCAAATCTCAGTCTGTCTTCTGAAGGGCCCATTGTACTCATCAGCATCAATAATCAGTTCAATGCCAGCAGGCACTAAATACTCACATTTTTCCGCCAGAGAAAGCAGCGTAATATCATACCCTTTCTGTTGCAGACCATCACAAAGCCGGATAGTGACATTTTCTGCACCGCCACCAGGTAATCCATCAATGATAAATAATATGTGTCCTTTCATGATGAGAGCACCCTTTCGTATAGTCCAATGAGCTGTTGTGATAAATGTTCCGGTGTATAAGGCAGTACCTTAGTTCTCGCTAATGCTGACATTTTATTATTCAAATGATCAGAAGGCGTATTTTGAATCGCTTCTGTAATATCCCGGATATCCAAAGCATCACATATAAACCCGTTACTTCCAGAGGTAACAAATTCAGCACCACCGCATGTCGTACTGGTTATGACCGGAAGCCCACAAGCCATTGCCTCCAATATCACATTTGGGAACGGATCATATAAGGTAGGTAACAGCAAGCCATCTGCAATCTGATAAAAAGGCAGTGTCTTTTTCTGAACGCCCATAAATCTGATCCGCTCATTGCACCCCAGAGAATTGGCTAATTGCTTATATTTTTTCTCTTCTTTATCCTGACCCACAACAATTAAATATGCATCAGTAGCACTAACTGCCTGAATCGCTACTTTTAGCCCCTTTCGCTCAAACCCGGAACCAACATAAACGAAACATTTCGCCTGTCGGGGAAGATCATATTCTTTCCTTAACAGCATTCTTTGAGATTCTATTGCCGGAAGAAATTGCTTATGGTCTATCGCATTATAAATAACTGATATTTTTTTCTCCGAAAGCCCAAAATCCGCCATGACCTCCCGTTTTACCATTTCCGAGTTACAAATAACCATTTTTAGTTCTGGTGCCGAATACATTTTTTGCTCCGCATCCATAACATAACGATGATAACGACTCGCAAAAAGTAATTTGCCTCTCCAGGAGGATAAAACCCGGGCACGCTGCTGCAACCACCGCTGATGAACACCATCACCCGCACGGTAAATATCGCAACCAGCAATGCGTTCATGACTTTGAACAAGATCAAATTGCTCTTTTTCCCATACTGCTCTGGCCGCTTTAGCAAATCCTCTCTCACGGCTGATTCTTCCCCATTTATGAGGATTTGCTAAATGAACATACCAGTCAGGGCTAATGTCTCCCTGCCAGGAACGAGTAATAACATTGAGCTCCAGATTTTCATTACCTAAAGCTTCTAAGGCGCGGGAGACAAAACGTTCTGCTCCACCATCCGGGCGATATTTCTGCCGAACAATCGCAAGACGTACTGATTTCATAATAAATTTCTCCGGGCGGCAGCAATAACTACATCACTGGGAATGACATTCAGATAACGTATGCCCGTTTTAGTATCAACATCATCAGGATCAGGTAAATCGCCATAATCACCAGCCCAAATTACTTCACCCTTCGCTTCCCATGGGCGCCAGAATACTAACTTTGATGGCCCAAATAAAGCAATACAAGGTGTTTTCAATGCTGCGGCCATATGCATAGAAATAGAGTCTACCCCTATGAATAAATTAGCTTCATCAATCAGCGCTGCAAGTTGAGGCAAGGTTAATAGGCCAGCAAAAGAAATAACACTTTCTTTTGGGCAGCTTGATAAAATAGTCTCGACCATATCTTCTTCCTTACGATCTGGCCCGGAGGTAACAACAACTGTCCAACCATCAGACTGTAACGCACTGATCGTTTCACTCATCTTTTTCTCATCCCAACATTTGAAAAACCAGCGGGATGTTGGCTGCACCACAATATATTTTTGACTTACCCCGTGCTGTTCAAGAAGCACCCGAACAGTGTCTCTATCCTCCTGACGGTAACTCATCGTCACTTTAGTACTGGTCGATGGAAGATTTAACAGCGAAAGAGTTGACAAATTTTGCTCAACGATATGCAAAAATTCACTATGCTCTGTCGGTACTAGATTTGTGAAACATTTTGTCCAAAACAAGCTTCGCCGTTTTGCTAAATCAAACCCAATACGTACTTTTGCTCTAGTAAACCGTGTCACAAACGCACTATACCATTGATCAGCAAGATTAATAACTATGTCATATTTACGATTCCTTAATTGTTTAAGTAATCGCCATTCATGACTAAAATGTACTCTGGCTCCTTGCTTCCTCCATTGTCTATCCATAGAAAATATATTCGCTACAGAAGAAAAATTAGCCAATATCGGTTCTGTTTCTTTGTAGAGTAAAACATCAATTTCCACTGAAGGATAATTATCCTTCAGAGTATTAATAACAGGTGTAACTAATAGCACATCACCATGATGCCGTAACTTTATTATCAGAATACGGCTAAATTGAGCTGGTAATTTACTCATAGTATTCCCAATATAAAGATACAGATAATAAGGAAAAAACTGTCTCTATATGTCCGGTAGCTGCAAGAAACTCCTGCTACTTTTATATATAATAGAAGCACAATTTTACCCAAAAAGCCTAATTTCCCGTTCTTATTCTGTTCAGATCCTAGAGGCTATACGCATTTTCATACTTTCTTTGAAGCAGTGTGATACTATTGGCGCTAATTTATATAAATGAATTTGATAGAATGTTACTGCGTTTATATCAGGTACTTCTCTACCTTATCCAACCTCTGATTTGGTTGCGTTTATTACTTCGCAGCCGCAAGGCTCCTGCTTACCGTAAACGTTGGGGTGAACGTTATGGTTTCTGTGCCGGTAAAGTTGCCGCTGGAGGCATTCTGCTTCATTCCGTGTCCGTGGGTGAGACGCTGGCTGCAATCCCTTTAGTTAGAGCTTTACGCCATCATTACCCTTTTTTACCGATTACAGTGACGACGATGACACCAACGGGCTCAGAAAGAGTCCTCTCCGCGTTGGGAAATGATGTCAATCACGTCTATTTGCCATACGATCTTCCCGGCTCCATGGAACGCTTTCTCAATCAAGTTAATCCAAAGTTAGTCATCATTATGGAAACAGAACTTTGGCCTAATCTGATTTTTCAACTCCACCAACGTAACATTCCTCTGGTTATTGCTAATGCCCGTTTATCTACACGTTCAGCCGCGGGATACCAGAAAGTAGGTAATTTCGTAAAAATAATTTTGCGAAAAATTACCTTGATTGCGGCTCAGAATCAGGAAGATAGCGAACGTTTTATTGAACTGGGTTTGAGGCGCTCTCAGCTGGCTGTCACCGGTAGTTTGAAATTCGATATCTCAGTAACGCCTGAATTAGCAGCTAAAGCCGTGACATTACGACGCCAATGGGCTGCTCGCCGTCCTGTCTGGATAGCGACCAGTACTCATGATGGAGAAGAGAGCATTATTCTGGATGCTCATTGCAAGTTGCTAAAACAATGCCCAAATCTGCTACTGATCCTGGTACCACGCCATCCTGAACGTTTTGCTAAAGCTGAAGAATTAACAAAGAAAGCCGGGCTAAGTTATATTCTTCGCAGCTCCGATAAAATTCCTGACGCCAATATTCAGGTTGTTATCGGTGATACTATGGGTGAGCTGATGCTGCTCTATGGTATTGCTGATCTGGCTTTTGTTGGTGGCAGCCTGGTCGAACGTGGTGGACATAACCCACTGGAAGCCGCCGCCCATGCCATTCCCGTGTTGATGGGTCCACATACCTTTAACTTTAAAGATATCTGCGCCAAACTGGATCTGGCTAATGGTCTGATTACCGTTACGGATAGCCAGTCTTTGTTCACCGAAATCAATAGTTTACTAACTGACGAAGATTATCGCCTGTACTATGGCCGCCACGCAGCAGAAGTATTACATGAAAATCAGGGAGCACTTCAACGTCTGCTTAAATTATTGGAACCCTATCTCCCGCCCCGGAGCCACTAAATGAATGAGAGAAAGCGCCTTTCCGTTGTCATGATTGCCAAGGACTCAGCGGATCTGATCGCAGATTGCCTGGCCTCAGTCAGTTGGGCTGATGAGATCATTGTGCTTGATTCTGACAGTTCAGACGATACCTGCCAGATAGCACAAGCGATGGGGGCAAAAGTATTTTCTAATATTCACTGGCCGGGGTTTGGCCGTCAGCGTCAACTGGCTCAACAATACGCTTCTGGCGATTATATTTTTATGATTGATACCGATGAGCGTGTAACGCCAGAACTGAGAATATCCATAGAGCAAGTTCTGGCACATACTAATGACAATAAGGTCTATAGTTGCGCCCGCCGGAATCTGTTTCTTGGCCGCTTTATGCAACACAGCGGCTGGTACCCGGATCGGGTTATTCGCCTCTACGCCCGCAATCGTTACCAATACAATAATAATCAGGTTCATGAATCCCTTGACACTCATGGAGTTCCGGTTGTTATTTTAAAAGGGGATTTACTCCATCTTACTTGCCGTAATCTGATGGAGTTTCAGGCAAAACAACTGAATTATGCTAAAGCATGGGCAAAACAGCGCCATGAACAAGGTAAACAGTGCAGTTATTTTTCGATTTTCAGCCATACTTTTGGCGCTTTCTTTAAAACCTGGCTGTTGCGTGCTGGCTTTCTTGATGGTAAACAGGGGTTAGTACTGGCTATCGTTAACGCTCAATATACGTTTAATAAGTATGTTGCGTTGTGGGAAAAGAGACTGCAAAAGGGTAAAAATTGATGACAACCAAAGCTATTTATCCCGGAACATTTGATCCTGTTACCTACGGGCATATTGATATCATCACACGCGCCGCAGGCATGTTTAACCACGTTTTGTTTGCTATTGCCAATAGTGCCAGAAAGAACCCAATGTTTACTCTGGATGAGCGCATTAGCTTAGCGAAAGAAGTGACCTCACATCTGGATAATGTAGAAGTGGTCGGTTTTTGTGAATTGATGGCTAATTTCGCCAAAAAACAGCAGGTAAATGTTCTTATCCGTGGTCTTCGTTCAGTATCTGATTTTGAGTATGAATGGCAGCTCGCAAATATGAACCGCCACTTTATGCCTGAATTAGAAAGTGTCTTTTTACTGCCATCACAAAATCTCTCGTTTGTATCTTCATCCTTGATTAAAGATGTCGCCCGCCACGATGGCGATATCTCATCATTCCTGCCAAAACCTGTTGCACAAGCAATGCTAAAAAAACTCGGTAAGTAGTTTACTGAGCTCACTGGGAGCGACGCACTGTAGGATCTCTCCCTTACTACGCCTCCCCAACTCTCCGGTATCAACTAAAACTGACAGCGACGACAAAAGAAAGTACTGCGCTGCCCAAGTTTGATACTTTCTATTTTCTCACCACAAATCCGGCATGGCTCTCCTGCCCTGCCATAAACAAACAGTTCCTGAGCAAAATACCCCGGCTTACCATCAGATTGCAGGAAATCCCTGAGCGTTGTTCCCCCCTGCTCAATAGATCGTTGCAGGACCTTTTTAATCGTTTCTGCTAATAAATCTGCCTCACGCTCAGTTAATGTATGTGCCGGGCGATCAGGCCGGATATGAGCAGTAAACAACGCTTCACTCGCATAGATATTACCGACACCAACAACCAGCTTATTATCCATTAACCAGGGCTTAATCAATGTTTTTTTACTACTTGATCGAGTGTAGAGATAAGAACCGTTAAAATCATTAGAAAGTGGTTCAGGCCCCAAATGCGTTAATACTGAGCACTGATTGAGATCATCACTCCATAGCCACGCTCCAAACCGTCTTGGGTCGGTATAACGCAAAACTTTACCGTCTGCCATGACTAAATCCACATGATCATGTTTCTCCGCAGGGCATTCCTCCAATAAGATCCGCAAACTGCCCGACATACCCAAATGGACAATAATCCAACCATCTGCCAATTCAATCAGCAAATATTTGGCCCGGCGTTGAACACTGAGCACAAGCTGATCACTCAGCTTCATAATTTCTTCCGCTACCGGCCAGCGTAACCTCCCATTCCGGACTACCGCATGTTGGATCACGTTCCCTACCAGATGTGGCTCTATTCCTCTCCGGCTGGTTTCTACCTCTGGTAGTTCTGGCATGATAATAACTCCTGTATTATGTCTGTTTGTTTCAACTCTATTGCATCTCAGCAGATTAAGATAATCTTTTCATGTATCATTTCCAACCAAGTTCAACAGAAATGAAAACAAATTGATGAATATGTTTAATCTTAGAAATTGTAATAAAAAATCACTATGGAATTTATCCCTTATTGGGATTTATATAGCCCTTGTTTATCTGCCTGATATAACAAGATATAAAAACCTGGTTATTATCCTGATTGGCATTACCGCGCTGACCTATCTGGTAACAGATTTTCGTCAGGTAATGCACTCTATGCGTAATTCACTATTCCTATCCATTCTGTTATTCATCTTGGCAATGTTCTACTCAGTCGCGATTTCAGTCGATCCCGCATTGAGTTTTCAAGAGATGAATAAACCTATTCTAAATGGATTGCTGCTGTTCAGTTTTACTTTTCCGGTTGTATTGTACAACGAGAATAAAGAAAGCATTGCCAAGATGATTCTGTTCTCATTCGCCATTGGGATGCTGGCAATATGTCTGACTGATATCGGTAGATACATTATTAACTACAATCAGGGTGAAACGCCTTTCACCGGCTATAGCCACCGGGAATTTTCTTACGGTTTTATTTTCTATTTCCCAATTTTACTCTGTACCTGGGCATTGTGGAAAAAGCATACCTTAGTTAGCTGGCTGATATTGGCTGTTGCCTCTGCGATAAGCTTATTTTTATTGTTAGGTACCTTAGCCCGTGGTGCCTGGGTCGCTGTTGTTGTTATGACGATCTTTATCATCATTATTAATCGGGAATGGAAACTAGTTATAGCAGCAAGTTTAAGCCTTAGCCTCTTAGTTGGAGTTACCTACTTCACTATGACACATAATGCAGATAATAAATTACTATTTAAGCTTACCCAAACAGATAGCAGCTACCGCTATACCAATGGAACTCAAGGAGCTGCTTTTGAGTTAATTCTGGAGAATCCAATTAAAGGCTATGGTTATGGTAATAAAGTCTACCATAAGGTCTACAATGAACGAGTTAATGACTATCCAAGCTGGGTATTTCGCACGTCTATCGGACCTCATAATATCTTTCTGGCACTCTGGTTTGCTGGTGGAATAATCGGCCTCACCACAACTTTGTTGATGACCGTCTCAGCGCTGTACACCGGTAGTCATATTATTGGCCGTAACAGCGGAATAGTAAGGCAATCAGGAGTTATTCTGCTAACTGGGTTTATCGGACTATTTATTGTCCGTGGAGCCTTCGAAAATACCTATATCAATGAAATAGGCATTTTATTTGGTTTGATGATTGCGCTGTATAAAAAGAAAAGTGACTAGAAAAATATCCCAGCCATATCATCAGTGGCTGTATATGACCATCTCCACACCGATTATTATGCAGAAATATCCTTTGATATCGTCTGCATAATAAGCCTGGCCCGCTTATCCCAGTTAAGACGCTCTGTTACCAGCATTTTTGCATAACCGACTTGCGCTTTAACTCTCTTTGGATTGTCTCTTAATGACTGGATTTGCTGGGCAAAACTTTCCGCATTCTCACTGTCAGCAAAACTGACCGCGTTTTCATCAACCACATCACGAATAGAAGGAAAATCGGAAATAACCACAGGTTTACCCATCGCCATATACTCAAATAACTTCAGTGGTGAGGTATAGCGGCTGCCAATGCTGGTTTTAGTTAATGGCAACAGACAAATATCATTATCTGCAATTATCTGGAAACGCAATTTAGGCTGAATAAATCCAAGAAAATTGACTCGGTCACAAACACCAATCTGCTGAGCAATCTGCTGTAGCTGTTGAATTTGTTCTGGTTCACCGCCAGCAATATTCAGTGCTGCATTTTCAAGATAACTCATCGCCTTAATCGCCGTCGGAACCCCCTTCCAATGATGCAAACTGCCCAGATAAAGAATCTGAGTTGGGAATTCACTCTTAGTTGATGCAAGTTTATTGGATGACATCGACTCTGCTGCCAGCATATCTACACCATCTGGCGCAATAACAATAGATGTATCAACATGATATTCACTAATAATGTCATCACGCAGTAGCGAGGTCAGAACAAAAACAACCCGGGACTGGCTATAAACAAAGTGCTCGGTTTCTCTCAACTTCTGATATTTACGCTGATTTTTATTTTTACCTAAATCATGTGACTCCTTAAATGACTGAGCAAAAATCTCATGACTTTCGAAAAACAGCGGAATTTCTGGGTGTTTGGATAATAGATACTTCGCAATTTTCAGATTACGGGTAAAAACGGCGTTTACCTCATTCTTGCTCAACCAGCTGGAAACCTGAAAATAGAACATCTTTTGGGTATTCAACGGAAAATACCATTTACGCCGGATATTGCGTAACGATATCAGTTTAGCTGATGATGATAATGAGCGCCCAAGTATCTCCTCTACGGTATTTTTACCTTCAGGCACAACCAGATAAACATCCGCCCCCTGACGAGCAAACGCATCAACATTTTGCAGAATTTGTAGTGATGCAACCCGATAATCAGGAACCGGGTAGGGATCAATATAGGCAATCTTCATTGTTTATTGCTTTCAGTAAACGATTTGCTGAATGTTCCCAGGTATACATTGTTTCAATCCGCTGGCGAGCTTCTTTTCCCATTCTTTGCCCTCTGTCTGGCTGAGACAATAAAAAATTAACTGCATCGACAATGGCTGAAACATCCCCAGGCGTGACCAAAATACCTGACTTATTCTCGTTACCGACAACTTCCGGTATGCCTCCGATATAACTGGCAATAACCGGTCTGCCACACGCCATAGCTTCTGCGATCGTTATTCCAAACGCTTCATCACCAATACTTGGGAAAATCCCCGCATCACCAGCAGCATAATATTCAGGCAATTGGTCATGTCCTACAGGTGGGTGAAAAATTACCTGTTTTTCCAGTCGCAGTGCTGCAACCCGTTTTTCCAGACGTTTTAGATCTTCACCCACTCCGATAATCAGTAACTTAACATCTTTATCCTGTAGCTGAGCCATTGCATCAATCGCCACATGCATACCTTTCCAACCAACCAAACGCCCGGCAAAGGTCAGCAAAAATGTTTTATCACTGATTCCAAGACGAGTTCTGACAGCAGAGTCAGCCGGCCTGAATTTATTAATATCAACGCCATTGTAAATAACCTTTGGGAATTGTTTAAAATGGTGCTGAATCTGCCAGGCATTAAAATGACTGCATGCCACCCAGGCTGAAATTCGTTTACTCAGCGTTCTGTCACCCTTGAAGAAACTGGTACCGCCGCTCATATAACAAAACTTAGTACGACTCCCTTTTGGCATCATTCGTGGCCAGAAAAAATCAAATGGCTTAGTCAGAATAATCCAGTCAAAATCTTCAGTAATAACCGTATTTCGGGCATGACGGGCAAGCGAGTAACGTTCAATAATACGCTGAAAACGCCGGCCGATATTAATCACTTTCTCTCTGGGAGTGAATGGAAAAGTATGGATCCGTATTGCTCTTCCATTTAGCTCTGGCCGGACATCACCCACTCCACCCAAAATATGGATCTCATGACCGGCATCAGTCAGCGCTTTCGCAAGTTCCCAGACTGCCGTCTGAATGCCACCGTAAGACATAGTCACAGTGACATCAACTAAACCTATTTTCATCTGTTTATTACCCTGCTGACTTGGTTGCCAATAATTTCTGAGTTGCCTGCCAGACTTGCTCAACAGATATAGCAGACATCGGATCTTCACGTGTGGCTTGCATATAATGAACGGGATGTTCAATAACCACCAAATGTGTATGCTGTTGAGGCGCTAAAAAACGGCCCGGATGAAAACTGTGATACATCGCAACCATCGGGATACCTAATGCACCAGCTAAATGTGTCGGCCCAGTATCAACACCAACGTACAAATCAAGTTTGCTCATCATTGCCGCATTTTGTCGCATTGTCAGTCTCCCTACCAGCGAAGTACATTTTTCAGCACCGAATCTTTCTGCCAATGATTGAGCCACAATTTCACCATCAGTGCTGCCTAATAACATAATATGCGAATGTGGATAACCGCGATAAATGTATTGCGCTAATTGATAAAAATGTTCAACCGGCCAGTCACGATAAGCTTTTGCCGGGAAACTTTGTAATTGAAAACCAATCAGGAGCTTATTATCCAAATGATGCTGCCGCATAAAATCATCGGCAAAACGTAGTTCCCCTTCACTAACACAATAATTCAACCGCCAGTCACTCACCTCAACATCTATCGCATTAGCAAGCATCGCCCGTTCTTGCTGAGCTGGCACCAATACTTCTGGCTTTTTCACTACTATCCAACCCGATTGCAACGAAGATTCATCTGAAAATGAAACTGTTAAGTGTGATTTACGTTTTGCATACTGTAATAACGGTTTATCATCGCTATATACTAAAGCCAAATCATAATGTTTACCGGTAAACCAACCACACCATTTTGCCTTGCCTTTTGAAAAAGCAGTCAATCTATTGATATCACCTATATTTTCAAGGATCTGTTTGGTTCTTTTATGCGCCATAACATCAATATTCGCCCCAGGCCACTTCTGTTTTAAAGCACGAAGAACCGGTGTCACCAGTAAGGTATCACCGAAACGCGCTATGATAATGACCAGAATATTTTTGATTTGCATAAGACAATTATCTGATTAATCTGCTATAAAATTCAACAAAATATACAACAAAGCTTTTTTGTATGCTATCGCTCGGGGCAGGATAATTAAACTACAATCAACTTTATAGCCATTTAATATCAACAAATTACTTTTCGTCCAGAACCATAAATCAAAGGATAGCACCGAGAATAATCTTAAAGAATGTTAATGCTTTTCACCTTTAAAGCTGTGAAAAAAGATCTTTTCCATTTTATCTAGCATATTATCCATTCCAAATAAAGCAATTGCCCGCTCTAATGAAGAATGACTGAATTGCAAACGCAGTTCATTATTATGAATCAACAACTCTAAACTTTCTGTCAATAGCGCTGCGTTTCTGGGTTCCACGATATAACCCGTTTCACCATCAACTACCGCTTCGGTAATTGCACCAACCGAGGTTGACACGACAGGTATCCCACACGCCATTGCCTGCATAATCCCTTGTGGCACGCCTTCATTACCAAAAGAAGGTAATGCAAATAAATCCATCGCATTCAGGCAATCAGGAACATCCCGGCGGTTACCTAAAAAAATGACACTATCCGACAAACCTTCTCGCTTCACTAAAGGTTCCAGTGATTTACGTTGTGGGCCATCACCAACAAACAAAAGCTGCCAGTCAGGATATTTCTGGTGTAAAACCTTCCAACTTTCTAACAGATAACGATGCCCTTTCCAAGTTCTCATCGTCGCAACGACACCTAATGTCGGTTTATCCTTGATACCAATCCGCTGACGGCAAACTTTCTTATCTTCCGGCCGGAAACGATCTAAGTTGATACCAGTGGGTACTGATGTCATATGTTGTAATGGATAACGATTATTGGCATGTAAATGCTGACGTAGTTTTTCACCGGTAGTCGCAATATGCCGGCACGCTTTCAGATATAACCAACGAGTTGTCATTGAATTAGAAACCTGGGTTGATACATGCCGGGTTCTGACCATCGGCGGCATATGCCTCAACGTTGCACAAGCCAAAGCAACCAACCATGAATCTGTCGAGCTGTGTGTATTAATAACGTCAAACTGACGGCCTTCTTTTTTCAACCAATTACGCATAGCAAGAAAGCTGGACCGACGTTTTTTCTCAATAGGCAAGGCTACAACCGGCACATCATAAGATTTTGCTTCACGGTAGATGTTAGAACTTGGACAGCAAACAATAACCACCTTGTGCCCACGTTTTATCATTCCCTGGGATTCCGTCAGAATACGGATTTCCTGACCTCCCCAACCACAAGAAGATTCTGTATGTAAAATATTTAGTTTTTCTTTAGCCATTTCGGTTCCCTATCCAGCCTGCCGGAAGGTGTTAGTATAGCGAAACAGCATTTTACGTCTATGAATAACCGGATATATATGAAACGCTGAGAAGAATGAGTGAATATTGACTATAAAATCTATAGGCAACAAAAAACCCAGCCGAAGCTGGGTTTTTATCAAATCAACCAAAATTATTTAATCTTAGCTTCTTTGTACATTACATGCTGACGAACAACTGGATCAAACTTTTTCATTTCCAGTTTCTCAGGCATGGTGCGCTTGTTCTTCGTAGTGGTATAGAAGTGACCAGTACCAGCTGAAGAAACGAGCTTGATTTTATCGCGAATACCTTTAGCCATTTTTCAGCTCCTTAGTACTTCTCACCACGGGTACGAAGTTCAGCCAAAACTGCATCGATACCCTTCTTATCAATCACACGCATACCTTTAGCAGATACACGCAGAGTTACAAAGCGCTTCTCGGACTCAACCCAGAAACGGTGGGAATGCAGGTTAGGCAGAAAACGACGCTTAGTCGCATTCAATGCGTGAGAGCGGTTGTTACCACTCATCGGGCGTTTGCCAGTAACTTGGCAGACTCGGGACATGTCTATTCTCCAAAAATCAAATCAGCTCGAGCTTTGTATTGGGTATGGCCGCCTCGTCAGGCTTAGGAGCCCATCTCAGCAAATTCTACTGAAAAGACTCACATTTACTCAGAAAATGTGCTGAGATAGGCTCTTCTCGCCAAACCAAAGATCCTCAAAGGTGGCGTAGTATACGCCCTCAATCGCTGACGCTCAAGTCCCGCACAACTAAAGATCCCCAAGGATCTTGAAAAAGTTGGCTAAATCCAGCCTCGCTCAGCAAATGAGACACAACATTGCCGACCAATAACCAGATGATCCAATACTTGTACGCCAACCAGATTACAGGCATCAATCACTTTGTCTGTAACAATCTTATCCGCCAAGCTAGGCTCTGCATGACCCGATGGGTGATTATGAGCCAAAATAATAGATGAAGCATTCACCTTTATCGCCGATCTGACAATTTCACGAGGATGAACTTCAACTTTATTGATTGTGCCTTTAAACATCTCCTCATGACAGATAACTTTATTCTGATTATTGAGAAACAACACAACAAATATTTCCCTGTCATGCCCTGATAACAGGTTTTGCAAATATTCTTGGGTCACACTTGGGCTGCTCATAATATCTTCATGAACAAACTGACTGGAGAAAAAACGCTTTGCCAATTCTGCAATAGCCTGCAATTGTGCATATTTGGCTAATCCCATCCCTTTATGAGAACAGAAAGTGTCATAATCAGCAGAGAGTAAATGGTACAGAGACCCAAATTCCTTCAGCAAGAATTCAGCCATCTGCAAAACCGGAAGCCCTCTGGTCCCGGTGCGCAGAAAAATAGCCAGTAGCTCCGTATCTGTTAAAGAAACTGAACCATATGCCAGCAATTTTTCTCTGGGAGCTAAATTTGAATATATTTCTTCTGTATTTTCAGCAATGCCAACTTCCATATATTCATCTCCCTGCCCTGTTTCATCTGATACAAACAGTATTCCATGCCTTAAAAATAAGGACGAACGTCATATTCATAAGCTGCGTAGCCGCTCGCAAACTTACCCTTTTTCACTATCAAAGTTCAGACTATCCTCAACTCTGTAATCTCTTGTGATAAAATCCAGAACCCTTGCAACTTAATATTCGGACAACCATGATGGCAGGACTTTCCGGCAAACAGATTGTGCTCGGTATTAGCGGAGGGATTGCCGCTTACAAAACTCCCGAACTGGTACGCCGCCTGCGTGATCGCGGTGCACAGGTACGTGTAGTGATGACACCGGCAGCAGAAGCGTTTATTACCCCACTGACGTTGCAGGCAGTTTCCGGTTACCCCGTCTCCGACGACCTGTTAGATCCGGCAGCAGAAGCTGCGATGGGACATATAGAACTTGGCAAATGGGCTGATCTCATTATTCTCGCCCCAGCTACGGCTGATTTACTGGCTCGTCTGGTAGTTGGTATGGCAAATGATCTGGTGACAACTGTCTGTCTGGCTTCCCCGGCACCCGTTGCCGTGTTACCCGCGATGAATCAACAGATGTTTCGTGCTCAGGCAACACAACATAATCTCAAGATCCTTGAAGAACGGGGGATTCTCCTGTGGGGCCCAGACAGTGGCAATCAGGCTTGTGGTGACGTTGGCCCTGGTAGGATGTTGGATCCAATGGCGATTGTTGAACTGGCTGAACAACATTTTCAAGCAAGCCAGGACTTAACTCACCTAAAACTTGCTATTACCGCCGGACCAACCCGTGAAGCACTGGATCCCGTCCGTTTTATCAGCAATCACAGCTCCGGCAAAATGGGGTTTGCCATCGCCCAAGCCGCAGCGGCGCGGGGCGCAGAAGTCACCCTTATCACAGGCCCCGTTAATTTATCGACCCCACCGGGTGTCAAACGAATCGACGTAACCAGCGCCTTAGAAATGAATGAACAAGTACTGGCGGTAGCTGGGTTACAGAATATTTTTATTGGTTGTGCTGCGGTTGCAGATTACCGCGCTAAACAAATTGCCCCAGAAAAAATTAAAAAACAGGGCGAAGAAATTACTTTCACTCTGATTAAAAACCCTGACATTGTTGCCAATGTAGCCACAATGCAAGAAAATCGCCCTTTTGTTGTTGGATTTGCGGCTGAAACCCAGAATGTGGAAGAATACGCACGTAAAAAACTGAACCAAAAACATTTGGATCTGATTTGTGCGAATGATGTATCCCTTACTGGTCACGGCTTTAACAGTGATACTAATGCACTACATTTGTTCTGGCATGAGGGAGATATCCGCTTACCTCATAGTAATAAGTTATTACTCAGCCACCATTTATTAGACGAGATAGTCAGACGCTATGATGAAAAAAATCGACGTTAAAATCCTTGATCCACGTATCGGGCAGGAATTTCCTCTGCCAACTTACGCGACTCCCGGCTCCGCAGGTTTAGATTTGCGGGCTTGCCTCGACAACGCGGTAGAACTGGCTCCCGGACAAACTGAACTTCTTCCGACCGGGCTTGCCATTCATATTGGCGATGAGCAACTGGCAGCGGTTATTCTGCCCCGTTCAGGCCTTGGACATAAACATGGCGTCGTTCTGGGTAACCTGGTTGGTTTGATTGATTCTGATTATCAAGGTCAGCTGATGGTTTCTGTCTGGAACCGCAGTGATAAAACTTTCACTATCGAACCGGGCGAACGTATTGCTCAGATGGTTTTTGTACCCGTCATTCAGGCTGAATTCAATCTGGTAGAAGATTTTGAAACCAGCGAAAGAGGCAGCGGTGGTTTTGGTCATTCTGGTCGCCAATAAGTCTCTATAAAACCTAATATCATTAACTAATTATCATATTCTTTGCTCAAAATACCCTTGGGCAAAGAATTGCTGATTTGTTTATTTTACTGTTCTTATCAGAGGTTTTGTCAGACATGGCAGAAAACGAAAATACGAAGAAAAGAAACAGGCGTGAGGAGATTTTGCAAGCCCTTGCGCATATGTTGCAATCCAGTGATGGCAGCCAGCGGATAACCACCGCTAAACTGGCCGCCAATGTAGGCGTTTCCGAAGCTGCGCTGTACCGGCATTTTCCCAGTAAAACCCGGATGTTTGACAGCTTGATCGAGTTTATTGAAGACACATTAATTTCACGGATTAACCTGATTCTACAAGACGAAAAAGACACCATTACTCGTATCCGTCTGATATTGGTTCTGATTCTGGGCTTTTCAGAAAAAAACCCTGGTCTGACCCGCATCATGACAGGACATGCTCTGATGTTTGAACAAAATCGGCTGCAAGGGCGCATAAATCAATTATTTGAACGAATTGAAGTACAGATCCGTCAAGTTTTAAAAGAGAAAAAATTACGTGATGGGCAAGGTTTCAGTTATGATGAGTCGTTATTAGCTTCCCAATTACTGGCGTTTTGTGAAGGGATGCTATCACGCTTTGTTCGCTCAGAATTCCGCTATCGCCCAACACAGGAATTTGAAGCGCGCTGGCCGTTGTTATTGGCCCAGTTACAATAAGCTATTCTACTACTCACCCCGCCCGTTATTGGGCGAGGGCTTTTTTTAAAGCTTACTTGTCAGATACCGTACTGCTCACGATATGCTTCAACTGCATCCAGATGCTCTTTCATCTCAAGCTGACTACCTAAATAACTAATCAAATCATTCAAGGTAATAATGGAAAACACTTTACAACCGTAATCTCTTTCAACTTCCTGAATTGCCGAGATTTCACCCTTCCCGCGTTCCTGACGATCAAGACAAATCATCACGCCGGCAAGAGTCGCATTATGCTGCTTGATAATCTCCATAGATTCACGGATAGCTGTGCCTGCGGTAATAACATCATCAACCAGAACAACATTTCCTTTAAGTGGGCTACCGACCAAAGTGCCACCTTCACCATGATCTTTAACTTCTTTACGATTAAAACAATATGGCATATCAATATCATGGTGATCTGCCAATGCAACCGCCGTTGTTGTTGCGATTGGAATACCCTTATAAGCTGGTCCGAACAACAAATCACACTGAATACCGCTATCCAACAACGCTGCCGCATAAAAACGCCCGATTAACGCCAAATCACGCCCGGTATTAAACAGCCCGGCATTAAAAAAATACGGGCTTTTACGTCCTGATTTCAAGGTAAATTCCCCAAACTTCAGTACCTGTTTCTTTAGCGCAAGCTCAATAAATTCGCGCTGATAGGCTTTCATTGGTGTTTCTCCTCTTATTTAGTTTGGTTATCCGCTACACGACAGACACAAAAAAGGCGACTATTACGTCGCCTGATCAACTTATTATTTCAACGCATTTCTCTGCGCTTCAAAAATGTCCTCTAACCCCCCTTTGGCAAGGGCCAACAAGGACAGCAACTCATCATGACTAAACGGCTCACCTTCCGCAGTGCCTTGCACTTCAATCATCCGGCCATCTTCCATCATCACGACGTTCATATCAGTTTCAGCGGCTGAGTCTTCCACATATTCCAGATCGCAACGGCCTTCACCATCCACAATACCGACAGAGACCGCAGCAACCATTGATTTCAGTGGACTTTCTTTTAGCTTACCCGCTGCAACTATTTTATCCAGCGCATCAACCAGCGCCACACAAGCGCCCGTTATAGAAGCTGTGCGGGTACCACCATCAGCCTGGATCACATCACAATCCAGAGTAATGGTGTATTCACCTAGTTTTTTCAGATCAACAGCGGCGCGCAGCGAACGGGCGATTAAACGCTGGATTTCCATAGTACGCCCCCCCTGTTTTCCTCTGGCTGCCTCACGGGCATTTCGGGTATGAGTAGAGCGCGGTAACATGCCATATTCAGCCGTAACCCAACCTTGTCCCTGACCTTTCAGGAAACGGGGAACCCCTTCTTCAACGGATGCATTACATAACACTTTCGTATCCCCAAACTCCACCAGAACCGAACCTTCCGCATGCTTAGTGTAATTACGGGTTATAGTGATAGGGCGCACTTGCTCTGCCGCTCTTCCTGCTGGGCGCATAGTGTTATCTCCGTTGTTAAATCATTATTGGGGGCGCATTATACGGCCTAACAGGGCTAATGCCTATCCTGCATCTACAACGAGCGTTATAATCCCTTAATCTTTTATTTAAATTGGGAACGAATCATGATTCGTAGTATGACTGCTTTTGCACGGCACGATATCAAAAGTGAATGGGGCAATGCGGCTTGGGAACTGCGCTCCGTTAATCAGCGTTATTTAGAGACTTATATCCGCCTGCCAGAACAATTCAGAAGCTTGGAACCGGTGATCCGTGAACGCATTCGTTCCCGTCTGACTCGTGGAAAAGTTGAGTGCAACCTGCGTTTTGAACTGGACTCACGCATTCAAGGCGAACTCATTCTAAATGAAACTTTAGCGAAACAGCTGGTAAATGCAGCGAATTGGGTTAAACAACAGAGTAATGAAGGTAAAATCAATCCTGTTGACATCCTACGCTGGCCAGGTGTCATGGCAGCGGAAGAGCAGGATTTGGATGCTATCAGTACCCAATTGCTGGAAGAGCTGGAGAAAACACTGGATGCTTTTATTCAAAGCCGTGAAACCGAAGGGACTGCACTTAAGACCATGATTGAACAGCGTCTGGACGCTGTCACCGAAGAAGTCAGTAAAGTTCGCCAGCAAATGCCTGAAATCATGCAATGGCAACGGGAACGTCTACAAACCAAACTGGAAGAAGCTCAGATACAGCTCGAAAATAACCGACTTGAGCAAGAATTAGTTTTGTTGGCTCAACGCCTTGATGTGGCGGAAGAATTAGATCGCCTCGACGCCCATGTTAAAGAAACCCACAATATTCTGAAGAAAAAAGAGGCCGTCGGCCGTCGTCTGGATTTTATGATGCAGGAATTTAACCGCGAGTCTAATACTCTAGCATCTAAATCTATTAATGCCGATATCACCAATTCCGCTATTGAATTGAAGGTGCTGATTGAGCAGATGCGGGAGCAGATTCAAAACATCGAGTAAGTTTTCAGGCGAATTCACAAAGTCCCACGACACCTCACCACCATCGCTAAGTCCGCGTAATTGCGGACTTTTTTAATACTATAAAGTCTCATATAATATCACCACAGCAAAGATATTATTGGAATGATGTATGGCGAAATTAACGGATATACAAATCAAAGCATGGATAACGATTTGATGGGCGTTCTGATGATAATGGACTGTATTTAACCTGAACTCTGCTTAAGAAAGGAAAGAAAAAAGGAACTAAGAGCCCGAGGCACGATCAAAGTTTTTGTATAGAAAACAAAATCGTGGAGATCCTCAGGCTATGATTACTTTAGAAGAACTTGACTGCTGCGTCGATGATTTTTGCCAAAAATTTATTCCGCTTTGGGAACAACAGCTCATCGAGAATAACCTGCTTAAACGCCATCGCGCCGCTTCCCTGTCACTGAGTGAAATCATGACGCTCCTCATTTTATTTCACATGAGCCACTATCGTCATTTCAAAGCGTTTTATATTGAGCATGTGCAACAGTATCTTAAGGCTGATTTCCCCCATCTGGTCAGTGACAACCGAATAATAACCTTGAAGAAAAAAGCGATTATCCCGTTGTGCGCTTTTCTTTCTTCACGCAAAGAAAAATCACAAGGCATGGCTTTTATCGACTCCACCAAAATCGCCGTTTGCCATAATCTTCGTATTCCCCGAAATAAGGTTTTTGAGGGGGTAGCACAACGGGGGAAAACCAGTATGGGGGGGTTTTATGGTTTTAAAC
>NZ_JBHFKW010000017.1:0-107123 GCF_042879395.1 Photorhabdus sp. RM322S
GGGCCTGAATCCGTATGCGTATGTCCATAACCCGGCAAACTGGATTGACCCTCTGGGGCTAAGTGGGTGTCCAAATATTAAATATGGAGAATTAGATCATTTAGGTCGGCCCACTGGTGTGCAGGCTACATTAAATAAAAGTCATATTAATACTGGCACTCATGCTAATCCAAACGTACAGCCTCCGGGATTCATTACTGGAAAAGGTTCCAATAGGGCCAGAGGTCATTTACTCGGACGACAATTAGGTGGATCTGGTGATGATGTAAGGAATTTGGTTACTCTTCAACAAAGACCAGTTAATACTCCTGTAATGAGTAAGATTGAAGGCGATATAAGAAAAGCTTTAGAACGTGGAGAAATAGTTGAGATGAGTTCAATTCCTATTTATAAAGGACCCTCCAGAATTCCGGCTGGAGTTACAATAAAAGCTGAAGGTTCAGATGGTTTCTTTACACATGTAACTGTCCTTAACCCCCCAGGAATGTAAACTATGAGCATATTTAATTTAAAAACTATATTACCTCCTCCTGTATCTCCGAATGAAGCAGGTCAAAAGGGGAAATGGCCATTGATAGATAATAACTACCATTTTCCTAATGATTTCATTGAGTTCATAAATTGCTATGGAACAGGAAGAATAGCTAGTTTTATTAATATATTTAATCCATTTAGTGAAAATGATGATCTAAATTTCTTCAATCAGAAGGATTTGATTATTGAAGACTTTAATTATTTAATTGAGGATGATAAAGATTATTATCGGTTTTCTCTTTATCCTAATAAAGATGGATTACTTCCAATAGGAGTGACTGATAATGGTGATTATATATTTTGGGTTATATCACCAACAGATAACAGTGATTCATGGAAAATAGCAATTATTGCCTCAAGATCTCCAGAAGTCGAATACAGGCAAGAAGATCTAACATCTTTTTTAGAAGGTGTTTTATCCAAGAAAATAAAATGCAGGTCATTTCCCGATAATTTCCCACCTAATAATATAGTATTTGAAAGCATGTAAAAAATAAGCCGGAAAGATCCTTGTGATCTTCCGGCCTTATTGATGATCTATATCTACCGTGGCGCATACCCACGGTAAGCCAGAGCGGATTGAAGCTTAGAGATCGCATCCTTAATCTGATATGCTTCCTCGTCATTCACGGCACAGGCGCGTATCTCAGACCAACACAGCCTCTTAACCAGTTGAGCCAAGGCCAGTGCTTCAATGTGGGTTAAATGTACTTCCTTTTTGTGGACAATATGAGGACAAAAAAAGTGGTTTATTTTATAAAAGGACAGTTAATGGCATTTAATCGAAAATCATTTAACCGTTAATAAAGGGTTAAAAAGAAACCCGAACGTAAAAAATATTATCCGATAACGATGAAACTTAACAAAAAGCCGGGGTTAAAAGTGATAAAAACGACGATTAAAAATTGATACCAATTAAAACCATCAGTTAAAAAATGACTTTTAATCACAGGCTAAATCCTGTCCATTATAAAACGCAGGATAGGATCTCACTTTTTTACTCTGCCCTGTTTAATTTACTTACTAATAATTCTATTCTCCACTTATTTTATATTTGCCTAACCCACTATAATCATTTAAAAGCGCGAATATCGAAGTATTAAATCTATTATATCAAGACGGATTTGACACAATAAATGCAATTTTTCAGAAGGCGAGTTAATGATCTTTAATCGAAAATCATTAACCGTTAATAGCGAGTTGAAAAAAAACCTGTACGTAAAAGGATATTATCCGAACAGATGGGTATTCAAACACTTTATTATCGGTTATTTAACCGTTCCAGTAAAGATAAAGTGAATATTGGGTATTTTCATCCAAGCAGATCACCCAATAACATTCATCAAGATCATCTAATACCATCCAACGAGATCACCTAATAACATCGATGGAGATCACTTTTGTGTTCCAATGTTATTGGGTGAGCTCCATTAATGGGATTTTCTCCCTGCTCATAGGTTGTCTTTCACCTATCCTGAGGCTATTTCAACTGACCTCCAGGATGACTATGCCAACGCCGACTATCACTATGAGAAAACTGAAAGAGATACTCCGCCTGAAATACGGTGCTGAACTTACTCACCGGCAGATTGCACGAAGCCTGGCTATTTCGCCTTCCGTCGTCTCACGCTATGCCAACCGCGCTGCTCAGCTGGGGATCACCCAGTGGCCGTTACCTGCGCACTGGAATGACGCCACGCTCAAGCGTGAGTTTTTAAAAACGAAAGTCCAGCGCAGGAAGTACACGTTGCCGGACTGGGCAGAGGTGCATAAAGCGCTGTCGGCCAAAACCGTCACCCTGCAACTCCTGTGGGAAGAGTATGCCGAACGCCATCCGGGCGGGCATTACAGCTATAACCACTATTGCCGACTGTATAAAGCCTGGACAAAAACCCTATCGCTCTCTATGCGTCAGGTGCATAAAGCTGGGGAAAAGTTATTCATTGATTATTGCGGCCCTACGCTGCCCGTTATCAACCCTGACACTGGCGAATATCGTCAGGCCCAGGTCTTTGTCGCCACACTCGGGGCGTCCAGTTACACCTATGCGGAAGCCACCTGGAGCCAGACGTTGGAAGACTGGGTCATGAGCCACGTTCGCTGCTTTGATTACCTCGGGGGGACACCTGTTATGGTTGTCCCTGACAATCTGAAGAGCAGTACTTCCCGGGCTTGCCGTTATGATCCGGATATCAATCCGACTTACCAGCAGATGCTGGCTCACTATCAGGTTGCGGTGATACCGGCCAGACCGGCCAAACCCAAAGACAAAGCAAAAGTGGAGTCGGCGGTTCAGGTGGTTGAGCGTTGGATCATGGGCAAACTTCGCTATGAGACGTTCTTCACGCTTCAGGCACTGAACCAGCGCATCACCGAACTGCTTGAAAACCTGAACCAAAAGCCGATGCAAAAACGCAAAGACTCCCGCAAGGCATTGTTCGAGCAACTGGATAAACCTGCGCTAAATCCTTTACCCCAACAATCGTATCAGTACACGCAGGTGAAAAAAGTCCGGGTACATGTTGATTATCATATTGATATCGATAGACATTATTACTCTGTCCCCTATCAGCTGATGCGGGAACACCTGGAAGCGCATATCAGCAACGAATTGGTCACTTTGTATCATCATGGCGAGGTCGTCGCCATCCATCCCCGGCAACGCCACTCTGGTTACAGCACCCAGGAAAAACATATGCCAGCGGCCCACCGCCATCAGGGGAAATGGACGCCAGAAAGCCTGATTGAATGGGCTTCCATGGCAGGAGAGCACGTCAAAGCCTATGTGACCCATATTCTGGAGACCCGCTCCCATCCGGAGCAAGGATATCGTTATGTGCTTGGCGTGATAGGATTATACAAACGTTATGGCTATGCCCGTCTCGACAAGGCCTGCCAGCGTGCGCAGGCCACGGGAATTTATCGGCTGAAAGGACTCAAATCCATTCTCGAAAAAGGACTGGATAAACACGCCATTGTGCCAACACCGGCCTCGGATCCCCTTGCTGAACTTGACCACGATAATGTGCGTGGCAGCCATTATTACCACTGATAAAGGAAATGCCTGATGAATACCCTTTATGAACATCTCACTTGTCTTAGGCTCTCCGGTTTTCGTGATGCCCTGCGCCAGCAAGTTTCGTTGCCTTCTTCGTATAACGAACTGGGCTTCGAAGAACGTCTATTGTTGCTTGTTGAGGAGGAACTGACTCACCGTGAAAACCAGAAAGCCGACAGGCTCATCAAGCAGGCGCACTTCCGGCTTCGGGGAGAACTGGAAGCGTTGGATTACAGAGCCAGCCGGGGGCTGGAAAAATCGCAGGTCAGAAGCTTGTCACAAGGGCACTGGTTAAAACACTGCCAGAATCTGCTGCTGACAGGGGCAACGGGAAGCGGGAAAACGTATCTTGCCTGTGCGCTGGGGCGGCATTACTGCCGCCAGGGATATGTCGTGTATTACTACCGTTTAAAGGGCTTGCTGGAGCTTTGCAGACAATGCCATGGTGATGGAAGCTATCCCCGGCTGTTAAATAAACTGAGCTGTAGTCAGTTGTTAATCCTGGATGACTGGGGTCTGGAGGTACTGACCTCAGATCAACGCAGTGACCTACTGGAGATAGTCGATCAGTTCTATCAACGGGGCTCAGTGTTGCTGGTAAGCCAACTTCCTATTGAGAAATGGTATCAAATGATAGGTGATGCCACACACGCTGATGCGATCCTGGACAGACTGGTTCACGGGAGTATTAAAGTCGAATTAAAGGGTGAATCAATGCGTAAAGTGTGTTCAACGTTGACTGATGGAGATCAGTCAATATAGTTTATTAGCAGGTTCTATGAGTGGGGTAAATAGCGATCTCTATCGATGTTATTAACTGATCTCTTTCATGGTAATACTCAAATATGATTAGCGTTCATTAAACGTCATCCGACAATGATTAAACTTAACAAAAAGCCGGGGTTAAAAGTGATAAAAACGACGGTTAAAATTTTATACCGATTAAAATCATCAGTTAAAAAATGACTTTTAATCACAAGTTAAATCCTGCCAATTATAAAACGCAGGGCGGGATCCATTTTGGTTTACCCTTCCCTATTTAATCCATTTATCAGTGTTCCAATCCTCCATTTATTTTACATTTACCTAACTTGTCATAATCATTTAAAAACGCGGATATCGAAGTGTTGAAATTTTTATATCAAGAACGGATTTAACTCAATAAATGCAACTTTTCAGAAAAAGGGTTCATTACATTAATCGAAACCCATCAGACATAACGCAAACTCTATTAACGCGAAAGTTAAATATTTCAATAAGGTCATAAAAACCTATAATAGTTCTGTTTCTTATTATAACATCATGGAATATATCCTGTATTAACAGAATTCTTTATCTGAATCTGAGTGGCCTGTATCCCGGTAGCGTCAGCCAGCGTTTGTTGAGATAACCCTTTTTATTTACATAGAGAAAAAATTCAAATACCGACAGTCATAATATCTGCCTTCGTTAAGTAAAGTTATCCATAATTCTATATTTTTAGATCATTTTCCTGAACGCAACTCATTCAATCTAATTAGTCACATGAGATACGAAAATCATAGTCAATGAAATCATTTCATGGTCAAAATAAACTAAACCAGTAACACTCATAAATATATTTCATCTTAGAAGATATAGATGCAAACAGGAGAGTTAACTTATAAAATGATATTATTCTCTGGGAACTTTAAGAATATTCATGGTTTCCTTATTATTATCATTATCGTATAAGTAATATAAAAACGTATTTGGTGGTTGATATTTATCGGCATTCAAATTAGCATGAACCGCATTTAATGATTGATGGAACATTGGCAAATGATAGAAGCTGTTGCGCTTACTCAAGCCGACTACTTGACCAACAAACCTAAAACCATGCGTAAAGAGCTTGGGCAATATTTCACTGGCAGTGTTGTAGCAGACTACATGGCATCGTTGCTAACCCCTGTAAAAGCTTCCATTATTCGTATTCTTGATGCGGGAGCGGGAGCGGGTATCCTAACCGTTTCTGCCGCTATGCACTGTTTGGCTCTTGGCAGTAATCAGGTTCATGCTGTTCTTTATGAAATCGACGAAGATATTTTATCTGACCTTGAAATGAACATGTATAAAGTCGCCAAGGCTTTCAAAGAACAAGGAGGAAAATTTACCTTCAATGTCCATCATGAAGACTTTGTCCTGGCAAGGCCAGATCGAACAGAAGACCCCTTTCATATTTCTTCAATCAATCCGCCTTATTTTAAATATAATTCAAAAACATCACCTTATTCAGAAGCCACGGCAGACCTATTTCCGGGTAATCCGAACATTTATGCATCTTTTATGGCAATTGTAGCGGCCTGCATGGCCGACAACGGCCAGATGATAGCCATTGTCCCACGCAGCTTCACTAATGGCTTGTACTTCAAAGGCTTTCGACAATACCTAAACCGTACCATGAACCTTGAAAAGATCCATATTTTCCGATCAAGGAATCAATTATTCAAAGAACTTAACGTTCTTCAAGAAAACGTCATTTGTTCCTACCGAAAAAGCCAGCAAGGCGAAGCTATTGATATTTGTGCATCAAACGGACACGTTGACTTTAACCAGGCAGAAATAAATACCTATCCAACAAAGCAAATAATAGACAGTTCTAATACGCACGAAATAATCCGTATCCCAGAATCACGAGAAGATGCTCAGATATTGAGAAACGTAGAACTCTGGGCATCCAGCTTTCAGGATAATGGATATTTTATTTCTACCGGGCCCGTAGTAGAACATCGGACAAGAGAATACATCGTTAGTCCAGATAACAAAGCTGGCAGCATTCCATTACTGAGAATGCACAATATCAAAGCCTTTAAGACAGAGTGGACGGGCACGAATAAGAAAGATGTCCGCTTCCTGTTACTTGATGGCCATGAAAAGCATACCTCGAAAAATCAACCCTATGTCATCTTGAAGCGTTTTAGTTCAAAAAATGAAAAACGTCGATTAGTGGCTGGAGTACACAGCCCAAATACCATCAAAAGCAATCTGATTGCTCTGGAAAACCACTTAAACTACATTGGTCATAATGAAGGCCCTCTCAGCCAAGCCGAGGCATACGGATTGGCATTGCTATTTAATTCAACCTTACTGGATAAGTATTTTCGGTGCATATCCGGCAGCACACAAGTGAACGCAACAGAGATCAGGCTATTAAAACTTCCTACCCGCGACATAATCCAACAAATTGGGCTGGCTTATCAAACAAACAAAGCTATTACACAAGTACAAACCGATGCTCTGATAGAGCATTTTTTAAAAATAATAGGAACGCAATCTAAACATGGACAAAAGAGAAGAAAAACTGCAACAAGCTCAAATATTACTCAAAACACTTGGGTTGCCAAAACAGCAATATAACAACCGCTCAGCATGGGTTTTCCTTGCCTTAGCAAATATTAAACCAACAGATGACTGGAGCAATGCACAAGCCCCCATGCTCCCCACCGTAGATATTATGCAATTTATCCGGGAACATTACGGACAGGACTATAAGCCCAATTCCAGAGAAACAATACGACGCCAGACACTTCATCAATTCGAACAAGCTCGCATTATAGATCGCAACCGAGACGATTTATCCAGAGCAACCAACAGCAAGGATAACAACTATTCATTGAACCAGCCCATTCTTGAAGTATTGCGCGAGTTCCCCAATGGACAATGGCAACAAAAGATTGAGGAATACAAAGCTGACTTACAAAACCTCCAGGAACTTTACCGACGTACCCTAAACATGCAGAAGATCCCGGTAACACTGCCCAACGGACAGAAAATCAAGCTATCCCCAGGTAAGCATAACCAACTACATGCTGACATTGTGCATGAATTTTGTCCCAGATTTATTGGTGAAGGTGGAGTAATACTCTACATAGGTGACACAGCTAGCAGTCGTGAAGAAGGTGGCAAATTGATGATACTGGAAGAAGCAACATTGGTAGCATTAGGCGTCCCTCCAATGTCACATGACAAACTGCCTGATATTGTGGTTTACGACGAAAAAAGGAAATGGCTATTCCTTATCGAAGCTGTGACCAGTCACGGCCCCATATCACCAAAACGCTGGGTTGAACTAGAAAACACTTTAGCAAACTGCAAAATAGGCCGAGTTTATGTAACAGCCTTCCCAAATACAGCAGAATTTCGTAAACATGCAGCGGATATTGCTTGGGAAACTGAAGCTTGGATTGCTGACAATCCAGATCACATGATCCATTTTAATGGTGATCGTTTCTTAGGACCGCATCAAAAACAAAGTAACAACGATAATCAAGAGTAACGAGAATACCTCAATTTGCTGCCATACGCAGTTACGCATATTGGTAAAAATGAACTGGCGAGCGGCCCGGGAACCGGGAGGCTGATAACCCGACGGCCATCAGCAGCTTTGCCCCTTACACACTCCTGATGATAAAGCTGAGTCAGCCCTCCATTTGTAAGCGGTGCATTCAGACCGTATTAGCGGTGGCTAAGAAGTGAGATCGACCTTCCAAGGCAGCAGTTTATGCACCCGGTTTGCAGGCCAATCCGCGATATGACTGATGACATGGTAGCCAGATCTATTAAATAAGATTCGCTCCTACAGCCCGTTTAATTCTAACGACTCTACCTATAAAATAGCAGGCGATAGCACTGAATGGGGTAATAATATTAATCTTAAAGAGCTTATTAATATGAATAAAAATATGTATCCAGAAGTCATATTTAAATGCACTTAAAAGACAACCATATGAAAAATAATGACAAAATAATAGAATGGATTTTTATTTAATTATTTTATGACAACTTACCCCGTTATCATAATAGCTTAACCCGTCTGATAGATAATAATGATGATGTGTATGATAAGGCCAGGAAATCATTATCAAAATTAGATGATCAAGACAAAAAAGCTATTTTTTACCTCTTCAAGATAGTAATATCTGATACATCATCAACTATATTTGGAGCCATTGATGGTTCTCACTTTCCACCCAATATAGATGGTGATTTTACGTTAACCTATGAAGACGAAGAAATACAAGGAAGTTTACAAGACTTATTCATAGAAAAAGCTGAGAATAAAGGTATTTTTAATTAAAAAAGTAAGGCTGAAAGATACGCATGATCTTCCAGCCTTCTTATGATCTACCGTGGCGCATACCCACATTGAAACTTATAGATTACATCCTTAATCCAGGCAACGAGTAGTTCTGCCGTGAAAGCCGGTAATCATAGTTTTATAGAGAGCCTGAACAATCAGGCAAAAGTGGTTATAGCAACAACGTGAACAGATACCACGATTGGGAAGGAAAAATTTTCCCAATTAGCTCTTTATAAATCAGTAAAAAAGTTGTCATAGAAATAAAAATGGCTCACCGAAATGAAGTGGGCCATTTTTTTGTACATTTTTATTCAGAAATTATTTATGAGTTTTATTTGTTAATACTTTTATTAGTCAAATCTGCCATGTGTAATTACTTTCACTGTAATTTTATATTGTTTTTATATGATCATATTAAGGAATTAATTTATCATCATAAATTCAAATAAAAATACAGAAACTATTGATAGGCTATTTTTTCGTACAAGTTTCTATTAGCAAAAATGAATATAATTATTAGGATAAAGCCGATCAATACATACTCAATGTTTTGAACCCATCTTTCCACATGTCCCCATTCGACTAACTAGTCCGTTTACTCTCTCATCAGTGACTCATCCAAGGCAAGCTCATACTAATGTTAGTAAAAGTATTTTTTACTACAAAGTAATTAATTTTTTTATTTGATGTTGCAGATCGCATTTTGGTGATCAAAAGAGGCGCTATTATGCATTAGTAAAATCGCTTAACGGCGGATAAAGATAAAACCGCACTCTATTTGCCCGTATAACGATGAAACTTGCCATTCAATCTTAATCATTACTATTCATTCAGAGGTCTATTATGGGCAGTACCGGGAGTGTAAGTGCGTGGGATGAAGCATTATTAATTGCGGCTATTCAATATCCTGTTCCTGTGATTAAGGGACCTGAAGATATTCAGGTTCAGGTGCAGCAAATCTGTAAAACGATAGATTCAACTAAAGCCGGTTATCCTGATCTGGATTTAATTGTATTTCCTGAATATTCTGCTCAAGGGCTGAATACTAAAATCTGGACCTATGATGAAATGTTGTTATCACTGGACAGTCCAGAAGTTGATAGTTTTCGCCAGGCTTGTATTCGCAACGATATCTGGGGCGTGTTTTCGTTAATGGAGCGTAATGAAGATCCATCACAGCCACCTTATAACACGGCGATCATTATTAATAATAGCGGTGAGATTACGCTGCATTACCGCAAGTTGCAGCCTTGGGTGCCAATTGAACCCTGGATGCCGGGCAATCTGGGCTTGCCGGTCTGTGAGGGGCCTAAAGGTGCAAAACTGGCAGTGTGTATTTGTCATGATGGTATGTTTCCTGAGCTGGCGCGCGAAGCGGCCTATAAAGGCTGTAACGTTTTTATCCGCATTTCCGGTTATTCTACTCAAGTCAACGACCAGTGGATCTGGACTAACCGCACTAATGCCTGGCAGAACTTAATGTATACCGTATCGGTTAATCTGGCAGGCTACGATGAGGTTTTTTATTATTTCGGCGAAGGTACAATTTGTAATTATGACGGTAATATTATCCAACAAGGGCAGCGTAACCCTTGGGAAATTGTTACCGCCGAACTGTTCCCGCGTCTGGCAGATAAGGCTCGTGAAAACTGGGCGTTAGAGAACAGTATTTTTAATCTCGGTTGTCGAGGTTATGTTGGTAAACCCGGTGGAGAGAGAGCTAATTATTTGACCTGGGTGCGCGATCTGGCAAACGGTGAATATAAACTGCCTTGGGATGAAAACATTCGTATTCGTGATGGTTGGAAATACTATCCAGAAGGTGTGAAATTGGGGCCATTACCGAAAGTTGATAATTGACTGCTCAGTCTGGTATTTTCCTGATATGAAAGGTAAAGCTGAGTTCCGTTAATTACAGAACCCAGCCCTTATTTGTTTATCCTCTGACCGTAAATATAATAGAAACAGTTTACTTGCCAGAATTAATCATTCTCAGCAAAGCTTTTCCAATGCTGAGATTAATTTCCGGATACCCAATTCAACTTTGCTACGAGGACATCCTGCATTAAAACGCAGGAAACCATTACCAGCTTCACCATAAATTCTACCCGGCATAATGGCAACTTTCTCTTCATGGATAAGTATCTGCTGCAATTTATCATCGTCAATATGCAGATTACGCAAGTCGATCCAGGCCAAATAAGTCGCCTGTGGCGGCTGCCAGTTCAATTGTGGAAATGCTGCATTCAGTTCCTGAGCAATATAATTCAAGTTACCACTCAGGTAATCGCGTAGTGCATCAAGCCAGGATTGCCCTTCCCGGTAAGCCGCAATATGGGCTGATATCGAGAAAATAGCAGGAGAAGATAATCCATCACAATGCATTAATTGATGGGAATATGCCGCACGACTATGATCATCATAAATAAAACCATAAGCCCCCGTCAGCGCAGTAAGATTAAATGTCTTAGATGCCGAAGTGATTAATGCCCAGCGAGTCGTAGCAACTTCACTCCAGGGAATATGTTTCGTTTCTCCCCTGAGTATATCCATATGAATTTCATCACTGATGACACTGACATTATAACGCTTACACAATTCAGACATTGTTTTAAGTTCAGAATAACTCCAGACTTTGCCAGTTGGATTATGCGGACTGCACAGCAATAATATTTTTGTTTCCGGTTGAGCGAGCAAGGCTTCAAGTTGATCCATATCACACACCCAATCATTGCCTTGTTTCTCAAACGGGCAAGAAAGCAGTTGCCGCTGGTTCTCTTGAATAATTTTATAAAATTTATTGTAAGCAGGAGTATGGACAACAATACCTTCACCGGGTTCAGACCAAATTCGGATTAACTGCGAAACCATGTACATCACAGAAGGGCCATAAACCATCCAATTTGTATTGATTTCACAATTAAATTGTTGCTGATACCAATGACGTATAGCACCAAGAAATTCTTCATGCTGCCAGCTGCTATAACCTAATATGCCATGATCCACACGTTTCTGTAATGCCTGAATAACACAGGGCGCGGTGGCAAAATCCATATCAGCGATAGTAAAAGGGAGAAGATCGTCAGCACCAAAAAGATCTCCAACATAGTCCCATTGAATACACCAAGTACCGCGGCGATCAATAGGGGTATCAAAGTCAAACATTATTTTTTTCCTTTAAATTAATGCATCAAGCTCATCTTTTACCGACTGAACTTGCGGCCCGATAACAGTTTGTGAAGCATAATAACATCATGACTGCTGAGGGAAGTCCTCATCCCCAACATAATGACTTTAACGGGTATTGCTAAATATTGTTTAATAAATAGCACCACGGATCATTGGGTAAAATTACCCATCATCAATAAAAATTACAGAATAAAGTCTGACATTTACCGTTTGTTGGCTTAACAGGCGCATTACAACGACTTGAACTGTCATTAACAACCCCATCATACATATATTAAGCAGAGAACAGGCGGAATCGTAATATTACAATTCCGCCCAGGGAGAAGTACATTTAGCTGAAAATGTTTTTATATTTTTAATAAATATCATTTTTATCTCGTCAGGGAAAATCTTTCCAACTCCTATTTACAATAGTACTAATAAAGATACGGAGGTAAAAAGTCATTTTCTGTTAAAATTCTCCTATCAATTCATTTGCGTAATAATATTAATATTTCAAATTGATTTATGAAGTAAAAAATATAAACATCTGATAATTTCAAATTGATATTAATTATATATAACCAAGTAATATAGCTTTAGCTATCGCCTGAAATTTGTTTCTACAGCCAAGCTTCTTAACAATATTCATTAGGTGAAAATCAACTGTACCTTTAGTTACACAAATGGTTGCTGCAATTTCACTTGATATCATCCCATCTGCGGTATATCTTAGTATTTCTAATTCTCTCTTTGAAAATGAAGTTTTATCTATATAGAGCGATTGCAAATATTTTGCGTTTGATGTCAAATACCTTATTATCCTAATATATACTCCTAAAATTTCTCCACTGCATTTATACATTGTTTCGTTATCAATATGCCCATCTTTCCCCGCAACAGAAAATATTCCGTAAGTTCCTGAAAATGCAGGAATCCCAAAGGTGATCCCAGAGCGAAACCCATGTTTCTGACTTACATACCAGAGTTTTTGCCCATTAGATTCTGAAAAAAAATCTAAGTCCCATACTTTTGCAAAAGAAGGTGGAACAGGTCGGAAATTTAGAACGGGATCAATCATCCAATACTTCTTTTCTATATAAATGGTTCTCCAAGATTCATTATAGTTATTAAATAAATACACTTCACGGTTAGATATAGGAAAGCGTGACTTTAATATAAGAGAGAACAAACTAAATCCCGAAATTTTATTAATAATTTCACAAATTTCAGCCACAAAATGAGCATCTACGTCTAATTCGTGAAATTTATAGGGTAAGGTATATGACCGATAAATATTCATTCAATGTCCTCTTAAAAATTAAGAATATTGATAGTGAATCCCTGTATTTATTATAGTAGCAAAACTTTTACTCAATGGAAAATAATCACTTACTGTTATGCAGAAACAAAGTATCTGATAAGTCACAATGTACTTGTACTACCCGTAAACAAGATAAACCATATCAATATAATTGAAATTTTAATAATCTGGCAAAAAAACATATATAAGTATAATATATTCATATGAAACTATTTAAATAATTACCCAACATATTAATCTAAAGATTATCTTTTGTTTTTATAACAAAAAGTTAACTTAAAAATTTAACTATATAACACAATCCCTGATAAATATACCAGTAATTCTCCCGTATAAACTATGATTTATACCAGTGGATGTTTCGGCCTTAATAGTTAATTATTAAAAAAAAAGAAAATTATTAAAATAATAACTAGCAATCAAAATAATCTTACAATTTCCAACAGATAATTTACGTATGTAAAGAGGTGTTATAATGAGTGAGATCATTCAAGATAAAGATCATACTATTGAAGCCAGGAGCTCTGTTACCGCTGATGTTACTTTTGTTATCGATGTTGATTCAATTGTTGAATATATTAATGATAGTCAGATTAAAAGCTCTCTGGATCCTAAAAACCCAACAACAATCAAGCAGTATGTCTATATAGCAAGTTATACTCCAGAGTATGGACTGGTAGTTAGTAGTTCATCTGGTGCCCGTGTCATTGTTCCTATTAATGCCAACATAAGATGGAGAGCTACAACTGTATCTAATAATTTCGACTATACTATTATATTGTATAAATTCAAAAAGCTTAACCCAGAAGAGGATATTATCTCTATTCCATCACAAATATGGTCACATAACCCTAAAGGTAAAAAAATCCCAATGATCCCGTCAGGGGTAAACGCAGATGAGGATGAACCTAAACCAATTTTTGTTGAATCTCAAGATAGTTATTTTCAAGCAACAGCCTATAAAACCGGTGTGGAACGATATACATGGTTTTTTGCCGCTTATGACGGTACAAAGCTCCTGGGTTATTATCGATACGATCCATATATTGAAGTGAAAAGTAACTAATAGCTAAACATTTGTATACTGTCATTTCCTACTGGAAAATTATTAAAATAGTTTTCCAGTATTTTTATTTTCTACTTTATTAATTTTACCTAAATATCTCTAACTAACACCAACTTATATAATAATGGAACTTGGTTTCGCATAGTAAGTGCAACATCATTATTCTACGAGCAAATAGGTCCGTATTTATTTAAATAATTCGTTGGGAATTTTATCATATCGAGTTTTTCATGAACATAATTTTCTGTTTTTTCTGTGCGGACATAATGACTCCAGACGAGTGTTGTCTATATATCATTTGACGAAGTTGCTCGCTTCCGATAAGCATTTCAGAACAGCATTTGACGTTTGCCCTTTATTGGATCTTGAATCTATATCGAAAATTAAGCAAAGAACAAGCAGAACTGTAATATTACAATTCTGCCCAAAGAGAAGAGTGTTTGATTGAATGTGTTTTCCAGTTTTAAACAAATATTATTTCAATTTTGTCAGATAAAATCACTCCTGATCCCTATTCACAATTGTGACAATAAAACCAACAATAGTGAAATCGTCAAATATTTGTTCAAACTCACTCTTTAATCCATTCAAGTCGTTATCTATAACCACCATCGATATGATTGTAGTAATAATATATAGATTGTTTTATAAAGTAAAAGATATAATAACCTGAAAATTTCTAATTGATACTATTCTATATAACCAAGTAATGCTGCTTTAGCGATTGCCTGGAATTTATTCCTACAACCAAGCTTCTTAACGATATTCATTAGATGAAAATCAACGGTACTTTTAGTTACGCAAATCGTTGAAGCAATCTCACTTGAAATCATGCCATCTGCGGTATACCGTAGCACTTCTAATTCTCTATTCGAAAATGAAGTTTCATCTATATAGAACGTCTGCAAATACTTTGTATGTGATGTTAAATATCTTATTATCCTAATATATATTTTTAGAATCTCCCCACTACACTTATACATTGTATCGTTATCAATCGGCCCATCTTTCCCCGAAACAGAGAATATTCCGTACGTTCCCGATAATGCCGAAAGCCCAAATGTAATCCCAGATCGAAACCCATGCTTCTGTATCATATACCACAGCTCTTGCCCATTAGATTCTGAGAAAAAATTCAAGTTCCATACTCTTGAAAAAGAAGGGGGCACAGGTCGGAAATGTAGAACAGGATCAATCATCCAATATCTTTTTTCCATATAAAGAGTTCTCCAAGATTCGTGATAATTATCAAAAAAATACACTTCACGGCTAGATATCGGGAAACGGGTCTTTAAGACCAGCGAAAATAAACTAAATCCTGAAATTTTGTCAATAAGTTCACAAATTTCAGTTACAAAGTGAGCATCTACATCTAATTCATGAAATTTATAGGATGAGATATACGGTCGATAAATATTCATTCAATTCCCTCTTAAAGACTCAGAATATTGATAGAGAACACTAATATTTATTATAGTAGCAGAACTCCTATTTGATAAATAAAATTTTTATTTATTGTGATAAAGAAGAAAAAAATTTGGTAGCCAGCAATGTTTTATCCATTAATTGGAAAAACTATATCAATGTGATTGAGTTTTCCATAATCAAGCCATATAGAATATATACAAACATAATAACACTCTAGAAAGCATATTGAGCTATTTTAAAAAACATAAGCATTCACCTTAGTGCATTATATCAAAAATAAATTATTTTTAATTTTAAAATAATAAGTTAACAAGGAAGCAGACCAGGGTAAGATCACGAACATTTACCAACCACAAAATGATCAATTAACGCACTGAAATTAATTAATTAATGAACTTCATTAGTCATTAATGGGCCTTGAATGTTCAAAGCTTAACCAATGCGAGCAATAAATGCACACTCATGCTCTCACCCTGGGTGAGCAGACTATATCTAAGATAGTCTGTGATAAATATGTGAATAATTTCCTTATATAAACTATGATTTATATCAGTTGTTATTTCAACCTTAATGGTCAATTATTACAGAGTGATAACTAACCCTCCAAGAATCTTAATTCAATGAAGGAGCATAGAAATGAGTGATATTGTAGATATTCTTATCTGTGTAGATGTCAGATCTATTATTGAAAAATACCCTTCTTTAAGCCAAGATCCTGAAAATCCCACTCTAATAAACGATGAATTATTTTACTATATAGTTAGCATAGGCAATCTTTACATTCCCGGAAATAATGCTACAGGGAAAATGGAAATAAAAGCTTATGTTGGTGATAATATTAGATGGAGAAGCGTATCTTTAACACAACAATTTGAATATACAACGATTTTATATGAGATGACAGGAACAATTATTAATGAAACTATAACAATTCCAAAATTATATCAAAGTGAAATTAATTCTGGTTATATTTCAAACAACAGTGATAGATTAGATATAGAACAAGAACTAATAAAGAGATATTATTTTCAATCAATAGCTATAAGATCAGGCGGTGGAAAATGTTCTTGGATAATAGCCATATATCAACAAAAAGAATTAAAGGGATATGTTCAACATACTCCGTTAGAAATAGGTAAAATAATACTCCCTATGTAATTATTAGGATAACATTATGAAGAATATATATAATGCAGAAAACTTTATAGCTCTTAAAGATAATAGTGACCAATCCATTAACATCATTGATGTTCTTATCGCTGTTGATGTAGAACTTATCATACAAGATATCCAAACATCGGGATTAAGTTTTAGCCAAGACTACAAAGAACCAACCATAAGTGATGGTAGATATCTTTATTATATTACCAGCCAACAACAAATATATAACAATAACGGCCAATATAACAAAAATATAGATAAACTTAAAATTACAGGAAACATACATGACAAAGTTATATGGCGAGCTTTGAGTTTATCTGCCCAATCTGAATACCAAGTATTTTTATATGATATGAAAGAAATAACCGGTGATAATAATATTTATTTGTCTGAAAATATTATTAAAAATTCCCCTAACATTCCAATCCCACAAGAAAATAGAGGAATCCCCTCTATTACCTATCAAAAGGAGCATATTTCCTATCAGGAATGGATTTTACTCAACTCCGGCTTTTCCTACTGTACATTATATCTAGCCATTTATAATAGATCGAAGCTTATCGGTTATTATTCTCATGGTCCATCAAACAAGGAGTCCCTACAAAGCATAAAAGGTCTACCACTTGATGTCACAGTTAACAAATCCAATGCCTGAATACTGTGATTGAATATAGTTAAAAGCAAGACTCAATTATATTTCAAAAAGACATTGGTAAATATATAAGCAGTTTTCTTTTATAAACTATTAATTATACTAGTAGCTTCTTCAGCACTAATGATTAATTATATAAATAGTTATTGAACGACCTGAAACTAACAATCTAGCGCTTTTAGTGAAGGAGTATAGAAATGAGTAATATTGTAGATATTCTTGTTTGTGTAGATGCAGAATCTATCGTTAACAACTGTCTTCTGAGCCAAGACCCTAATCAAGGTATTCAGATAGATAATAAATACGTATACTATATAGTTAGAAGTAAAATTGACGATACATATCTTTATGCTCCAGAAGATAATGCTACTGGAGAAATGAAACTAACAGTCAATGTCGATGATACTATCAGATGGAGACCAATATCTCTAACTCAACAAATGAAATATTCAGTACTTTTATACAAGATGGACGGTGGAGAAGTAGGGGATCCAAAGAATTCAAGTGCACATATAACCTATCCAGAACTTCATTATGGTGAAATTAAAGTTCCTTATATGACTGATGAAAATACTTATGATGGGCATAGTGTAACAAGCTATTACCATCAGTCAGATGCTTTCAGAGCAACTTCAGAACAATTTGATACAACTCAAAATTATATTTGGCATATGTCTATATATAAAGGTTCAAATTTAGCTGGATATATTTGGCATGATCCTTTCATTATCGTTAAAAAGTCATAATATATAAAAATATCAAACAATGGAGAAAAAATTATGAGCCAAAGTACTGTTGATATTCTTGTTGCCATTGATGTAGAATCTATCTTATCTGACCACAAGAATTTGAGCAAAGATCCAGAAAATCCAACTAAAATTGATGGTAAATATTTTTATTATATTACCACTCAACACCAAACATACTCACCGAGTTATAATGCCTCAGAAAAACTTCAAATCAAAGGTAGGGTAGGTGATATAGTTAGATGGAGGACTACTAGTCTAACAGCCCAATTTGATTATCAAGTATTTTTATATCAAATGCACACAAAAAACCAAAGTTTCATTTCCACACCATCGTTCAAACCAGAAATATCTGATGTTGCTGCTCCCAGTAAAAACTCATCATCAATAGACAACGAAATATATCCTATTGAATCCAGCGAGATCCAAAATTCCTACCATGAAGCTACACTGGTTGCTTCAGGTGAAGTTGAATACACATGGTATATATCCATCTACAATAGATGGGAGGGTCTTGGAGAGCCGGATGAAGGATTGCTTGGTTATTGTACGTATATATCAGATGATGCAGTAATTAATATCCATAATTAATTTAAATATTATTCATGCTACTAACTAATGAATAAATACTTATACCCTATGGATTTCAAGATGCATCGCGACGGCAAGGGAGCGAATCCCCGGGAGCATAGCGAACTATGTGACCGGGGTGAGTGAGTGCAGCCAACAAAGAGGCAACTTGAAAGATGACGGGTATAGATGTAATAACTCTGTACTGGAAAATTATCAAAGTAATTTTCTAGTACTTTTATCCCTCATTTTCTAAGATTCACTTAATCCTTTTATAAAATAGCAAATTATATAATAGTAAAATAATATTACTATCCTAGAAAAACTTTCATCACATAAGTAAATTTTATTCCCCTCCATAAATTCAGCAATCCTCCGACAATTATTCTGTCATCAATTCAGAGGATATTCTTTCTATTATCTATTTCTTTAGCTAAAATAACTTACAGGAACTATTACATCTGACATTATCGTCTATCAAGCTAAATAACAGTGAATTAAAATTTAGCTTATTATTACTTACTTAGATTAAGCTTTAATTTCTTTAAAAATCTTCCTAGCACAGCCTTATCTATTATTAAAAAAACACCACCCGTTACTTATTCCACTTAAGTTAATTCATTAATAAGCCGTAAAATAAGTGTTCTTATTAACTAATTATTATCCTAATAACCGACTAATTAAAATTTCTGATAGAAAATCGAGATATAAAAGAAACGTCATCCATTAATCAGAGCAAGATATAACCCGGAGTGTGCTTTAATAACGAATAAATTAGCCAATATGTATGTCATTACTATCAGGCTATCACCCTATATTTATGTTTTATGGAATAAAATATCATCCTTATCGGTGAATGTATGATAAAAAGAATATCTATTTTAATATTGTGTGCTATTTCCTTTCAAATAACCGCTTCACCAGCAGAATTAAATGATAATCTGCCGATGACTGAGGCCAGGAGAACGTTGCAAGATAGTTCCCGGGAAATTAACCAACTGATAGAACAACGCCGATATCAGCAATTAAAACAGCAGGCTAATACAGTCCCTGAGTCAACGCCTGCGCCTGTACTGCCAGAATCCAGGCAATGTCTGCCGTTAACAGGTGTTTATCTGAAAGGGATCTCGCTTCTTTCTGTTCGGGAGTTAAATACTCTCAGTGCTTTATCCCCGGAGTGTATCAGTAGTCATGATATCAACCGACTCAGCCATGAGCTGACTAAGTTGTATATCAGTAAAGGCTATGTTACCGCCCGTATTCAGTTTATTGCTCCCGATGCCGACGGAGAGTTAGGGCTAAATGTTATTGAAGGATTTATTGAGAAAATCGAAGGGGGCGATCGTTGGGTTAACAGCAGGATGTTATTCCCCGGTCTGGAAAAACAGCCTCTTAATATCACGCAACTTGATCAGGGTTTAGATCAGGCTAACCGGTTACAGTCCAATAAAACCACTCTGGATATTTTACCGGGGACAGTTAATGGTGGCTCAGTCGTTAAACTGCATAATCAGCACAGTAAACCCTGGTTGCTGAATATCATCACCGATAATTATGGGCAGAAAAGTACTGGAAAATGGCTAACTCGCACCAATGCAAGCTTCGATAGCCCGTTTGGTTTATCTGACTTTATCAGCGTGAATGCCAGCAGCACGTTGGATAGCCCATCCCATCGCTACAACCGCGCAGCTACCCTTCTCTATTCAGTGCCCTACGGCGCAGCAACATTCAGTGGGTTTGGTAGTTATTCCCAATATGTCAGCCGCCCACATTTACAAATGAGAACCATAAAGATTTATGGTGATACTCAGCAAATCGGCATGCGTTCCGATTTTGCCTTCTATCGCAATCAGTCTCAGATTAATACGATCAGCGGGCAGCTTATTTATAAGAATTACAATAACTATATCAATGATGCCAAGATAGGTATCAGCAGCCAGACGCTGAGTGTGTTTGAACTCGGTGTCAATCATTTACACATTATTCCAACCGGATTAATCACCCTGAATCTGAGTGTTGAACAGGGTTTGCCTTGGTTTGGTGCTCAAACCGCCACAACTTATCTCGATAAGCAATTCACCAAAGGTAAGTTGATGGTCAACCTACATCAGCGTTTTATGCTGTTCAATTCATCTTACCAACTCAATAACCTGCTTTTTGGGCAATACAACCGGCACAGCCTGCCCGGCGTTGAATGGCTGAATATTACTGATCGCAACGCGGTCCGGGGATTCAGCAAAAATACACTATCCGGGGATAACGGCTGGTATCTGCAAAATACGTTGTCCCGCAACTTCCCAATTGCCAGCAGTACGTTATCTGTACATATCGGTATTGATGCCGGTCAGGTTCAAGGCTATCGCAGCCCTCAAGGCTGGCAAAGCAGTGCAGGATTCAGTTCTGGCGCCACGCTGAGATATCAGCACATGGTATTTGATATCGAAGCCAGCCGTGGAAAATTGCTTTCCAGCCGTAATTCATCTGTTGAACCCGTGCAGGTTCTAACCCGTTTTTCTTACACCTTTTGATGGTTTTTAGCAGTGCCCAACGTTGTACACAGTAATATAACTAAATATATAGAGACTCATGTATGAAAAATAAAAAATTCAGGTTATCTCCTACCGGCAAGCTTGCCGCTTCTATGGCAATCATTCTTGTTTCCTGCTCTACCAGCTTTGCCAACAACATCGTTGGTGGTGGCGATCCGGCACATCATCCCGATATTTTAGCTATCGAAGGTAAAGCAACTGTGGTGAATATCGTGACGCCCTCCTCTTCCGGGTTGTCACATAACCAATATCTGGATTATAACGTCGGCCAGTTGGGTGCCGTCCTGAATAACGCTCTGGAGGATGGGAAATCACAATTAGCAGGCCAGCTCACCGCTAACCCCAATTTAAATGGTCAAGCCGCCAACCTGATCCTCAATGAGGTTATCAGCAGGAACCCTTCCCTATTATTAGGTCAACAAGAGGTGTTTGGTATCGCAGCAGATTATGTGCTGGCAAACCCCAATGGCATCACCTGTAATGGATGTGGTTTTATCAATACTAACCGCGCTGCTCTGGTCGTTGGTAATCCATTAGTAGAACAGGGTAATTTGCAAGGTTTCAGCACTTTTGATAATCAAAATAGTCTGAAAATTAAATCAGATGGCTTAATCGCTAACGCGGTTCTTGATCTTATTGCGCCTAAAATTGATAGCCGGGGAACCGTCACCGCTCAAAAAGAGATTAATGCTCTCAGCGGTGAAAATAAAATCTCCGCCACGGGAGAAGTGCTCGATTCTCAGCAAAAATTAACCGGGGTGCTGGATAGTTATTATCTTGGCAGTATGCAAGCCGGGCGCATCCATTTGCTGAATACCGCCAAAGGCAGCGGGGTAAATCTGCAAGGTTCTCTTACCGGGAGTGACAAGATTATTGTTGATTCTCACGGCAACCTTAATTTAGAAGCCGCACATCTGCAAGGTGGTGATGTTGAGCTTCTGGGCGACAATATTCAGGTAAAAGGCAAAGTCAGCGAATCAAAATATAGCCGTGACGGTAGTAATAATTACCAAAGCTATTTCCGCAGTTCTTATACCAATGACAGTAAAAGCAGCCAGTCACTGGCCCGCACTAAACTGGAAGGTAAAAATATTTCATTGGTTGCTAAAAACAATAATCAGATGACGGCCACGGATATCGTGGGTGACAATGTTAATCTGAGTGGCGCTAATTTAACTTTAGATGGACAGCGATTAATTCAATCCACTAAAAATGTTGATAACCAACGGGGTTATTCTTGGCGGCATGAGGTTACTCAGGAGAGTGAAAAACAACATCAGGCAAGGAATACGATAGAAGCCCGGCAGAACGTTAATTTACATGCCATTGCAGGTGACGTTAAGGTCTTTGGCAGCCAAATAAATGCCAAAAATAAACTGGCTATTACAGCGAAAAAAGATGTGCAGATTGCGGGTCTGACTGAAACAGAAAAAACATCAGAAAAAGGTTACAAGAAAAATCACACGGCTAAGTTGCAAACGGGAAGTTGGGAAGAGAATAAACAGACTCAACGCCTGATTGCCAGTGAATTGCACGCAGGTGGTGATCTTGATATTAAGGCCGGAGCTCAGGCCGAACTGCTTGGAACAAAGGTTCACTCAGGTCAGAAACTAACAGTGGCAGCCGGTAAACAACTGCAAATCAATGTTCAGAAAATTGCTGACAGCCGTGCTGTACGTGATGATAAGCAATATTGGGGCGGTATCGGCGGCGGCGATAATAAAGACAACAGCGAGTTGAAAGAAACCAGCCATGCGTCGGAACTGACCGCCAATGGGCGTTTATTGCTGTCAGGTCAGGAGGGAATATCCATTACCGGCAGCAAAGTCAAAGCGGCTCACGGTGCTTTTGTACATGCTAATAGTGGCAAGTTAACTATCGATAATGCAGTCAGTCATCTCAATCAGAAAATTGATGAGCGAACGGGTACGGTATTCAACATTACCAACGGTTCACAAAGAACCAACAGCAATCAACAGAAATCTCATGGCAGTGAGTTAGTTTCTGAGGCTGATCTCAAATTACTCGGCGATGAAGATCTGAATGTGGTTGGCAGCCTGGTGCAAAGTGCCGGTGCCCTTAGCCTGAATACATCCGGTCATATCAAGGTACTCTCTTATGGCGAACAGAAACAGGTTGATAAGCAAAACACTTCTCTGGATCTGCAAAGTCAATTCCAGCAAAAGGGAGATAAGCAGTATCGCGCCGGCGTGGGTATTGAACATACCAGCAACGGTCAGAAAAATCAGACGACAACACAGCAAGCTTCTACGTTGAGTGGAGGGAGTATCACTATTGATACTGATAAAGACGTCACCCTCAGTGGTTCCAATCTGATGACAACCAAAGGTGATGCTAAAATCACCGGCGCAAATGTTCATCTGTTAGCCGCGAATAACAAAAAATCTGAAGAGAAATCTCAGAGTAAAGAGCACGTTGGTGTCTATCTTACCGGAGGAATCGATAAAGTGGGTTCCGGTATTCATGGTGGCTATGAAGGTAATAACAACAATCATACCCGCACCACCGCCGTTGTGTCCGGTTCGAAGATCGCGGGTGATTTGAACATTAAAGCCAACGGGGAATTAGTTCAGGAAGGTGCAAGCCATAAAGTCAATGGCACTTATACTGCTGAGGCAGGCAAAGTCAGCAATCTGGCGGTATCCAATACTGAATCAAATTCCAACAGTAAACTACAGGTTGGTACGGATATTGGCGTCAATATAGATTATAGCGCTGTCACCCGTCCGGTTGAGAAAGCAGTGAAAGAGCCCGTAAAATCAGCTCTGGATGGCACATTCGCCAAGAAAGGTACACCCAATCTGGGAGCGGATATTGCAGCCAACGGCAGTAGCATCCAGACAGCAAGCAAAAAGTCCGACGCTGTTGTGACATCTGTCAAGGCCAGCAATGTGGTTATTAAAACCAATAGCGAACTGTATGATCAAGGCACTGAATATCACGCCAGCAAGGGGAATGTCACATTAGAAGCCGGCAGCCATACCAGTGAAGCAGCACAGAATCACCGCGAAAACAGCCACAGTGAAACCAGCGGCAATGCTGACCTGCGTGTCTATACCACCACCGGTGAAGATATTTCTGCTAACGGTAAAGGCAAAGGCGGCACACAAAGCAACCAAACTTCCACAACCGAAGCCGTCACCAGCCAAATTACCGCAACAGATGACATTAATATCCATGTCGAGAGAGATGCCGAATATCAGGGTACATCCCTGAATGCCGGTGCCGGCAAAACCAGCGTAGAGGCTAAAGGTAATATCCGTTTTGATAACGCCACTAACAGCACGACGAAAACAGCGACCGGTTATAACGGTGAAGTATCAGCTAAAGGAGGAACCACCCCAGAAGGCAAGAATATCCATATCGGTCTTGGCGGCGGTTACAACACGGATAGCAAAAACAGCACCACAGCTCAGGTAAGTAAGATTGGCGGTAAGCAAGGTGTCAATCTGAGTGCGGGCAATAACCTGATGCTGAAAGGCGCTGAAGTGACAGGTAAGCAGCTCGATCTGAATGCCAAACAAGGAAATATCGAACTGGTCTCTGCTCAGGATCGGATTAATAACGATGGTTGGGAATTGAACCTGAAAGGCAGTGGCGGTAATGCAAGCTCGGTTAAAAAAGCTGAGGATGACAGTACAACCACTACCACAAAACATAACTTTGGCGGGGAAGTCAAAGTGGGTGTTGATCGCCTGCAAGCAACAACCCAACATAATAGTCATATCAAAGGCGAAAATGTCGTCATCAGCAGTGGAGGTGACACAACAGTAAGCGGAGCACGAATAGAGGCTGATCAGGTAAAAGGCAGTATTGGCGGTGACTTGCGTGCTGAAAGCCGGAAAGATACTGAACATGGGTTAAATGTCGGTGTTGATGCCGGTATTAATTACACGAAAGAATCTAAAGTCAAAAGTGATGACATTCCCAAAGATGAAGCAACTAAGGATAATGCACCTCAAGATGAAACCTCTAAAGATGATGTGTCGAAAGATGATCCATCGAAAAACACCACAGAAGAACCACAGCAGAAAGGATTACAAGAAAGACTAACCTCCGCGTTTAATAGCCTTAATAATATTAAAGGGATTAATGGTGTTACAGGTAAATTCAAAAGTAATGTTGATATTAAAGATCGGGAAACTGTCAGTGAACAATCGGTAATTTCCGGTAATCAGAGCGTTAATCTGGATGTAAAAGGAGATACCCATCTGATTGGTGGGCAAATTGGCAGTACGCAAGGTAATGTCATTCTTAACACCCAAAATGTGGAACAACAATCTGTCACCGGCTATGACAATGGTAAAGGTGGCAGCCTTGTATTACCTGATTCTGTTGGCGGAATTATTAAGGAAGTCCAGGAAGGTGTCCTGTCCGGTAAAATACCTTTGGTTAAAACCTATAGTAATGAAACTGAAAACGGCACAATTAATGGCGAAATAATTAACCGTAAATCTCATTAATTTGTTATTAATTTATTTATAAAAGATCCTTCAAATGAAGGATCTTTTTATTGCTATTTATATTTCATGTCCAATATTATTTTTACCAGACAAGCAAGGTAAGCCTTCATAAATTATATTGCCCATCCGTTTATATCTGAGCAATCCAATCAGGCCCCACTGTAATAGCCGATATTGACAGTGAAGACATAGCCATAGACATTAATATTATTCGGACAGTTAAATCATTATCACCGCTGCTCTATATTTGTTTCCTGATGTATAAACGCTGATTTATTATTTCAATGGTTGATATTATACCCATACCATCAATTAAGCGGGGCAGAATAGATTTTATCTACATAAGTCACAAAATATATAGTTTTGTTCTCTTAATGCAATAAGCCTATTTACTTTATGTATTTTTTATGCTTGGATGAATTTTAGTAAATATCGATGGAGTATCCCATGAAAACTGTTGCGATTGTTGACCCCTATTCCAGCGGGCAATATCTCGCGGGTGAATTTTATTCGCGAGGATTTTCAAGCATTTGCATTAAAAGCGGTGTAAATATACCGGCAGTTTATGCGGCCTCCTACAATAAAGATAACTTTATCAAAGAATTGCCTTATACCATATCTAATTTTGACAAATTGGTCAATAAAATTAATGAATATGGCTGTCAGGCAGTGGTGCCAGGGGCTGAAAGTGGTGTATTGCTGGCGAACACACTGGCTCATCACCTGGGTTTACCCTGTTGTGATCCGAACACTCTCCTCTGCTTGCGTGATAAATACCTGATGCAAGAGCGGGTAGCGGAAGCTGGGTTACGATCTATATCACAAATTAAAGTATCAAGCTTTGAAGAATTGAAGCCGTGGCTAGAACACAATTTATCATCAACCATAGTCATTAAACCCCTCAGTTCAGCCGGTACAGACAGCGTTAAATTTTGCCAGACTTACGCTGAGATAGAACAGGCGATCTCTGACATTGTGGGTAAGTGCGACGCGTTGGGAAATCGCAACGAATATGTCCTGGTCCAGCAATTTATCAAAGGGAAAGAATATGTCGTCGATAGCGTGAGTTTGAATAAAACACACTACATCACCAATACATCTCTGTACAAAAAACAAATATTGCCAAGTGGTGCAATTGTTTATTCGGAAGAACTTTTTATTCATCCTTCAGAAAAAGAGGTCAAAGACGTTATTGAATACGCAGTGAATGTCATGAATGTGCTGGGTATCCACTTTGGCGCTGCGCATTTTGAAATTATGGTCGATGAACGTGGACCCGTACTGATCGAAGTGGGTGCGCGGTTACATGGCGCGAAGGCACCAAGAAATGTTCAGTTTTTCTCAAATGTATCACAGCTTGATCTCCTGGTTGACGCGGCCATCGATCCGGAGCGTTTCCATCAACGTACACAATCGCCACCGGTTTACTATAAACATTCAAAAGCGGTGTCTTTGATTAACTATGATAAAGGGATAATCGTCGATATTCCTGGCATGAAATGGGCTGAAACACTGTCTTCCTATACCACGGCATTCTGGAATATTAATATTGGCCAACAATTATTACCAACCAGCAATCTGTTTGATAGCCCTGGTGGAATTTTCTTGGCTAACCAAGATCCCCGTGCATTGGAATATGATACCCAACGCATTCGGGAAATGGAAAAATCCGGTAAATTATGGGTGTTAAAATGAACAAGGGAATATTATTTGTTCTGACCTTTGATGTGTTGTCAGCAGCACAATCAGTCTGGCTCGGTTCCCTGCTACAGGGAATTAATGTCTATAATATTTTATTTATCAACTTTTCCATTATCACGATTATTTTTGCCATACTAAACTACTTTCACCGAGATAATCAGGCTGTACTGAATTTACGTAGCGTAATGAATTTCTTAATACTCAATGTCGCGACGCTTGGATCATGGCTCTTTTTATATATTTCATTACGATATATGGAGCCAGCGCTTACTGCCGCAACATTGTACGGGATTAATCCGTTGGCGACGCTAATTATCTCTGTTATTTTATTAAAACAAATGAGAAATTTGACACCTGTAAAATTACTGCTCAGTATTTTCACCATCATCTGTATGTTATTAGTTGGGTATACGGTATCGGAAGGTCATTCTGGTCTCGCTAATGTCGAACATCAACAATTGATTTTGGGCTTTATAATGGCAATATTAACCGGCTTTTGTATGGCTACCGTTAACGTTGTGTCAAAAAAAATCTATGATAGTGGCTTTACTCTTTATCAATTAATGTCGATGCGCTTTTTCTTGTTGCTTATCGTATCGTTTTATTTCAGTAAGGAGCTGACCATTGATCTTAATACACACCTGACCGCGTTCATGATCATTGCCATATTCGGAAATGTGGTGCCGTTATTTATGTTACAGAAAGGTATTGCTTTAATTTCTCCTGTACAAGTTTCTTATATCTTATTATTAACGCCACTTTTTGTATTTGCTTTCCAGATATTTGACAGTCGTCTGGCACTCTCCATCTACTCACTTATCGCAATTATCAGCGTGGTAGTCATTTCATTTATCGGTTTAAGGATAGAAAAAAAGCAGGAAGAGAAAACGAAACAACAATTACAACAAGAGGAATAATCTGTGACACAACTATCTGATTTACAAACACCGTGGAAAATAGTCTCTGTCGATGAGAATAATTTTTCCAGTCTACTGAAACTGGTGGCGGATTATCAAAGGTTCTATGGTGTCAGTGAACCTGATGAGAAAAAGAATAGGCTATTCTTTTCTCAATTTATCCATAATAAAGAGAAAGGCCGGCAATATCTTTGTTTGAATGAACAGGATGATGCTATAGGATTTTCGACAATTTATTATATTCTCTCCAGTGTTAATGCGGTGGAAAATGCATTATTAAATGATTTATATGTTATTCCAGATTATCGTGGCAGAGGAGTAGGAAAGAGCCTTATTTTACATGCACTGCAATGGGCAGAACAGCAAGGGAAATACTTTTCCCTGGACTGGACAACTCAGAAAAATAATACAACCGCCCAGCGGTTATATGACAGCATCTCGGACAGTAGAACCAGTTGGTATCATTATAAAATTGAATGTCGTTAATATTCTGCTTTTACCGGGAAACATTTATATCATAGAGGTTACTTATGAACCTTTCTGTTTTTGAAAACATAGAATCTGAGGTCAGAAGTTATTGCCGGAATTTTCCCTCTATTTTTTCGCGAGGAAAAAATGCCTTACTATTTGATAAACAGGGTAATGAATATTTAGATTTTCTTGCCGGAGCAGGCTCTGTCAATTATGGACATAATGATCCCTCCATGATTGAAGCGGCAATACATTATTTAAGTGAAAATGGCATTATTCAGGGGCTGGATATGCATACTGAAGCCAAGGAAATCTTTCTTACCACTTTACACGAATATATTTTGGCACCACGCCATTTACGATACAAAGTTCAGTTTACCGGACCGACAGGAACCAATGCTATTGAAGCCGCACTGAAACTGGCACGTAAGGTCACTGGACGACACACTATCGCCTGTTTTTCTGGCGGTTACCACGGCATGTCTTTAGGTTCGCTTTCCATTACAGCGAATCCTGCCAAGCGGCAGTCTACTGGTCTGCAAATACCGGGGGTATTACGATTGCCTTACGATCAATTTTCCGTCACAGATGCTGGGCAGCAATTAAGTTTCATGAGAGATATGCTGTGTAAGCCTGGCAATGGTATTGATCTGCCTGCCGCATTCATCCTGGAGTGTGTTCAGGGTGAAGGAGGACTCAACTGCGCCTCCGCAGCCTGGCTACAAGGGCTTACCACATTGGCCCGGGAAATTGGATCTCTGCTTATCATTGATGATATCCAGGCTGGCTGTGGCCGGACGGGAAACTTTTTTAGCTTTGAAGAGGCTGGCATTACTCCGGATATTGTCTGCATTTCAAAATCGATCAGCGGTTCTGGATTACCCATGTCAATCAACCTTATCTCTCCGTATCTCGATAAATGGTACCCAGGTGAACACAACGGCACCTTCCGTGGCAATAATCTCGCCATGACCACCGCAACCGTAGCTCTGAAGAAATATTGGGGAGACGCAAGCTTTTCGCAGCAGATAAAGAAAAAAGAGCAGTTTCTGAAAACTATTTTTCAGTCCGAACTACAAGATCTGGACACACCATTCTCCATTGTAGGCAAAGGATTGATGGTAGGAATTAAATTTACCGATTCAGTTCTGGCTAAAAAAATTAGTCGCTCTCTTTTCAAAAGCAAACTTCTGATTGAAACCTGTGGACCACAAAACGAGGTCGTTAAGTGTATGCCACCTTTAACCATTGAAGATGAAAGGTTACAAGAAGGGGCAGAGCGAATCATTGCGACGACCCGAAATATTATTCAGTCATTAAGGCATGCTGAAACAACAATATCCATCAAGAAGGTGAGCCTGTGAGTGATATTATTGAAGAATTCGACGTGATCGGTATAGGGTTTGGGCCGGGTAATATTTCCCTTGCCGTGTCATTAGAAGAAAAACAGACCACAGATTCGGTGTTATTTCTGGAAAGTAACACCGCACCGGACTGGCAACCTGAAATGCTACTGGCGGGTTCGGATATACAGCACAACCCGTTGCGCGACTTTGTCACACCGCGTAACCCCATTAGTCCCTACGGCTTTCTTAGCTATCTGAAAAGTGAAAACCGCTTGTTTGAGTATCTCAATCTTGGGTTGGAGTTTGCTTTAAGGAAAGATTATGCCCGCTATGTACGCTGGGTAGCACGTCATTTTGATCGCTGGGTGAGCTATGGAGAGACAGTCATCACCATTATGCTGGACAGCACCTTTTCCGATAGATACCGGATTGAAACCAGCCTCGGAAGAAGCTTGCGTGCGAAAGTGGTCTCTTTCGGGCCAGGAAGGACACCCTATATTCCACCACAATTCGAGCAGTGTCATTCATCGCGGATCGTTCATTTTACCCGCGTGACTTCAGCACTGTCTCAATGGCAAGCGGAAAGTCATTTAACATCTGTTGCAGTGATTGGTAATAGCCAGAGTGCCATAGAATTAATATTGGATCTTTCCTCCCGTTATCCACATCTGCGAATACATAATATTTTTCGAGGCTATTCTTATCAGCTCAAAGATGTTAGCCCTTTTACTGAACATATCTATTTTCCTGAATTTGTTGATGAGTTTTATCAGCTCAATATTGAGCAGCAAAAAGCGCTCACTCGAGAATTGTGGCGTAGTAATTACAGTTCCGCAGATCACGATGTGATCAAAATGCTTTATGTAAAACTTTACGAACAGAAGCTGGACGGACGAGAACATATTACGCTGCACAATATGACCGATATTTCCCAAGTTACAGAGAATAAGTCGGGCATAGAAATTTATTATAAAAATAAAATCTCTGACAAAGTCAGGAAATTACAGGTTGATGGCGTCATTCTTGCCACCGGCTTCAAAAATATGGGCAATGAGGAAAATCAGGAGCGTAATCATCCATTACTCTTCAATGTAGCTGACCATTTTAAGCGCCGGGAAGATGGATCTCTGCATGTGGCGCGGGATTATTGTTTAGAAAGCAATGATAAACCGTTATCGCCTTTTTTTCTTAACGGCTTATGTGAATCAACTCATGGTTTTGGTGACGCGGGTTCATTCAGTTTGCTTTCAATTCGCTCCTGGTTAATAGCAGAGAAAATCGAGCATTTTCTGACAAACCAGGTACAGAAACCACAGCATGGGTGAATGATATGTCAGAAGTTACTAACCGTAAAATTGAAACCCTGATCCGCCGTAAAGCAGATATCCAATATACCGATGAATATAACTGCAAACTCCGGCGGTTATTTCCCTGGAAAGAAAAAGTTAACACACAACGACCACTGACTGAATTTGGCTGTATCTGGGTGATGGTTGAACCCGGTGAAGATGTTGACCGGCATTCACATGACGAAGAAGAGACATTTATTGTTATCAGTGGTGAGGCTGAGTTATTCATCGACGGGGAGACGACCACCATATCCTATGGTGATGTGGTTTATTTGCCACGTTTTTCAGAACATCAGTTACGCAACCGTTCAGAAAAGATCCCATTTGTGATGTTAGATATTTACTGGGATATGGGCGGTAGTTCTGATTCCGTTTTTTAAATGATGATCAAATTAAGGCAGCCAAAATGACACCAACCGGTTTTATTATCACATTACCGCCTCCAACACCTAACGGCGGGCTACATGTTGGGCACATGAGTGGGCCGTTTCTGGCGGGTGATGTATTTGCCCGGGCAGCACGTTTGCAAGGCCAACACAGCTTTGTGACCTGTTACAGCGATATTAATCAATCTTATGTACGCGTGACGGCGGAACGTCAGCAGCGCGATCCGGAAACGCTGTATCGTTACTGGACCGATGATATTATTAAAACTCTTAAACTCTATCATATTGATGTAGCGGATTATTTCTCACCGGAAGAGGAAGCGGTAACTTGGGTGCGGGATCTTTTCCATCAGCTTTATCAGCGTGGTGTTTTAGTTAAAAAACGCTTTCCATTCTTTTACAGTGAAAAAGAACAAATCTGGCACGATGAAGCGGGTATTTCAGGTTACTGTCCGATCTGTTTAGCCACCTGTAAATGTGGCATCTGTGAAGCCTGTGGTAATTTGACGAATGCTGAAACCATTATTAAGCCGCGTGTGACAAACAGCGGGTCAACCGAGGTGACGATTCGCAACGCAAAGGTATTAGTACTCGAACTGGAGCGTTTCCGCCAGCCGATTACGCAATTCTATCAGCAAAACAAGCGATTTCGTCAGCGCTACCAATGGCTTGCAGAAGATGCCCTGTCTACGACTCTGCCGGATTTCCCGGTCACTATGCCGGGAAATTGGGGTATCTCTATGGCTCATGCTGATTTCCCTAGTCAGGTGATCAATGCCTGGCCGGAAATTATGGCTGAGTTGTTGTACAGTTATCAACGGGCTATTGAGCGGGATCCACAGCTAAATGATTTTCCTGTACCCGTTAATTTCTTTGGCTTTGATAACGCCTATTTTTACGCAGTGGTGCATGTCGCCATGCTGTCGCAAATCGATAACGGACGCTGGCTGCCTTGGGCAACGATGATTAATGAGTTCTATAATCTCGATCACGCCAAGTTCTCTACCAGCAACAATCATCTCGTGTGGGCATCTGACTTGGCGCAACGTTGCCGTGTGGATGCCATTCGCTTTTATGCAGCGTTTAATGCCCCAGGTTTTGAAAAAGCCAACTTTAATGAAGCGGATATGATGAGGGTGCTTGATAACTCTCTGGAAAAGAGTTGGCTAAACATTACCGCAGCATGGAATCAAAAAGTGGCAACCTGCGTTACGCCATTGCCGCCGCTGTCAGCAACATGGCGCCAAATTGGTGAATCTGCCCGTCAGCGGATTTTAGCCAGCTATACCCTGGAACGTTTTCATTTGCGGCAAGCAGCGGAAGACTTATTACATCTGATGAAATTTATTGAGATGACATTATCCCAATATCATGATGCAGAGACATTACGGGGGGTTGGCTGGTTACTGCAATGCTTCTCGCAGGCTGCCTGGCCTTTAATGCCACAGAGTAGTGAAAAATTATTCCGTCTGTTAACGGGAATAGACCAGATGACGCTGAATACTACAGACTTTCTTCACCTGTGCGATTTACCTTCGTCATTTTTTTCTACTCGTATCAGTGATCCACCTGAGCAAAGAGGTTAAAAGTGTATGACTTCCAAAGCTTGCCTGATGACCTTTTCCATACTTCGTACTCCATATGGCGATATACAGGTTCAGGAGTTTGACGATCGCACCCCCGATGTTTTTCTTGAAGCAGAAAAATCGGAAGGCTTTATCGACCGGGCCAAACCGGTGGAAGATATTGTCTGGATGGCAAACTACCAGAAAGACTGGGGACGATGGGGACCATTCGCCGTGCCGCGCTTTTATCTTGATGGAATATGCAATGGTCATACTAAACAGGCACAAACCCTTTCTCTTTGGCGTGATCTGGAAAGTGTTTATCACTTCGCCTATTACGGGCCATTACATAAAGAGGCATTACGGCTTCGCAAAGACTGGTTTGGCAAACAAAACTGGCCTATCTACGTCGTCTGGTGGGTATCTGAACATCATCAGCCATGCTGGCGTGAGGCTTGTCACCGGCTTGAGCATTTACACGATTATGGTGTTACACCCTATGCATTTACCTTCAAGCAGCCGTTTGATGCTCAGAGTGAGCCTTACGTATTACGCAGCGGAGTGAACCAGGAAAACAGAGATGTTACCAGAATAGATTAACCATGCCGGCTGTCTTCATGGTGGCAGTCAAGAGTTTTCCATCGGGCTAATGCAGCGATATGCCTTTTCTCATTAATTCTGCCTATTTTGAATACCGGGAGCAATGCAAGATGAGTGTAGTATCTAATACAAATATTCCTGACGATATTTTACATATCAATGAGTCTGAAACAGCTACCTTCCTTCCTGGCCTGCCACAGCCTTTTGCCGTGCTATTTGAAAGAGGGCAGCTCTCCGTTGAGCTCTTTTCTCCTGTCGGAGTGGATACTCAAACACCGCATGACAGGGACGAAATTTATATCGTCAGTTCTGGTCATGGTGTTTTCCGTCGGGGTGAAACCTATGTCAATTTCTCGGCTGGAGATTTTCTATTTGTTCCTGCTTATGTTGATCATCGCTTTGAGTCGTTCAGCCGCGATTTTAGAACATGGGTGATTTTCTTTGGCCCTGTTGGGGGCAACAGCATCCAAAACAGAGGGTGAGACATGGCTTCACAATGGGACCTCATTATCGTTGGGGGAGGACTGGCGGGTAGTGCATTGGCATCCTGGTGCAGTCAATTACCACTGAAAATTTTGCTGCTGGAAGCGACAGTGCCCGGTGCCGGAGGGGCAACAGCACATTCACGGGGGATCGTGCGCGTCTATGATCCATTGTATGCTTTGATGGCAAAGAGTATCCAGGGCATTAAGGTATGGAGCGAGATCGCAGTAACGCATCCCGATGTCTTTACCCGCTGTGGCCTGGTTTACCTGCTAAAAGCCGAACATCAGGCACTGGCTCGTGATCGGATTGCCGAGTTTTCTTCCGATGAGTACCCCATTCATATGCTAAGTGAAGCCGAATCTGCCTGCCGCTTTCCTGCGCTGCAACATCACTGCTTTTCCGACGGGCGCATTGTATTGTGGGAGCCGCTTGGCGGATATGTTAATCCTCGGCAAACGGCGCGGATTTTCGTCGATGAAGCGCGTTTTCATGGTGTAGAAATTCTCGAAGGCTCACCCGTCAAAGCGGTGCGGGAAGTGCCGGGCGGAGTTGAGGTGATCACCGGGATAGGTACAAAACTTCCGGCCAGGCTGGCAGTGATTGCAACCGGAGCTCACACACCACAACTGTATCCTGAGAGTCAGATCTTCAGTCGAACCATCCCGCTCAGTTGTCTGCAAAGTATGCAATCCGATGCACCTGAGCAGTGCATTATTGATGAATATTCAGGAGGCTACCTGCGCCCTGAATCTTCCTCTTTTTTCTTTGTGGGTGGAGCTACCCAGTATGATGCTTCGGATCCCGACCAGCTTCACTGGCAGCCAGAACAAGCGAATGCACGTCATCACCAGTTGGCAAATCAATTCCTTCTCTGTCAGAGCACCGTCGTAGACGGGCGAAATGGATATGATGGCTACACCGCCAACTATCTGCCAGAAATGCAGTGTCTACCTGATCACGATATTGCCATCTTCAGCGGTTTCTCCGGAAGGGGAGCCAAATATATTCCTTGGGCTGCACGTGAATTCAGCCGACAGTTAGCTGAACGCCTAGGCATTTAGTCCTGTAACATTTTAATATTTAAGTACCTGGGTATGTTGAATTGTTAATAATCATCTTAAAGTGGCATTATGAGATCACTCATGTTTATTCAAGGTCACTATTGAGGCTATTCATGCCAAAGGATATAGAAAGACAGAAAATAACAGAACATCAGCCGGAAAGGTTATCCAAAACACCTTTGGATAAGGGAATTCATCACGGTAAAAAAGCGATTTCTCTGACCGTCAGAGCAGGAAATTATATCCGTAATATTCCTATCATCGCTCACTTTATCCGGGCAACGCTACGCTTTAATGATCGGATGGGTAATCAGTTTGGGGCGGCAATCACCTATTTTTCGTTCTTATCTCTTATCCCCATCCTGATGCTCTCTTTCGCCATTGCGGGTTTTATTCTGGCTTCTAATCCTGATTTACTGGCAAGGCTAATCAATGGTATCGCAAACAGTATTAGTGATCCGACACTCGCCAATACGCTGAAAAATAGTGTCGATACTGCGATTAAACAGCGAACTACCGTGGGATTAACCGGTTTAGCGATTGCTCTTTATTCCGGTGTAAACTGGGTAAGCAATTTACGTCAGGCAATTCTCGCCCAGTTCCAGCCTGTCTGGGTAGGGAATCAGGAAGATAACGAGAAAATCTATTTTAAATATATTCGTGATGCCATTTCTCTGATTGGGCTATTGTTAGCTCTGGTGATCACACTGTCACTGACCTCTATCGCCGGCTCCGCTCAGGCAACCATCGTTAAGATATTAGGGTTAGATGGCATTGAGTGGCTGCGTCCATCGTGGTTCCTGATTGGCCTGACAATTTCTATTTCAGCCAACTATCTGCTTTTCCTGTGGCTATTCTGGGTATTACCCCGCCACCAGCCAGAACGCAAAGCATTGTTGAAAGGGACACTGATGGCAGCTATAGGTTTTGAAGTTATCAAATATATTATGACCATGACGCTGCCACGCCTCGCCAGCTCTCCTTCCGGCGCGGCTTTTGGCTCTGTTATCGGCCTGATGACATTTTTCTATCTCTTTGCCCGCTTAACGCTGTTCTGCGCTGCCTGGATAGCCACTGCGGATCATCATCAAGATAAAAATACCGAATAAATGTGCCCTGGCAGAGCCAATCTGCCAATAATAACCGTTGAAAAGGAGCTGTTTATGCCGTTTGTAAATATCAGAATTACCCGTGAAGGTGCTACAGCAGAGCAAAAAAAGCAATTAATTGAAGGAGCTACCCAGTTACTGGTCGATGTATTGGGAAAAAATCCTGCAACAACCTTTGTTATTATTGATGAAGTCGAAACTGATAACTGGGGAATTGGCGGTAAAAATGTAACTGAACTCAGAGCCGAGGCTAAAAAGTAGTCTTCCGAGCATGATAAAGGGCGGTATTCCCCTGAGGGATCCCCCTCCTGAGTCACGAAGTGTGAAGGTGGGGGAGGATGTCAATGAAGTATTACCCTAAAAAATTAGGGGATATTGCCGTTACTCGGTTATAAGCAAGACCTAAAATTGATATATAAATCACATTTTCACACTTCATGAAACCGGTTACATGAACAGCAAACTTATCTCACATTTCATCTAAACTGGATTTGTTACTCTATTGTAACAAACAATTCGAAACTGGAGTTTGAACGTTATGATTAAGAACAATCTTAATCTGGGACCACTCATGCTATTGAAATCATAGCAATACTATAACTTCCAATTATGAGGGAGTCATTCCCTATAGAACGAATAGCTGTTCTTACTGATTGTTGAAAGACTTTTCTACTTATATTCAATAATTATTGAAGGTCATATATGAGTCAAATTACTCCTCAGTTAACAAATATGTGGGATAGAAGTCATGAATCATGGTTTGTAAAAGATAAGAAATTTCGTTTTATATATGCAAACAAAGTATTTATTAAACTAAGTAAGTTACCTGAACACTTTAATGTCACAGGATATACCGCCAAAGAATTACCTACACCGTTTAATCATCTTGTTCACCTTTTTGAAGAACATGACCGTAAGGTATTACAATCTATGCAACGAGTATCCTCTATTGGGGCTTATCTTCAAAGTAATAACCAACAACTCAAGCCCTATTTTTGCGAAAAATACCCGTTAATGGATGAAAAGAATCACTGTATTGGAATAATTTGTCACATTAAAGAAATAAACCATTTTTCAGTCCACCATTATATTAAAAATGATACAACTATATCTGTTAAGCTTAGCCCCCCCAATAATATATTGACAGAAAAAGAATGGATAATAATCTTTTTATTCTGCCGCGGCATCAGTAATCAATGTATTGCTTATGAAATGAAAATTTCATACCGTACCGTGGAAAAGTACTTCCAAGATATCTATGAGAAATTATCAATCGGATCAATTATTGAGTTGAAACTATTTTGCGAAAAAAATAATTATAATCTATATATTCCACCAAAATACTTTAAATCTATGAACCATTTTTTGCTGGATTAAGAATGATGCCTGTGCTCTATATTATTCTATTAATTGGGATATGATTTATTTTACATAACTGCTGAGGAGAAAGCATGACTACTATGAAAGACGTAGCATATCAAGCTGGAGTATCCGTAGCCACTGTAAGCCGCGTCATCAATAGTACGGCTTATGTCGAACCAGGCACCCGTGAGCGTGTAGAAAAAGCCATGCGTGAGCTCAATTATCACCGTAATTTTGCCGCACTTGCACTGGCAAAACGATGCGGGAACATGTTGGGTTTACTCACTGGCAATCTGGCTGATCCTTTTTTTTCCCTTTTGGCGCGCGGGGTTGAAAAAATTGCCCGGCAGGAAGAGGTCAAGCTGATGGTTTGTAGTGGAGGATATCAAGCCGAACTTGAGAGATCTGCCTTAGATTTTTTAATTAATCAGGGATGCGAAGCAATAGTCGCTCATGTTAGTAGAATGAGCGATACAGATGTATTACGTTATGCCGCTCATACGCCAGGATTAGTGATTATTAATCGATATTTCCCTGCTATCGCCAACCGGTGCATTTGGTTAGATAATGTCAGTGCTTCTCAGGCTGCTACCCATTATCTTCTTCAAAATGGTCATCGAAAAATTGCTTGTGTAACAGCAGATCTACCAATCGATAATAGAAGGCTCCGCCTGGAAGGGTATCATGCCGCAATGACTAATGCGGGTATCACAGTACCTGGCAATTGGGTTATTAGCGTTCCATTCAACGAAAAGGGTGGGGAACTGGCAACAGAAAAGCTCTTAGACAGCGGCATCGGCTTTACTGCGGCGGTAACATTTAATGACGTTATGGCTGCCGGTATGATGCGATCCCTACATCAACGGAAAATCAAATTACCAGAACAACTGTCGATTGTTGGGTTTGATGATATTGTCCCGGCCCAATATCTCTATCCACCCTTAACTACCGTACACAACCCAATAGAACGAATGGCTCAGAGGGCCGCTAATCTGGCATTGCAGATCAATGCCAAAAAAGAAGTAGCTCCACAAATGAATATGTTTTCAGCCGAACTTGTCATCAGAGATTCCGTTTTTCTAATAGAGTAATAAAAAGCATCACACATAAACATAAGAGTAAAGAATAAGTAATATCTGTCACATCTCATTCAAAATAAATTCATTATTCTATTCTGTTTCAATAATTCATCTGGAACTGGAGTTTTAAAATATGGATGACAAGAAAAAGATTAATCTGGGACTTGCCATACTGCCAATCGCAGCAATGCTCTTACTGTTGGTTATTGGGTACGGTCAATTGAATTTACGCATCGAATCCCTATTGCTCATATCAGCAGGAATAGCAGCTACCTTGGCATATTGGCAAGGCTATCGCTGGAATGACATTATCGATACTATTGTGGCAAAGCTAGCTAAAGCAATGCCGGTGATGATGATACTGATTTGCGTAGGCGGGTTAATTGGGACCTGGATGTTCAGCGGAACCATACCTTACATGGTGTATTGGGGGTTAAAGCTGATTAGCCCTCAATACATACTTATTGCTGCTTTCTTTATCACGAGCGTTATCTCAGTTTGTACCGGTACGTCATGGGGGGCAGCCGGAACAGTTGGCGTAGCGCTAATGGGCGTCGCCGCTGGCCTCGATGTGCCTCTGGCGGCAGCGGCGGGCGCGGTTGTTTCAGGTGCGTATTTCGGTGATAAAATTTCACCGTTATCTGACTCGACTAACTTCGCTGCCATCGTCGCCGATACCGATCTTTACAGTCATATTCAACATTTGATGTATACCACTATTCCCGGCTTTGTTTTAGCCGCTATTGTTTATTTTATTGCGGGTCATACAAGCTTAACAGGTAGCGTAGCAACACCTGAAAAAGTCACAGACATCCTTCAATCTCTTGAAAGCCTGTATCACTTCAATTTATTGATGATTTTGCCACCAATACTGGTTTTGTGGGGAGCAATAACAAAACGGCCGGTGATACCCGTCATGCTGGCTGGCTGTGCATTGGCTATTGTGCTTGGTATAGGTCTCCAGGGACTCACCCTTAAACAGGGCCTTAATGCGTTGATAGAGGGTTTCAATCTCTCTATGTTCTCTGATCAGAGACACAATATCACCGGGGTTGTTAGCGACGTCCCACGTCTGCTCAATCGGGGGGGCATGTCTTCGATGATGAGTACCATCCTGCTTGCATTTTGTGCATTCGCGTTCGCCGGTGCTTTAGCACTCACTGGCGCCCTGACCGTCATCATCAACTCACTTCTACAAGTTGTTCGCACAACAGGGCAACTTATCGCTGCAACCCTGGCAACCACTATTCTGGTAACGGGCGCAACCTGCAACGGAAAGTTGGGTCTCCTCATCCCGGCGGAGCTGTTCAAAGGGGCCTATCATCGTATGGGACTGGATAATAAAAATCTGTCACGGACAATAGAAGATGGCTGTACCGTCATAGAACCGTTAATCCCCTGGACTGCTGCCGGTATTTATATGGCGACTACATTGGGTGTCAGTACGCTTGATCTGCTACCTTGGGCTATCCAGTGCTATGCTGCCGTCTTCCTGGCTCTCATCTATGGCTTTACCGGTTTTGGTATTGCAAGAGTCACACCGGAAAATGCCCTGAATAAAAAGGAAACCCAACGTGAAATCGCCTGATTTCAACCAGATAATCGATCGCCACAATACAAGCTCTGTTAAGTGGGACTTTTTAGGTCGTGACTTGCACTTAGACAAAACTGACCTGCTTCCAATGTGGGTGTCCGATTTCGATTTTCAATGTCCGGAAGCGGTCCTGCAAACACTCTACTCCCGAATTGAACATGGCATCTTCGGTTATAGCGAACGCGACGATCACTATTACCAGGCAGCAATAGACTGGTTTTCAAGGCACCATAAATTGACCTTGTGCCGCGACTGGTTCACGTCAATAGAAGGTGTCATACCTGGACTGGCTTTACTGATACAGATGCTGAGTAAACCGGGGGAAGGTGTGGTTGTACAAGGGCCCTATTATGCTTCATTCGCCAAAATTATTACTATGAACGGCAGAATGATGATTGAAAACCCACTTCTTGAAAGTCTGGACGGTTATAAGATTAATTATGATCATCTGGAACAGATGTTGGAGCAACACAGACCACCTCTGCTAGTGTTATGTAATCCACATAACCCTACGGGTAGATGCTGGAATAGTGACGAACTACGCCGGCTATTGATACTCTGCAAAAGGTACGGTACGACCGTAATTTCCGATGAAATTTGGGCTGATTTAATTTTGCCTGGGGAAAAATTCACCTCAATACTGCATCTGGGGAACGAATGGCATAGCAACGTCATTGCCGCCACCTCAGCAAGTAAAACATTTGGACTCTCATCACTTCGTATATCGAACTTTCTCATTCCCAATCCCGAACTTCGACGTGCCTTTAAAGCGCGGCTGGATGCTCATGGACTGGATGTATTCAACGCGCTATCTATGACTGCGGCTACAGCCGCATATCAACATGGGGATGTATGGCTTGATGAACTACAACATTACCTGGCAGAAAACCGTTGCTGGTTCGGGCAGGCTTTAACGTCTGCCGTTCCTTGGTGCCGAATGACTAAAGCGGAAGGTACATATCTGGCCTGGCTGGATTGTCGCGATTTGGGCTTGGATGATGACACCCTGCAACGGGCCTTATTACAAAAAGCCAAAATAGTCGTTTCAATGGGATGGAGTTTTGGTGATAAGGGGGAAGGGTTTATCAGAGTAAATTTAGGTTGTCCCCGCGAATACCTTGAAAAGGCAATTGCTGGTTTGGTTCAGGTGACATGATTAAAATAAAAAGGTATCCACGGAATTAGTAGAAATATAGGTGGATGTCAACACAAGATAAAAAATTAACGATTAATGTAGAAAAGGCATTCCGATGATAAATATCCTGAATTGGCCTGATTATATATTTTAATCAGAGCACGATAACAAAGCAGAGCGTTAATAGCTCTGCTTTTATTCTATTATCCTGCCTGAAGCTTTCCACGAGACATAAGATAAATTTCAGGTACTTAATCTCTTTTCATTATTATTTAGAATATCTACTTGGCCATATTTTGAAAGGCTCACAGTCTAAAGCGGTAGCAATGAGTCGTTCACCCTTAGGCCAGGGCCGGTGCAGCGCATTACTTAACGTGGATGATGCTAGCCCCGCTTCTCTTGAAACAGCAGATAATGACGTTCCCCGTTTTTTAAGTCCCGCAATAATATCCGCTGGGTGCCAGTCGATTTTTACAATCATTTCTTTCTTCTCTCCTCAGTTTGGTTATTCAAGGTGCTATATTCATACTCTCTTCAGATTGATATTTTTATGTTGTTACAGCTTTTTCCCTGAGTCCGCATTGGGCGGAATGCTAAAAAATGGCTGTACAAAAACATTAAACCCCGCCAAGTACAGCCAAATATTCTCCGAATAGGAAAATGTTATGTCTAACGACAAAAAGGTCATAAATGAACGTTAAATGTTCAGGAATGTTCTTTTGCGGATACTAAAATGTTTAAAAAGTTTAGTTATTTTTGTAAATGCTGTAAACGTATGAAATACTTTAACGAATGTCTTAAAAGAAGCTCTTCAGTTACGAGGAATGACACCAACAAAGTTAGCTCATTGGCTCGTATTCCATATTTATGTACAGATAAAGATGATGATCTATTTGCAATATCAATATCTCAAAATGACTTATTTGAGGAAGGGGCAACTATGGTTGTTAACAAGCAGGGAAAAGGAAACGTTTTTTTTCTTATTGAAGATTATTCAATTCACGTGTAGAAGAAAAACTTCTAAATGATCACGCAAGGTTCCGATTTGATACCAAATTTAAAAATTTTTATGTGATATATGACAACATAATATATCATATCTTTATAAAGCAATCCATCTTAACAGATTGCAATGTTATGTGCGTGAAATTTTTAACTGGTAAAATAAATCACTTAAATAGCATAATAAAAATAATATTTTTTTATTATGCTATTTAGTACTGATAATACCATCATGAAATTAATGAACATACAGTCTTTGGCTGGATAATTGTTATACTATATTATATAGTTAAGTTATTTTATGTATAACCAGAAAACAATTCATTCAGATAATGACTTAATCATAATTAAGGAGTTACTATGTCAAATAATATCGACCAGCAATTAATTCATATGTGGGAAAAAAGTCATGAACCTTGTGGAGTTAAAGATCTGCAATCAAGGTTTATCTATGCTAATCCGGCTTTCTATCAACTGCTCAACTTGCCCGAAGATTTCGATATTACGGGGCTTTCAGCAGGAGAATTACCCTCATCTATTGCAGAATATGAAAAAGAATATTACCGTCAGGATCAAAAAGTTATTCAAACTATGCAAAAAGTATCTTCAATGGAAACTCATCCATTTGGAGAAAATAAAACTAAGCAAACCTATATTTGTGACAAATATCCCCTTTGTGATGAAAAGGGGGATTGCATGGGGATTATTTTTCACATGTCCAAAATTCAAAACTTTTCTACGGCTTACTACTATGAAAGAACATCTCCGGTGACGCAGGAATTCACACCGCCTAACGATATACTGACGCAAACTGAGTGGGAAGTGCTCTTTTTGACTCTGCGCTTACTGGATGAAGAAAGTATCAGCGAAGCATTAATGATGAATACAGAGGATGTTGTTAATCATATTCAGTCAATTTACCGAAAATTCAATTTGCCCTTACATGCAGAACTAAAGGATTTCTGTAAAGAAAATAAACTTGATCTCTATGTCCCTGAAAGATTTGTCACTATTGGTAGTAGAGAATTAAGCTGATTAATGTCATTTAAACATAATAAGGAATGATGATATGAATAATAAAGTAATCATTTCCCCTCAAATCATTAACACAATGCAGCAAAGTAATGAGCCCTGGGGGATCAAAGATAAAAATTCATGCTTTATTTATGGCAATCTGGCACTTAAACATCTTGAAAATCTGCCAGACTCATTTGATTACGAAGGGCGATATGATTATGAACTTCCTTGGGATGGTGCTGAGTTTGCAAAGGAATTTGTTCTTCATGATCAAAGTGTAATGAAGAGCGAAACAACAGTATGTTCGCTTGAAACACATATGTTTGGCAAAGATAAATTTTTATCATCTCATTTTTGTGAAAAATACCCACTATATAATGATGAAAACGAATGTGTCGGAATCATTTTCCACGGACGGGAAGCCCAGGATTTCTCATTAACCCGTCTATTTTATGGAAAACTCCCTGCATCTATTATATTTCAACCACCTACTCATTTATTTACTCCACGGGAATGGGATGTCATTTTTCTCTCTTTACATAAAAATACCAGTAAACAAATTGGCAGAATATTAAACATTTCCTACCGTACTGTTGAACACTATACGGCACAAATATACAGAAAGGTTGGTGTTAAGTCTGCTCAGCAATTGGAGGAATATTGTCGCTTTAATGATTATGATCTTTATGTACCCAAAAGATTTTTACATCCTGAAAGCAGTATTTTGGTTTGAATCTCAAATTTTAGCGATGTTCACGGCAGGAAGTGGCCGAACTGAGTTATCGTTATATGCTCGCAGATTGAGAAAAAATCGACCGGCAATGAAAAGCCCCCGGAGTTTGCGTTGGATGTGGCGGCATTAGGCGGTATGTATGCGCATAAAATTATGCTGGTGGGCACTGAAACCGGCGTGGGGGTACGTAATGCCGGCAACATTGGTGCCGCGGCGGGTGAAGTGCATATTACCGCGGAGGGGCCGGATTGAAAACCGGGGAACCGTCAGCGGTATCCCCACCCTTTTTACTGCCTTAAGAAGCCTTTTCTTCTGGCTTAAATACCGGCGGCTGTGCCTGTGCCGGAGTATCAATCTTATGTGGCTCCAGCGACATAATCTGATTAAAACCATTTCTTAACTGGTTTACATCCACTTCTGCTTCCCCTTTCGGCTGAATCAGAACAAACGCGACTTCTTGTGAAAGGATCTGTTTCAGTTCATGGTTAAGCATTTCAGGTGTCAGGGAAGCTAAAAATGCTTGTCTCAGACGTTGATACTGTTCAGGAGCAATATCCACAACATTACTTTGTTGAGACAAAAGACGCTGATTAATCAGAATATCCGTGCTGGTATGGGCATACATGGCAAACAATTGGCTGAGTTGGGCTTGTTTCTGCGCATACAGCTCATCAAACTGTGCCTTTGGCAACCCCTTATCACGGAGTGTTACCAATTCAGCCGCCAGATACTCCATCGCCGGTTTTAAATTACCTGCCGACGTGTTGAGATTCAGAGCACAACTCGCACGCTGATACTGAACTTTGCAATCCAGCCCCAGTTTCAGCGCCTTATCATTTCTTCTCTCCAGCCCAAGTTGCAGGTAACGATAAAGTGCCTCACGGGTAATATCACTGATCCAATAGCGGCTCAACACATGTGAATCATTCATCGGCTGCCAGTTGAGATCCCAAATCAAGGATAAGGTATCTTCTTTCTTTTTGTCACTGATCATCCCTAGCGTATCCGGTTTCATAGGTAACAACGCCGCGATCGTTGCCGGAGTATGGCGCTTACCCTTCAATGATGAAAACACCTGGTTGATATTTTCCAGTAAAGTTCGGCTATCCACGTGGCCCGCGATATACAGCGTCATCATGTCAGGGGTATACCACTGCCGGTAAAATTGTTTAAGTTTATCCAAATCGATAGGTTGAGCAGTGGCCTGTGCCGGATCATGCCCCAACAACGTTGAACCTTGTAAACGTCTACGCCACACCGGGTCTTGTATATCTTGAGGATAGGTCGCTACCGATGTACCCGCCATTTTCATGGCATGTTGTAGTGTCTCTGGTGTAAATACCGTTTTACCCGCCGCGTCAGCCAGCCAACTCAACGCACTTTTTAACAGTTCAGGACGATTATGCGGCAAACTCAGGCTATAAAGCGTGAAATCATATGAAACAATTGCAGGAGGCAGCGGGTATTTAGGATCGACGGCACTATTCCATAATTGTTCCAGTTTGGCGGAAGACAAACTTTTACTGCTGAATAACGCGACTTTCGGAATCAACCAGGTATAACCCGTTTGCTGAGTTTTTTCCGCCAGCGAACCTGTTTTCACTACAAGGCGCAACTGTATTCTGTCGTTAGGACGTTGTGGCGTCTGCAAAATTTGCCAGTTAAAACCGTTTTCCAGTTTGCCTTGTTGCCAGGCAGGGTCAGGTTGCAAAGCTTCTGCCTGCACCTGGCCCACAATGACCAGCATTATCCCACCAATAAAATAACGAATTTTCGTACCCTGCATGTGAACCCCTATAGATGTCTATCCTTGGTTTTAGCCTTCGGCGGTTTAACCAGTGATGACAGAATATGTTCCCTTCGACCAATAACAACGGCAGAAAAAGCAAAAACCTGAGTTTTAGCAGGTGAAATCCTGTCAGAATTATAACTGAGGGTTAGACCTCAAACCGCCCCGGATGGTTTCATGATGACGGAGGTTTATGTTTATCAAATTGACGATTATATCCCCTGATCAACAGACCCAGTTCATCATCCTGGTGGCCTTTCGGGCAAATCATTGGCTCAGGTGGTTGATCGTTATTAAGATCCCGCGCAATGTTACGCAATGGGTGCACAATAATCCGGTTGATACACCAGCTTATCGACACAGTCAGAATAAGCGCTAACAATAAATACGTTGTCAACATCAGTGCCAACGCATTAATAGCAAAACGATATACCCGATTAGAATCCACCTGTAAAATCAAATGCCCCAGCGGTTTAGCATCTATTGGCGCTGAACCATAAGCATGGAGGGGAATACTCACCTCCACAGGGATCCCAAAAATACGTTTAGCCAATTCGGGAATTGGACGATGGGTGGCAAAGCTCAATCGTATCACCCGGATATCCTCCGGTAACACCACATCTGCCCGCCCTAAAATACCCGCGGTACGTAGCCCTATCAGTAACTCTTTTGCTTTACTGAGATCGGAACTGAGCAGCGCTTCGGTTAAAGGCACCTGGACCTGAACTGCCGCATTATTAAGCTGACTGATATAATCATCTTTACGTTGCTGTATAAGATGACACAATTGAATAGTAATAAAAATAGCAATGGTCACCAGCGTGACGCCGGTCACTGCGGCCATCTGTTTAATGGTTAACGAACGTTTGACGCGCAATTTCATTTTCACTCAAACCAATGCCTATGAGATATCGCAGTTATAACATGTGATCAGTGGAATTGAGTATACTTGATTTTATCGCTAACAGCCCTGTTTCACTTATCCAAGTCGTTATTTTTCTGAAATAATTACCTTTAATGGCTGTCTGTGACGACTAAAGACAAAAGTAAATATTTAAATGGTGATAATGGTTAAACCATTATCACCAAGAATGTTTTAACTCATGCTGACCAAGCAATTACTCCACCGCAACATTTTCATCCTGATCAACGGCAAAACAGGCAATCAGTTGCTCACCATATTGATTCAATTTTGGCTGAAACTGCGTACAGGTGCTAAATGCCCGACGACAACGAGCCGCAAACGCACAACCGGGTGGTGGATTCATCGGGCTTGGCAATTCACCTGTCAATTTTATCCGTTCACGGCGTAATTCAGGATTTAGTCTTGGCGTTGCTGATAACAGCGCCTGTGTATACGGATGACGTGGATTACTGAAAATCATCTCCTTATTGCCTTTTTCCACACAGCGGCCAAGGTACATCACCATCACTTCATCAGCGATATGCTCAACCACAGATAAGTCATGGGAAATGAACACATAAGACAACCCTAAATCCTGCTGCAAATCCATCATCAAGTTCAACACCTGTGCCCGCACCGAGACATCCAGCGCAGAAACCGGCTCATCCGCGATCAACACATCCGGGTCCAACATCAAACCACGGGCAATCGCGATTCGCTGGCGCTGACCACCAGAGAACATATGCGGGTAACGGCTGTAGTGTTCGGTTTTCAACCCGACTTTCGCCATCATCTGCAACACTTTCTCTTTACGCTCATGCGTATTCAGTTTGGTATTGATCAGCAAAGGTTCCTCCAGGATTTGCCCAACTTTCTTACGCGGGTTGAGCGAACCATAAGGATTCTGGAACACAATCTGGATTTTCTGGCGGCGCAACTTTTCAGCATCTTTATTTGGCACCAGCAGATCCTGCCCCTGATAATAAAGTTCACCGTCAGTTGGCTTTTCTATCATGGTCAGCAATCGCCCCAATGTGGATTTACCACACCCCGATTCACCAACCACTGCCAGCGTTTTGCCTTTCTCCAGTTCGAAAGAGATACCATCCAATGCTTTTACAGTACGAGCAGGTGAGAATAATCCCCCTTTGATCGGGTAATATTTTTTCAGTTCTGTCGCTTTTAACAACGGCGCCGTTGATGTTTCCCGCGCCTGATAAATATGTTCACTCATATTGTCGGCCTCCCCGCATCATCCAGCGGTGTATGGCATTTCACCTGACGTTCCCCTACCGTTCGTAATTCCGGCTCCATCTGGCGGCAATGGTCATTCGCATATGGACAACGCGGATTCAGCAGGCAACCAATAGGCCGGTCATATTTCCCCGGCACAACGCCCGGTAAAGAGGCAAGACGGGATTTATCCGTAGCAAATTCAGGTAATGCCCTGAGCAACGCCTGAGTATACGGATGACGTGGCGCACGGAAGATTTCTGATGCCTTACCGGATTCCACCACCTGCCCGGCATACATCACGATAATATGATGGGCAGCTTCTGCGACTAATGCCAGATCATGAGTAATTAATACCAGCGCCATATTTTCCCGTTGTTGCAACTCCAGCAACAGTTCAATAACCTGCGCTTGAATGGTGACATCCAAAGCCGTTGTCGGTTCATCAGCAATCAGCAATTTTGGCCGGCAAGCAATGGCCATTGCGATCATCACCCGTTGGCTCATACCACCGGATAATTGGTGCGGATAAATATCCAGACGCGATGCAGGATCAGGAATACCAACCAATGTCAGCAGATCAATCGCCCGCTGGCGGCGGGTGCGACGGTTGCCACCCTGATGCACTTTCAGCGCCTCCATAATCTGATATCCAACGGTATAACAGGGATTCAGGCTGGTCATCGGATCCTGGAAGATCATTGCCACTTCCGCACCAACCAGCTGGCGGCGCTCTTTCTCCGAGATTTTGGTCAGATCACGCTGGTTAAATTCCAGTTTATCAGCCATCACCCGGCCCGGATAATCAATCAATCCCATGACTGCCAATGAGCTGACTGACTTACCGGAACCGGATTCTCCGACAATCCCGACAACCTGCCCCTGCTCAACACGGTAGCTGATGCGATCAACAGCGCGGAATGGCGCATCTTCTTCACCGAAGTGAACCGATAATTTTTCTACATTTAACAATGCCATTTCGCTACCTCACTACTGCTTGAGTTTAGGATCAAGTGCATCACGCAAACCGTCACCCATCAGGTTAAACGCCAACACTGTCAGCAAAATTGCCAGACCTGGGAAAGTCACCACCCACCAGGCACTTTGTGCAAACTGCAATACATCAGACAGCATCGTTCCCCATTCCGGCGTGGGTGGCTGCGCCCCCATCCCCAGAAAACCCAAAGCAGCCATATCGAGAATAGCATTGGAAAAACCTAAAGAAGCCTGCACAATCAGCGGTGCCAGACAGTTAGGCAGGATATTGATAAACATCTGGCGCACGGCACCCGCCCCAGCCACTTGTGAAGCCGTGACATAATCGCGATTAACCTCCACCAGCACCGCAGCACGAGTTAAACGGATGTAATGGGGCAAAGCCACAAAGGTCAGCGCCAAAGAGGCATTGACAATTGATGGCCCAAATATCGCCACCAGCACCAACGCTAACAGCAGGCTTGGCAATGCCAGCATAATATCAACGATACGCATGATGATAATATCCACCACGCCACCGAAATAACCGGCCAGCACCCCCAGCACAACCCCCATTAACAGGGATAACACCACAACCAGACATCCCACCAGCAGTGAAAGCCGGGCACCATACATCAGACGCGAAAGTAAATCACGGCCGACATCATCAGTACCAAGAATAAACTGCCAGCTTCCCCCTTCCTGCCATACCGGCGGAGTCAACAAGGAATCACGAAACTGCTCCGCCGCACCATGCGGCGCGAGAACCCCCGCTAGCAAAGCAATCAACAACATCAGCACAATATAAACCAGGCCGGCAACTGCCCCCTTATTGCGCTTAAAGTAATACCAGAACTCCTGCATCGGCGTCATAATCTTAGGCGCATTGTTTGCAGGCTCAGTCACTTGAGACATAATGCGCTCCCTATTTCTTATGACGGATACGCGGGTTAACTACGCCGTACAGCACGTCAACCACCAAGTTAACCAGGATAATCATGATCGCCACCAGCAATATCCCTCCCTGAACCACCGGATAATCCCGGCGTTGAAGGGCATCGATCAGCCAGCGTCCAAGCCCCGGCCAGGAGAAGATGGTTTCAGTCAGAATTGCCCCCGCCAGCATGATACCCACCTGCAAGCCGATAACGGTCACAACCGGCAGCAACGCATTGCGCAACGCATGAACCACTATCACACGGATGCGGCTCAAACCTTTTGCGCGGGCAGTACGGATATAATCTTCACCCAATACTTCCAACATAGAAGAGCGGGTCATACGGACAATCACTGCCAGAGGAATCGTTCCCAGGACAATGGCAGGTAAGATCATATGCATCACGGCATCTTTAAAATCACCTTCTTCACCCCAGAACAGGGTGTCGATCAGCATAAAACCCGTCAGCGGATGACTGTCATCAAGGAAAATACTGTCGCTTATCCTGCCAGATACCGGTGTCAGATCTAACTGAACAGAAACCAGCATGATCAACATGATCCCCCACCAGAAGATCGGCATAGAGTATCCGGTCAGGGAAAGACCTATCGAAGTATGATCAAAAACCGACCCACGCTTTACCGCCGCCAGTACGCCAACCGGAATACCGACCGCAATAGCAAACAGCATGGCGCATATCCCCAGTTCAAGGGTTGCCTGGAAACGGGGAACAAATTCTTCCCACACAGAGATGCGACTTTTCATGGAGACACCCAGATCACCATGTAACACATTACTTACATAATGAAAATATTGCTGCCAGAGTGGCTTATCTAGCCCCATTTCAGCCATTAACTGAGCATAGCGCTCAGCAGATATTCCACGTTCCCCGGCCATAATGGTCACCGGGTCTCCGGGGATCATATGGACAAAAGCAAAAGTCAGCAAAGTAATGCCAATAAACGTTGGGATAACTAGCCCCAGACGTCGGAGTATGAACTGCAACATATTCCGAACTCTCTTTATTTAAATGCCGGTTACAGCTCTCAGGCCGTTTGGCTTGATAAGGGAGAGGACTTTCCCCCTTTCGCTCACAACTCAATGAATTCCTTGCCTCTACTTTTCTTGTTAGCTTTCCTCCAGCGATGACTGGCTGGGAAAAACCACCATCTCCGCTAAAAAAATCAGGGAGATGGCATATCACAGCCGAGTAAAAACAGGATTATTCAAGAGACACTTTATCGAAATGATGTTTATTACCTAATGGATCAACCACATAACCTTTGACCTCTTTACGAATAGGTTCATAAACAACGGAATAAGCAATGATCAGCGCCGGAACCTGCTCATGCATCACAACCTGAGCCTGTTTATAAAGCTCGACACGTTTGGCGTGATCAGCGGTCACACGCGCTGGCTGAATAATGTCCTCGAACGGCTTGTAGCACCATTTTGAATAGTTGGAACCCCGTTCTTTAGCTGCACAGCTAAACAAGGTTGCGAAGAAGTTATCCGGATCACCATTATCACCAATCCACCCCATCATCACAGCCTGATGCTCGCCGTCCTTAGCCCGTTTCAGGTATTCACCCCATTCGTAGCTGACAATTTTGGCCTTAACACCAATTTTCGCCCAGTCAGCTTGGATCATTTCAGCCATACGGCGAGCATTGGGGTTATACGGACGCTGTACCGGCATCGCCCACAGATCGATGGTAAAACCATTTTCCAAGCCAGCTTCTTTTAGTAACTGTTTCGCTTTTTCCGGATCATATGGATAGTCTTTAATACTCTCGTTGTAACCCCATATTGTCGGCGGGATCAGGTTTGTCGCTTTCTGACCTGCCCCCTGATAAACCGCCTCAATAATAGCGTCTTTATTTACAGACATTGTCAGCGCCTGGCGAACTTTAACGTTATCCAGTGGTTTTTTAGTCACGTTGAAAGAAACATAACCAACGTTCAAGCCAGGTTGCTCGATCATTACGATATTTTTATCCTGCTTTATACGGGCAATATCAGCCGGATTTGGATATGGCATGACCTGACATTCATTTTTCTGTAATTTTGCATAACGAACAGAAGCATCGGGGGTGATGGAGAAAACCAAGCGGTCAATTTTCGGTTTACCCCCCCAATATTCATTGAACGCTTTATACAGGATGCGGGAATCTTTCTGATATTGCAGCAACTGGAATGGACCCGTACCAATTGGGTTCAGGTCTACGTTCTGCGGTGTACCTGCTTTCATCATTTTATCTGCGTATTCCGCTGACAAAATAGAAGCAAAATCCATCCCTATGTCAGCCAGGAATGGGGCTTCCGGGCGGCTCAATTCAAACCGGACAGTGTAATCGTCTACTTTTACAACCTTATCGATCATCTCACTCATCCCCATACCAGTGAAATACTCATAGCTGCCGCCTGAGACTTTATGATATGGATGGTTTGTATCTTTCTGACGCATAAAAGAATAGAGCACATCGTCAGCATTAAAATCACGGCTTGGCTTGAACTCTTTATTAGAGTGCCATTTAACGCCTTTTCGCAGATGGAAAGTATAAGTCTTACCATCATCACTGACGTCCCATTTCTCCGCCAATCCAGGTATGACTTCCGTCGTACCTATTTTGAACTCAACCAAACGGTTAAACAGTGGTATCGAGCTGGCATCATAAGTAGTGCCAGCAGTGAACAATTGTGGGTTAAATCCTTCTGGTGAACCTTCAGAACAGTAAACCAATGTTTTTGCCTGAACGCTGGCGGTTACTGCCAATGCAACCAAGCTGATCCCCAGCTTTAATAACCCTGTTTTTCTAGAGGAAGTTGTCATTCTCTTGCACTCCATTTGTGATGTTGTTGTGTACAGCCAGAACCTGCATTTTCTGCCAGGAACTACACTGTTTGGGTATTGTTTGTTATTTTTCGGCTTATCAATTAAGCAACTGTTGTCCCCTGCGTCAATAAGATCTCAACAGATGTCATAAACAACAGAAAAACACAAAAGAAACCAATAATTAACAAAATTAGCACAAAAACATGACATGATGCACATTTTGTAGCCAAAAAGACCATAAAAAGGCAATGGTTGCAGTATGAATAACTCTTGATCAATATGAGATATTTGTGACCATGCGACTAATTAATAAACGATTGTTCCGATAGAAAAGAGGATAGATGGCATAAAATGCTGTGTGCTAAATAAAACCAACACTGGACAAGTAAATTAAATAGGCATGATACTAATAACATTATTTAATAATAAAAACCAGTTACCCGTTTATCTAATTTTATATCCGCTGATTTCATTAAATAGTATATCGACAAACAGATGGGCTCCAAACTACGGTTATCCCGGATTACGTTTCCGATCAACGGCCATACCATAATCAGGCATAGCCGTTGAAAAGTGTAACCAGATGAACATACCCACAACAATTAAATATTTTTCAAATACCCACCAGATTCTTCAATTCTTCTGATTTTTTCGTAATCGTAAATACTGGTATTAGTAATAAATAGAATTTCATAATACCGATACAGTTGGTCTATTCGATTGATATCTCAAAATGGCCACTCTGACGTCTGATGAACCGCTTTGTGCTATGCATACTGTGTAAGGTGTTGGCGAGGAGTATCACTATTTTGAAAAATTATTTATAGTGAATAGATATAAAAAAGTTTAATTATTTTCTGCGCGAGATAAATAGGAAATCAGAGTGCGACAATAATAGATATTACATTGCTTCAACGGTAGCTCGTGAATTGACTTAGTGTTAGTGGTAAGTGTTTCTAGCAACCAAATGACAAGATAAGTAGTGCAATAGAAAAATAGCAAGACAAAAACTAAAATGATGATTTATGAATACGTAATTAATCCTATATAAAATTAAAGAATTTTATATAGGATTAGATGACATTATATTAAAAAATGGGGAACCAATCGGAATGTTATCCACTGAAAGAACATGTTTTGAAGAAACGAACAATCAAACATTATCTGTCCATCCAGAGTTGTTACATAAGAATTCATCATCATTTACTATCCAAGGTGAAACTCCCCGTTGTGACCAAATTATTCAAAGGGGTGATCATGCGCTAGTAGGGATAAGCCCCTTTAATTCACGTTTTTCAAAAGACTATATTGTAGATCTCATTCAGTGGTCAAGTGATCACTTTCGGCAAGTCGACGTATTGTTACCTTGTGAACATGAAGCTTCACGCCTTTTAGTTGCTAGTGGAATTGAGGACGCTAAGGCTATCAAGAAAACACAACGCGAAATTAGACGTCATTTACGTAATCTTGATTCTATTATTTCAGTGGCAACAATATTAAAAAGTAAACCAATCAGAGTCATTCAATTTAACGATTTTGCACTAAACCATGATTACCAATCTCTTAGAACACAGGTTGAAAACGCTTTCAATGAATCAGAGTCTTTTAGAAAAATCTGCCTTGATATGTCTTTTCAAGCCATAAAAGGGCGACTAAAAGGTACTGGACAATCCTTTGGTCAAATTGACCTACAGTTGGTATATAAAGCGTTGCCATATATTTTCGCTGAAATCCCCTTTTACCTCGATACCCCTCGATTACTTGGGGTAAAACATTCTACACTGCTCTATCATCGCCCTTGGCCTATAGGAAAAGGCTTGTTTGACGGTAGTTATCCTATACAAGTAGGAGGTAAACAGAGTTACGGAATCGTCACTCAATTATAGAAAATAAAGAATCAAATTAGATAGGTTCTTAGTACTCAACATCGTTTAAATAAAGAAATAAAATAATGGCTAAATTAAATTCTTTCAGCATTCACAATCCTAAATTTATAGAAAATCCTTACGATTTTTACGACACCTTGCATGAGCAAGATTTAATTTATTTTGATCAATTTCAAAATAGCTATTTTATCGGCAAATATGAGGATGTTGACACTATTTTAAAATCCTCAATTTTCAATACACAGCCATTGATTGAGCGAGCTGAACCTGTTATGGGAGATCGTGTTCTTGCTCAAATGGAAGGTGAAGAACATGCGCGTAAACGAAAACTCGTGATGCAAGGACTTTCAAAAGATTATTTTGATAACCACTACGAACCCATGATTCGAAAGCTCACAGAAAATCTCCTACAACCTCATATTGAAAAAGGAAATATAGACCTTGTTAATGACTTTGGCCGAGATTATGCCGTATTAGTAACATTAGATATTCTTGGACTGCCAAGTGATAACTATCGTGACATAGCTGAATGGCACAAGGGTATCGCCAATTTTATTACCCAATTTGACCAAACAGAGCCAGAGAAAATGCACAGCCTTGAATGTAGTCAGAAATTGATCCGCTTACTAAATCCTATAGTGGACCAGCGGCGGTGTAATCCCAGTGGAGACTTTATATCTATACTTTGTGGTGGTAACGGGCAAGATACAGAGATGTCTACAAGTGAAATTACGGCATTGTGTTTAAATATTCTGTTAGCTGCCACAGAACCTGCTGACAAAACACTAGCAATGATGTTTAACCATTTAATATCTAATCCAAGTATGTTTGATGCAGTTGTTAAAGATCGTAGTCTAGTTCGAGACGCACTTGAAGAAACTTTACGTCTGACATCCCCCGTACAGCTAATTCCGAGAAAAGTGGGTGAAAATGTCACTATTTCTGGTATCAATATCCCCAAAGGTGCCCTAGTATTTTGTATGATTGGTGCCGCTAATCGCGATCCATCAGTTTTTTACAAACCAAATGAATTTGATCTATATCGACGAAAGAATACAATTTCTCAACAGAAAGCAAATCGAAGGAAACAATTGGCCTTTGGTACAGGTATGCATGCCTGTGTTGGTGCTGCATTTTCACTCCGTCAGTTGGAGATTTCATCCAATATTATTTTGGATCGCCTGTGCAATTTACGTTTTGCTGATAACTATCATTATCAAGAAACAGGAGTGTATACACGAGGGCCTTCTAAACTCCTTTTGAGTTTTGATCCAATAATATCCTCTACTTCAGCGAATGGTTGTGCTGAGCTGAAAATTACTGTGGAAAAGATGGAATAGGAACATAAAGTTCACGCTGTGGTGTAACAAGGAACGCTGTCACCTATACAGTACAGTGATATAATGGTGAGTATGTGGCAGTTCTGAAAAAACATCAGACTTGCATGAAATAACTCAAAGGATCCATCTGAAATGCTGGTCAAAGGGGAGACAGAAGTAGGCATCTCTTGAAACAATGATACTTAATCCCAAGCTAGGGAAAATACCATTAAAACAAACCGCTTTAAAATCAGCTGAGGTAACAACCTGTATGTTTACCTGTAATTATCTTGCCAATTCGCGTTCAGAGAAGAAAAACTTTATTGGCGGCGGAGATATATCATGACCAAAAATAGTTGTTCTGAGCAATCAACACCTTTAAATCGATACCAACTCTGGGTTATTACATGTCTTGTCATCGGGATTTGTTTGCCTCTATTAGATGCAACAATCATTGGAGTTGCCATTCCGTCTCTGACAGTCAATCTTTCGGCTTCAGTTGCTCAGTTACAGTGGGTTTCAACACTGTATACCTTGAGTGCGACAGTCACAGTCACGATTTGTGCTTGGGCGACACGCCGAGTGGGAGCTAAGAACCTTTGGCTAACCGGTCTGGTCGTTTTTACGTTAGGTTCGTTACTTTGCGGTTTTTCCTCTCACATTGATTTTCTTTTAGCCAGTAGAGTCATACAGGGCATAGGCGCCGGTATGCTGATGCCTGTGATGCAAACAGTATTGGTTAACGCAGTTGGCAAGCAAAATTTGAAAGGGGCTATGGCAACTATTGCTGTACCCACAGTTATTGCTCCTATCGCTGGGCCTATCGTTGCAGGCTATTTATTGCACATTGGTGATTGGCGCTTAATCTTCTTTATCAATGTACCCATTGGGATAGCAGCCATTGCACTCAGCGCCGTATGTATCACCAAAAATGATAAATCGGAATCTATACGTTTTGATCTAATGGGATTTTTACTGCTAACACCATCGCTATTGTTCATGATTTACAGTCTGTCATTGCTGGCGAAAGCAGATACAATGAGCACCCTACATTGGTTAATTATGGTTGGGATCTTACTTGCAAGCCTAATACTCATTTTGCTTTTTGTTCGCCATACACTAAATAAAACCTCTGATGCTTTAATTCAACTTGCGCCGTTTAAGGTAAGATCTTTTACCGCGTCTATTTGGTTATTACTTCTTTCAAGTATTAGTTTTTATGGCGGCCTTTTTGCTTTACCAATTATGTTTATACATGGCTTCCAACAAAGTGAATTACTTGCCAGCATTTGGATAGGCGCTCACGGAGTAGGCGCACTTCTTTCACGCTCTTACATTAAATCATTAAGCGGACGTTTTGGTGTCAGTAATACAGCTCTGATTGGAACAATAATGGCTATATTCGGCACAGTGCCGCTATTTCTGCACAATATCCCATCTCATCCAGAAATCATCATGGTAACAATGTTGCTCAGAGGTGCTGGTATAGGTTTAATTACATTATTAGCTATGTCCCATGCTTATCATGAGTTACCAGACACTCAAGTTCCGGACGCAAGCGTAATTACCAGAATCGGAACCTTATTTGGTGCATCGCTAGGTACAGCGACTGTCGCTGTGCTTTACAGCATTGCTCCAAGTCGTGAGGACTTTTCCCTAATTTTACTTGGGCTGCTATTTATTACTTTCTGTTGTACAATTCCAGCACTCAAACTACGGCGTTAATCCCAGTATAATACGGGTACATAATTCTGTACCCGATTTTTAGACGGACTACCTGATACACTGACACCTTGATGTTCAATGCATATGACGCCGTTATGAAAAATTGCACTTATTAGGGGTTGTTTACCTTTCGGGTACCTAATTTATTCAGCCCACATAGGCAACCAGATAATGATAAAACCCAGAGCCAGCATACTGGCGTAATTACGCTCCAACTTATCGTATCTTGTTGCTATTGCACGAAAATGTTTAATTCTGGCAAACGCATTTTCCACCAAGTGGCGGTAACGATATAAACATTTATCAATACGCTTATCGGCTTTTCGACGGTTTTTCTTATAGGGAATGACCGGCGTTGCACCTTGTTGTTTCACGGCAAGCCTGAAGGCTTCGCTATCGTAACCTTTATCCGCAATCACAAAATCCGATGGCGGTGACTGTGACACCAGACTTTCTGCATGAACTATGTCGTGTGTTTGACCCCCAGAAAGCTCAAAATGCACAGGTAAACCGTCACTGTCCACGGCCAAATGGATCTTGGTTGACCGTCCACCCCGACTTTTTCCTCTCGATTCATTTTCTTTAGAGGCTGCGCCTGCACTGTGTTGATGAGCCTGCACAATACTGCCATCAATGAACAGCCACTCCGTATCAGAATATTCAGATAAGAATTTGAATATTAAATTAAAAATATCTTTCTTTGCCCATTCATTAAAACGTCGAAAGACGGTATTCCATTTCCCAAATTCAGGCGGTAAATCCCGCCAGGGACAACCGGTTCTCATGCGGTAAAGGATACCCTCAAAGGTCAGGTGATGTTCTTCTTTGTGATAAATCAGTCCACTTTGTTGCATGAATACAGCTAGCGTATCCCATAGGGGTTTTGATAACATGGTTCTCGGCATGATGGTAAGGCATGGTTGGTTTTTGGCGAAAGCAATTATACCCAATCATCATGCTGTTCAATAAGCCCTCTCAAAACGTCAACAGCCCCTAGTCGAATCTGCCTCATATATCGACAAACAGATAGGCTCCAAACTGCGGTTATCCCGGATTACGCTTCCGATCAACGGCCATACCATAATCAGGCATAGCCATTGAAAAATGTAACCAGATGAACATACCCACAACAATTAAATATTTTTCAAATACCCACCAGATTCTTCAATTCTTCTGATTTTTTCGTAATCTTGTTTAATTACATCCTTATCATGATGAATTAAATAAACCGTTCCGGGTTGGCTAAAAACATCTTTAGTTATTTCAATTTCATCACCTTCATCAACATAAAAAACAACCTCATAGAAAGAAGGTAATTTCTTTAATTCCTCTATAAAAGAATTTGCGGTAAATATACCAAGACGATGGTTAATCAAACATACATTATAGGAATGATTAATCAGGGTATAATCTTCTGCTTGTATAGCCTTATTAAAATTTTCCGGTTCGGCGATAGACATAGCAGAAGCACTAATTTGCCCTAAACCTGTTGTTAATTTGGCGATCGCAGGTCGCAATATTCCGTCCATTCTCGCCGCAATTTCAACCAATTTGGGGCCATCAGGTGTTAACATTACCTCAGCATGGCTGGGACCATTGAATATACCTAAAGCAAGTACAACTCTTTTGGTATATTCAACTAAAACATCATACTCTGGATGGGAGGAATCAATAATGTCATCGATATCATAGATTATGCTACCCGTGTCAAGCCTGCGCTTTTTATATTTTACCACTTCCGTAACTAATTGATTGCTATTAAAAGACACCATATTAACGACATATTCAGTCCCTTTCAGAAACTCCTGTATTAAGACATGGTTATTACAGAGATTAAGTTTATTCGATTTCCCCAATATTTTATAAAAAGCCTCCTTGGCAGAACGCTCATCTTCGCAGATATAAACACCATCAGAACCCGCACTCTCTAATGGTTTAAGCACAACAGGAAAATTACCAAAAGTTCTAATCCATTGCTCCGCAGTATGCCAATCTGAAAATTTACCTTGTTCTGCCGCAGGAATTCCATATTTCTTCAGCGTGTCAATCATCTCATACTTATTGCGCCTTGCAGAGGTCTTAATAAAATTATTTTTATAATCAAATTCAAAATGATTATTAAGTTTATCTGCAAGAGAAACACCACTTTCACTCCCCGCAATAATAAATTCAACACCCTGTTCTTTAAGGAAGTTTACTGTATCAACTATATTGTAATAAACATAATGCTCTTTATAGATTGAATAATCGAAACCTTTATAATAATAACTATGTAAATCTGATTTCGAGGCTATATGCAAGAGACAACAGCCCTTTTCATAAAGCTCTTTCGCCATAAACTTACCAGAAGAAAAACCATCTACAATAGCAACCTTTTTCATTTTATACCTCACTATACCCTTTGGTCTTTTTTATCTTACTAATACCAAGAACGGTTAACAAAGAAACTATAACCAAAACTGCAATCAGACTTTCAATAGAAAAAGCTATACGCGAATCAAGATATTGAAAACAAATAACAAATACGGGTATTAGCAATAATAGTAAAGAAACATGAAGCGGTTTAATGGCATTAATTGTTTTCTGTATAAGATAGATTGGCAGTAAGTGCCCGATAATCACCAGAATAAACATCGGAAGAATCATTTCGATATTCAAACCAAAAGAAACATCGGATAGTGAAATATAACAAAACGAAAGTATAACCATTAAAATATTTCTAACAGATAATATCTCATATGTTTTCCATTTTTCCTTGAATAATTTCTTAGAAAAAATAGTGTATAATACGGTTCCCACCGCACTGAATATCACACTGATAATACCGATAATTCTATCCTGAATTGAAGTCGATGATAAACCACTATTTCCCAAAAATGAATTTACCAGCATAATGCCTACCCCAACTAAAACCAACCAGGATATGACAACTTCCAGTTTTTCCGTTTTCGCCTCATCTTTATCTATCAAAGACGAGAGAAGGATAGTTATTGCCGGACCACAAGCCACTGAAGCCACGCCAACTATAGCAGGCTCAAGAAAACGAAGTGAAATTATTAACCCTCCCCAATTTAATAAAACTGAGACATTAATAATTAACACTAACAATGTGTTATTACGGACCTTTAATATTAATTCATCAATCCCCTTGAAGATACTTATCGCCATAAACAACAAAGTCGATGACATAAAACAATAAAAAATAACAATAGCCGAGTTTATCGATTGCGTTAAATACGCAACAAACACATCAAACGCGGCACTTATGAGACAAAAAACAATCCCATATATTACGCCATTATATGAAGACATATATCACCTATTGATCTCTTTCTCCAAAAATTAAACTGTTTACTCTGAATTCCTTTTATTATTTCAAATTTATCTTTAATTACGGTTGTTTTCATATTTATTTTACTCAATAACTGTAACTTTTTCATTCTCAAGATAAATTTTCATAATCGTTTTCACTTCTATGCCGGTTTTATCTTTCACTTTTATTTTGCCATTATTCTGGATTTTCTCTACCGCACATATAACATCTTTAACCTCACCACCACTCTTTTGCACCGATTCTATAAGAGATATTACCGCGCCCCCTGTACTTAAAGTATCATCTATAATAGCAACGCGATCACCTGGCTCTATGCCATTAAGATACATTTTCCCTTCAAAATACTCGGAACTAATCTGTACAACATTATGATTAAGCTCATCCAAACAATAGGGATACCATCTAGCCATTGCCAATGGTATTCCCGTAAAGAGAGAAATAGCGGTTGCCAGCGGAGCACCTTTGTCCTCTTCTGTGACAATCTTGTCTATTTCAAGATCCATTAATTGAATTATCTTATGAGCAACTTCTATCAAAACCTCAGGTCTTAACGCAGGTAACTGGTCCGTAAATTCATTGACTGTTGTCAATGTTTTTCCAGAATTAATCACTCGCGCGTTTTTATAAATGTCTTTTAATAACATGCTCAATCTGCCTTATATTCAGGGTAAACGCCATCCCAACGACTCTTATATTTCCAAGCACTGTCAAAGAATAAAGTGATCAATACTTTATTATGTAATTTTTGCAGCATTCTCTCACACACCAATAAATTGGCACCACACGTAGGACCTATGCCAAGATCATCAGTTAATATAAATTCTTTCATTCTATTCCAAGCTTCATCCCCTTCGACTGTATGCACTTCATCAACTAACTCCGGAACCGTATTAACCGATAGCACACCCGCACCAAGCCCCATCAGATTATGATGATGATGTTCAAAATGAATACCTTTCCTCATTGCATATAGTGGGGCAGAACTGCTTACTTCAATACCAATCGTTTTTATATTGCTATATTCTCGCTTTAAAACTTCAGCAATCCCCGAAAAAGTACCGCCTGTACCTATTGAACAAATAAAATAGTCAGGAACAATATTATTCTCTTTTAATTCTTTAATGATCTCCTCTCCACAGACATTCCAGGCTTCCTTATTTAACGTTGTGCCTGACTGGTCAAGGAAAAAAACATCATCTTTATCTTTAGCATAATCTTTTGCTGCCGAAACTGCTCCATTAAGAAATAGTTCCTTAGGTGTCTCATAAATCTCTGCACCATAAAACCTTATCTGCTCTTTACGCTCATCTGTCATGCCTTCAGGCATGAATATTTTTATCTTATATCCTTTTTCTCTTCCTATCCATGCTAATGCTGCCCCGCCATTTCCTGTCGAACAGTCAATTAGTGTCATGCCTTGCTGTATTTTACCCTCCTTCTCAAGAGTATTAACAATATGTAAGAACGTTCTGTCTTTATGACTTCCTGTAGGGTTCCGATATTCACACTTCGAAAATACTCTATTACCGTTTATTTTTAACTTATCAATCTCGAGTAAAGTTGTATTACCTATATCACTTAGTTTCACATTTATATTCCATTTCATGTTTTTAGAAGAAGACATTCATACACTATTATTATGTTTTTTCAAACAAGTAATTCAATGAATGAGATATATTTCTCAGATGAACAAATTAAGCCTTATTTATCATGAAATTAACTTCATAAATGGCAATATAATAACGAATATGTTAAATACTATTGATAGTGGATAAATGTTATTTTCTTATAATGATATTATTAGATATCAAAATATCTCGATATGTTGGAATCTGATTAATAAAACCTGTGACTATAAAGCCTTATTTTACTCATTATCAACACTGACCAAATTCAGGAATTTGATGCTGTTCGGGCTATGAATGAATTTAATTATAATAACAGGGGAATTATCATTGTTGACACCTTGATGCTCAATGCATATGATGACGTTATGAACAAATCTAAAAAAATCCCAGCGACTGCTGGACGAACAGCAGTGGACTACACTGATCGAATGTATTGGAATGGCATCATTAAGATGAGCTTGTCCAAGTTTTTCATTCTCAGTGTTCTACGACAACGGCCTATGCATGGCTACGAAATTGCCCGTGAGGTTGAATGTTCAACCCAAGGCTGCTGTGCGCCCACTGAAGGTACAATTTACCCAGTGCTACGTGAATTTGAGCAAGGCGGGTATGTAACGGTGCACAACGAAACAGTTTCAGGTCGTGGACGTAAAGTCTACACATTAACAGATAAAGGGCGTGAAGCCTTTGCTGTGGCTGTAGAAGCCTGGATGGAAGTCGTTGCGCATATCAATCGTCAGCAATGACGGTTTTTTTTAACTATATACATTACCCATCTATGCATTGATCAGGAATATAAAATGAACCTAAACTCTCTTTCCGAAACACTTAAATTTTTTACCATCATAAGTACCGAGTTGATCATTCTGTTTTTGGTTGTGAGTTTCATTGTCGCAATGATGCAGGAGTACATACCAGCCAGTACAGTACAGCGTCTGCTTACCGGACGTGGTTTGCGTGGTAATCTCGTTGGCGCAGGATTAGGGGCAGTAACACCATTTTGCTCCTGCTCAACCATTCCTGTTACCGTGAGTCTGCTGAATGCAGGTGCACCATTTGGCGCCACTATGTCTTTCCTTGTCTCTTCACCAATACTCAATCCGGTTATTCTGGGTTTGCTGGTGACATTGCTTGGTTGGAAATTCACACTATTTTATGGTGTTTCTGCTTTTATTCTCTCTGTAGCGGTGGGTGCAATCTGGCAGTTCTTTGGTTTAGAACGAGACGTAAAGAAAGTACGTGTAGTCGGTAATAACAGCTCGCCTGGGCCAAACGATTTAAAATCGCGTCTCAATCGAGCCAGTCGTGCTGCCTTTAGCCTATTTAAAACTTCTTTACCTTATTTACTTATCGGTGCAGGTATAGGTTCCTTAATCTACGGTGTAGTACCGGGAGAATGGATTGCCAATATTGCTGGAGCCGATAATCCATTCGCCATTCCCGTTGCAGCAGCTGTAGGCGTCCCACTCTATATTCGTGCAGAAACATTGATCCCTATCGGTTTAGCATTGCAATCTCAGGGGATGAGTATAGGCGCTGTCACAGCACTGATTATTGCTGGCGCAGGGGCAAGCATTCCAGAAGTTATTCTGCTCAATACCATTTTCCGCCCCCGTTTAGTGGCGGTTTTTGTACTGACCATTTTCTGTGTCGCGATCGGGGTAGGGTATATCGCTAATCTATTATTTGCCTGAAAGGAGGCCGTTATGTCGGAGAAGAAAGGGTTTATTGCCCGTTTATTCAGTAAACAGGAAACTTCCGCATGTTGTGCAATGCGGATTGAAGAGGTGACTGACGAAGCTCAAGATATTTCAAAGGAAAAAAAATCTGATTGCTGTAAGAAAAATACCAAAGACGCTAAAGAAGAAAACCAAGCACCCAAAGATGTTTAGTTTAAGGAAGAAAAAGATGAACGAACAATTGCTTAAACAACGGATTGAAGACATACAACACTATTATGGCGAAACACTGTCCAACAAACAGGATCTCGCTACGAATGTATGTACTGCGGACCAAGCTCCTTCAAGCAGAATCAAAGAAATTCTTAAACTTATCCACCCTGAGGTACAAATGCGTTTTTATGGTTGTGGTGCGCCTTTCCCTCCCTTATTGGAGGGAACCACAGTTCTGGATTTAGGGTGTGGTAGTGGACGTGATTGCTTTATTCTTTCTCATCTCGTAGGTGCTGAAGGTAAAGTCATTGGCATTGATGCAACAGCAGCACAAATCAAGTTCGCTCAGAGTTTTGTCGACTACCATCGTCAGATATTTGGCTATCCATCCACCAATATTCATTTTCAACAAGGGTATATCGAGTCACTGGAGGAACTTGATTTACCGCCTGAAAGTATCGACGTTATCGTCTCAAACTGTGTCATCAATCTGTCTATGTCTAAGGCAGATGTGTTGGCTGGTATGGCTCGCTTACTCAAGCCTGGCGGAGAAATCTACTTTTCTGACATTTTTTCAGATAGAAGACTGGACCCATCATTGAAAGATGATCCGCAAGTTGTTGGTGAATGTATCGGTGATGTTTTGTACTTTGAGGATTTTATACGGCTGGCAAGAACGGTCAGTTTTAATGATGTTCGTGTAATCAATAGCAACTTGAGACCCATAAACAATAAGGAAATCGAAGCAAAACTAGGCGGTGCAAAACTGTATTCCATGACGCTAAGACTGTTCAAATTAGAACTGGAAGACCGCTGCGAAGACTATGGCCAAGTCGCAATTTATAAAGGTAATCTACCGGATGCCCCAAATCAGTTTGTTCTTGATCAAGAGCATATTTTTGAGGCAGGCAGAGCCACCCCGGTATGTGGTAATACTGCCAAGATGATGACCAAAAGCCGTTACCATACATTGTTTGATTTAATTGGCGATGGGAAAAAGCACTATGGTCTTTTCAACTGTGGAACACCGCAACAATTTGATGTTGATACTAAAGTTATGCAAACCGATGTACCAAACAACTGTGGTTGTTGAGTAAATGCTTCCGAATAGCAAAAATCCTTACAGCAATGCTGTAAGGATTTTCTAATTTCTTTAAGTTCGCGGAGCTACTTCAACATCCCCAAACTATTATCTGGTCGGCGAGAGAGGATTCGAACCTCCGACCCACTGGTCCCAAACCAGTTGCGCTACCAAGCTGCGCTACTCGCCGAAAACGAGGCGCATCTTACTGCGCTCGTTGTAGGCCGTCAATACCTTTTTAATAATCAGGGATTAGTTGCTGTTAAAAACAACGGGAATGCAGCTATATTGGATTCTCACACGTTTTGAACAGTTTATTCATCGAATAGATCGGAATGTCTTCCTGTTCGCTCAAATCTGACAACATCACCAACCACCTTCTAACGCATCAGATACCAAGTTGATCGAATAAATCATTAACATCCTTTGCTTGATGGATATCTTCACCGCGATCACTCTTAGCCAAAGTTTCGGCTGTTAATTTATTAGGCACTCGCATTTCAAACGGCAATGCTTTTTCCTTTGCAACCTTAGTTAAAGTGATGCGTACCAGATCGGATACAATTAACCCCATACCAGCCAAAACCTCAGTAGCTTCTGCTTTTAATGTCTCATCAATTCTTGCACGAACAAATGCATTTGCAGCCATATTCTTTAAAAATAAAGTGTGGCTCAACTGAGCCACAAAATCAATGTAAGGGATATTAGGTTCCAACCATTTCATTCCACAACAGCCGGAACTGGCTATTTCAGATCATTATTGCAGTAACGAAATATCCGCAACTTTCAGGAACAGATCACGCAATTCACTTAACAGGGTTAAGCGGTTCACGCGCACCTGCTGGTCTTCGTCCATCACCATGACATTGTCAAAGAAAGCATCGACAACTTCACGCAGAGAGGCCAATTCAACCAACGCTTCCTGATAGCGCCCTTCAGCAAATAAAGGTGCCAGCTTATCCTGTAAAACCACCAGATACGTTGCCAGTTTCACCTCTTCCGGCGCTTTCAGCACAGAGGCACTCACTTTCTCATTCAGTGTCTCTTCAGACTTCGCCAGAATGTTAGAAACGCGCTTATTCGCGGCTGCCAGCGCTGTCGCTTCATCCAATGTACGGAAGTGAGTCACCGCTTTAACACGGGCATCGAAATCAGCCGGTTGCGTTGGACGACGCGCCAACACGGCCTGAATGGTATCAATGCTGTAACCCTGCTCCTGATACCAAGCACGGAAACGGCCAAGCATAAACTCAACCACGTCATCAGTGACTTTGGCATTGGTCAGCTTGTTGCCATATAGACGAACCGCTTCTTCTGTCAATGCCTGCAAATCCAGTGACAGTTTTTTCTCAACGATAATACGCAAAGCACCCAGCGCAGCACGACGCAGTGCAAACGGATCTTTATCGCCTTTCGGATGCTGACCAATGCCAAAAATACCCGCCAGAGTATCCATTTTGTCCGCAATGGCTAACGCACAGGAAACACCTGTAGAAGGTAATTCATCACCGGCAAAACGCGGCTGATACTGCTCATTCAACGCCAGAGCGACATCTTCTGTTTCACCGTCATGACGGGCGTAATGCATTCCCATCACACCCTGAGTATCGGTGAACTCGAACACCATATTGGTCATCAGGTCACATTTAGACAACAAACCCGCACGAGCGGCATGATTAACGTCAGCGCCAATCTTCTCTGCAACCCAGCCAGCCAGGGCCTGAATACGATCCGTCTTATCGCGCAAAGTACCAAGCTGTTTCTGGAACAGAACCGTTGCCAGACGTGGCAGATTATTTTCCAGACGCTGTTTACGATCCGTATTAAAGAAGAATTCCGCATCAGCCAGACGCGGGCGAACCACTTTTTCATTACCGGAAATGATTTGCTGTGGATCAGAGGATTCAATGTTGGCAACAAAGATAAAATTTGCCATCAACTTGCCAGCATTGTCATAAACCGGGAAGTATTTCTGGTCGCCTTTCATGGTATAAACCAACGCTTCTGCTGGCACTTCGAGGAATTTTTCTTCAAATTTCGCTGTCAGCACAACCGGCCATTCAACCAAAGAGGTAACTTCTTCCAACAAGCTATCACTAATATCCGCAATGCCACCCAGTTGAACAGCGGCTTGTTCCACATCCTGCTTAATAAGCGCCTTACGAGTCTCATAATCCGCGATCACTTTACCGCGTTGCTGCAAAATCGCTGGATACTGTTCCGCATTGTCAATCGTGAATTCAGACTCACCCATAAAACGATGACCACGAATGACACGAGCAGATTTGATGCCCAGAATGTCACCTTCAATCAGTTCATTACCGAACAACATAGCGATGGTATGCACCGGGCGAACAAACTGAGTCTCTTTATCGCTCCAACGCATCAGTTTAGGTATCGGCAACTTACTCAGAGCCTGGCTGACCATAGCCGCCAGCAACTCTTTTACACTGCGGCCCTTAACCAGAGCACGGTACAGTAACCATTCGCCTTTATCTGTCACCAACCGTTCAGCCTGAGAAGCTGTAATACCACAACCACGAGCCCAACCTTCAGCCGCTTTTGTCGGTTTACCCTCTGCATCAAATGCCTGAGCAATTGCCGGGCCACGTTTTTCCACTTCACGGTCAGCCTGCGCTTCATCCAGATTGGCAACTTTCAGCGCCAGGCGGCGCGGGGCCGCAAACCAGCTCACTTCACCATAAGCCAGATTAGCGTTATCCAATTCTGCCGCAAAATTAGCCGCAAATGCTTCAGCCAGTGAACGAAGAGCCTTCGGCGGCAACTCTTCTGTGCCGATTTCCACCAGGAAAGTCTGTTGAGTCATGACAGCCTCTTAGTTCTGATTCTTTTTACACATAGGGAAGCCCAACGCCTCGCGGGAGGCATAGTAAGCTTCTGCAACAGCTTTGGTCAGGGTGCGAATACGCAGGATATAGCGCTGACGCTCAGTCACCGAGATAGCTTTACGGGCATCCAACAGATTGAATGTATGACCCGCTTTGAGAATACGTTCATAAGCCGGCAGAGGCAGCGGTGTTTCCAGCGCCAGCAGATCCTGAGCTTCTTTTTCATATTGCTCAAAGCAGCTAAACAGGAAATCGACATCTGCATACTCAAAGTTATAAGTAGATTGTTCTACTTCATTCTGATGATAAATATCACCATAAGTGGTTCTACCCAGTGGACCATCACACCAAACCAGATCATAAACACTGTCTACGCCCTGGATATACATCGCCAGACGCTCAAGACCGTAAGTAATCTCACCGGTTACCGGCTTACACTCAAGGCCACCTACCTGCTGGAAGTAAGTGAACTGAGTCACTTCCATGCCGTTAAGCCACACTTCCCAGCCCAAACCCCAGGCACCCAATGTCGGGTTTTCCCAGTTATCTTCAACAAAACGGATATCATGAACCGTCGGGTCCAACCCCAACTCTTTCAGAGAACCCAGATATAATTCCTGAATATTGTCTGGTGACGGCTTAATAATGACCTGAAACTGATAATAATGTTGTAAGCGATTCGGGTTTTCACCGTATCGGCCATCCGTCGGACGACGGGAAGGTTGCACATAAGCCGCAGCAATTGGCTCCGGGCCAAGTGCACGCAGGCAAGTAATTGGATGAGAAGTACCCGCGCCGACTTCCATGTCCAGTGGTTGGACAATGGTGCAGCCCTGGCGCGCCCAATAATCCTGTAATGTCAGGATCAGCCCCTGAAAGGTCTTGGTATCAAACTTTTGCATGTTGGATCCGCACGCGATACATATGAATTTGAAAGGAAGTCGGTCAGTATACCCTTTGACCTTAAGATATACAGCCCTGAATTCGCTCTCAATTCCACCCTAAAATAAAAAAATCTTAATCTGGCTATTTTACTTGTATGTATATACAGTTAAAGTACAGTCAATTATTAACCATCAACATCGGGAATAATCATCATGGAATTAACACGCTGTCATTGGGTGACCTCTGATCCTGAATATCTGACTTACCATGATAATGAATGGGGAAAACCACAAAAAGATAGCCAAAAGCTGTTTGAAATGATCTGTCTGGAAGGCCAGCAATCCGGGCTGTCATGGCTGACTATCCTGAAAAAACGCGCAGGCTATCGCCAATGTTTTCATCAGTTTGATCCGGTAAAAATTGCCGTCATGGATGAAAATGATGTGGCACGACTGATGCTCAATCCCGCAATTGTCCGCAATCGCGCCAAAATTAACGCCATTATCAACAATGCGCGGGCATATCTTAAAATGCAACAACAGGGTGAGGAATTCAGCACCTTTATCTGGCGTTTTGTTGATAACAAACCGATTATTAATCAGTGGAAAACCATCACAGAGGTGCCGGTAAAAACAGATATTTCAGATGAGTTATCACAAGCACTGAAAAAAAGAGGGTTCAAATTTATCGGCAGTACCACTTGCTATGCATTTATGCAGGCGACAGGCTTGGTCAATGACCATATAACTGACTGTTTATGTAGAAAATAAATTCAGTGAATTACAATAGCCCCAAGATTAATGCCAATAATAAAGCTGGATATTAACCAAACATTTAGCTCTTTATTTTAAATGTTAAATTAAATGCCATATTAAATAATTAATAGTCATAATTTTCTAGATTGCACCCCGATAATGCGAAGGGTATGGTGTTATTTCTTCTAATTTGAATAACACACCGACAACGAACACGGCTATGATTTTTTCTCAATTCGGTAACAAGTTTACACAAGACGCAGGTATAACCCGCCTGATGAATGACCTTAATCAAGGGTTGAGGACACCCGGTGCAATTATGCTGGGCGGTGGTAATCCGGCACATATCCCGGAAATGGATGACTATTTTCAGCAATTACTGACTGAGATGGCCGCAAGCGGTCAACTCACGGAAACACTATGCAACTATGATGGCCCTCAGGGTAAAGATACGCTAATTCGAGCATTGGCAGAGATGCTGCGCGAAAAACTTGGCTGGGAAATTGGTACACAAAATATTGCCCTGACCAATGGCAGCCAGAGCGCATTTTTCTATCTGTTTAACCTGTTAGCCGGGCGCAGTGAAGATGGTTCTACCCGTAAGGTGCTATTCCCACTGGCACCAGAATATATTGGCTATTCCGACTCAGGGCTGGATGAAGGCTTATTTGTTGCCAATAAACCCAATATTGAATTATTGCCGGCAGGTCAGTTCAAATACCGTGTTGATTTTGACCATCTAAATATTACCGACGATATTGGTCTGATCTGTGTTTCTCGCCCAACTAACCCAACCGGTAACGTTATCACTGATGAAGAGTTACAACGGCTGGATCATCTGGCTCAACAACATCAAATCCCACTGCTAATTGATAATGCTTATGGCGTCCCCTTCCCTGGTATTATTTTCAGCGAAGCGACGCCATTGTGGAATCCCAATATTATTCTGTGCATGAGTTTATCCAAATTAGGGCTGCCCGGCTCCCGCTGCGGGATTATTATCGCTAACGATAAAATCATCAACGCCGTCAGTAATATGAACGGCATTATCAGCCTTGCACCGGGCGGCGTTGGCCCAGCAATGGCATTGGAAATGATCCGACGCAATGATCTTCTCCGCCTGTCACAGGATGTTATCCGCCCGTTCTATCAACAACGGGTTCAGGACGTCATTCATATTATTCGTCGTTACCTGCCGGAGGAACTTTGTCTGATCCATAAACCAGAAGGTGCCATTTTTCTGTGGCTGTGGTTTAAAAACCTGCCGATAACAACAGAAACGCTTTACCACAGGCTGAAAAAGCGCGGTGTGCTGATGGTTCCAGGCCACTATTTCTTCCCAGGGCTCGAGCAAAACTGGCCACATGCTCACGAATGTATGCGCATGAACTATGTTCCTGATCCGGAAAGTATCGAAAAAGGGATTGCGATTCTGGCGGAAGAGATTGAACTGGCACATCAGAAAGTCGCCTGAAACCAGTAATAAAAAAGCTCCTGCATGAGAATGCGGGAGCCAAATGACAACGAGGACTTTTACATGATTATTATCAGAATTTGTAGAGTGCTTGGTGCAAAGAAGAGAAAGAAACATTCCTTGTCTGCACCCTCTCCTTCAGCAGTATCTATTTAATCAAAAAATTCTCAATCTAATAGCTTGAATAGCCCGGTTTTTGTGCGTTTACTGATAGCTAATGTAAGAGTGCATTATGCATTAATGAGACTTTCAGCCGATTTCTTAACAAGCGGAACCTACCAGAAAACCGCTCACTCCATATTACTATATTTGGGCTTTAATCCCATGGTGCATGCTGACGGTGGTACGGCAATACTGTCACATCACCCGCATCCTTTACCAAAAAGGGATTATTGTCATAGCAAGAAAGACGATTTCTTTTAAAAAACCATGACGGATAGACAAAAAGCCAAATCACCTTAGCCAGCCTTATTAAGATTAAAGATTGTTTGAATAAATAGGCTACACAAATCATTACGATGACTTAATTCGTTTCTTATTCATCAGAAGAATAAAAAAATAAGTGTGACATAAAAAATTCACTATTCTCAGGTATTAATGCTATGGTCAATGTTGCATATCGTGATTATAGTAACTGATATCGAATCCCTTAACTAAGATCCTAATATCCGACAGGCTAACAGAGTCACTTAGTAAAAGCGGAATATTCCGGCTGTTTGTTTGACCATACGAGATCAATAGAACCGATGAAAAGTAATAAATTAATTCTATTTTGCGTCACATTAGGATGCCTGCTAATCAGCGGATGTACCAGCATCATGACGCATTCAGGACCTATCCGTGGTTATTATTCCGGTGCTCAGACAAATATTGAAATGCTAAAAGATGATGACACTGGCTGGGTGATGAAACCGCTGCTAGCGATTGATCTGCCTTTTTCTGCACTATTAGATACCCTTTTATTACCTTATGACTATATAAAATCCGATGAGGATCAGTCAGCAAGTTCACCAAAAGAGCGAATTGAGGAAATAGACAAAGCGCAAAATCAAAATCAGACTAAAGCTAACTAAGCATTCGTTTTGGTTTATTTATTGCCACCAGTGGATAACCAACTGGTAGCAAATGTATTTATTTTATCCCGGTTTCCACCAGGAAAATTTGCATATAACCATCTACTGCACGCATAAAGGCAATATGATGACTATCCGGTGAAATCACAACCGCATCCCCAGAAGGTGCTTTCTCTGTACGCTTTGTCAAGCGCTGTATCTGCCCATTTTGCACATCACACAGCATCACACTGTTATCACAAATAAAAGCAACATACTGACCGCTCCGATCCCAACTAAAAGCAGATTGAATACCACAATGATTCTGCGTTATTTGACGGGGCTCGCCACCATTTGGCGATATTGTCCACAATTGCACAATGCCATTATCATCTTTCATCAGAAAAGCAATCTGTTCACCATCCGGTGAAACACGCAGCCAGTGACGCGGATTATTCACCACCCCCGGGCAACGTTTGTGGCTAGTAAATGTCAGACGACGCTGCATTACACCGGCAGGCGGCGCCGGTAATGTTGTTTCCGTGCCTTGAAGCGGTTTTTCCCCTGCTATTGCATAATCAACATCCTGTTCAGGCAGATCAACAACATAGACTTCCGGTACTTTTCCCCCTGTTGCAGAAAGGGTATCGCCAATAAATGCCAGTGCCCAACGCTGCCGGTTGCCATCAGCTCTACGATACCCAGCCTGACCTATCCAACACTCTTCATAGGCGCGATTAATATCATCACTACCCGGCTCCGGATGAGGAGTTGTACGACTGACTAAAACGGAGAAATGGCTGCCATCATATTCACGGGGATGCTGTTTAGGGGATTCAACCGATTTTAAGGGCACAGCAACTGCGATATTCCGCAAATCAAGTGCTGGATCAAGCTCATGCATAACATGGTCGTTATAAGTAAAACTCAGGCGGCTACTATCCGGGCTAAATACATGAACGTGACTTCCTCCACGCAACGCTCCCGGCGTATAAGGGGCGGTAATATCCATGGCATCCAGTGTGACAGCCTTTCCGGGTGACTCTTCACTGACAATCACCCCACGCCGGTGATGAAAGTCATAATGCCATTGCTCATCCGGGCATTCTGGCCCGTGAATAAAAGCATACCGGACAGGTTCTGTGGGGCTGACTGTCACTACGCCAACATGAGCCCCCTCTTTTGCTTGATAGATAATATCTGTTTTGCCACTCTTCACATGAATTTTTTCTATCGTTAAACCGGTAAACGAAGCGCCATGAGGACGAACATCATAAACTAACCATTGGCTGTCTGGCGTCCAAATATTAGTATTGGCAAGCTGGTAGTTGCGATTGCCAAACGTGATTTGTCGTTCCTGAAAGAACACTTTATTATCCTTATGTCAGTTTTATTCGAATAACTATTACTAATCCAAAATGGATATAGAGAAAAAATTTCAGTCGAGACTTTACCATTTCGACATTACCCTTACCTTTTTATGCTGCCCACATCGAATAATCTATGTTACTAAGTGTTCTTTATATTATTGGGATTACCGCTGAAGCTATGACTGGCGCTTTAGCCGCAGGCCGCCGTAAGATGGATATGTTTGGCGTGATCATTATTGCTTCCGTCACGGCCATTGGCGGGGGTTCCGTTCGGGACATACTTCTGGGACATTACCCTCTTGGTTGGGTCAAACACCCTGAATATATCGTGACCGTCGCCTGCGCCGCCGTGATAACCACCTGGGCTGCCCCCATGATGAAGCATTTACGCCGTCTATTTCTTATCCTTGATGCCATTGGTCTGATTGTCTTCTCCATTATTGGTGCGCAGATTGCGCTGGACATGAACTATGGCCCAATAATCGCCTCTATTGCTGCGGTTATCACCGGGGTTTTCGGTGGCGTGTTACGCGATATGCTGTGTAACACCATTCCGTTGGTTTTCCAGAAAGAGATCTATGCCGGTGTCTCTTTTACCGCCGCTTGGTTATACATTGGCTTACAGCACACACCGTTGCCACAAGACGGCATTGTTCTGATTACCCTGATCGCAGGTTTGACAGCAAGACTGATTGCTATCCGCTACCGTCTTGGATTACCGGTCTTTAATTATGAGCACTCCGATCACTGAGCCCTATCAGCGGGGCTAGCTACAGCCCCATTTTTCCTGTCAAAACCCTTTATCCCTGCCTCTGATAATTGCCCGGCAATCTCTTGAATCTGCGTGTCATTGATAAAATCAGCCAATTTTTTCAATTGTCCGGTAGTGAGCCGCTGTTCTAACTGTGCTTCGGATAATTCCTGCTCCAGTTGCTGCCAGTGATCAACATCGTCAGATAACTTATCCATATAAGGCACCCCAATACCTTTCATCCAATAGGAAAAAGGCTGATTTTTTGCCTTGCTGAACTGTGAATAAATAGCCTGTGCCCGTTTATCGCCTATTCCTGGTAAAGCTGCAATGTCTTGAACTGAAAGTGTTAACCAACCGGTTAAATCAGTAACTAACTTCTGTTCGGTCAGCATTGCCCAACTACCGCTACTGACACCTGTCATTTGCAGATTTTCACCAAGCCATTTCAGCCGAGCATTAAACTGTTGTCCACAACCCGCCGTTAACGTCAGACAACTCAGTGCATGATAACGCTGCTTATCTGGTGGCTGAATATATTGACGCTCTTTTATCCGCCACACCACTTTATCTAATTTCGGGATACCATGACCCGCCAACGTGAGAGCTACCCGATCCCCCGGTAACACATCCAGCTGTTGCCAACGACGAACGGAACCAATATTGACTCGGCTGACTTGTCGGTCATCCAGTTTTACCTTATCCAGCCCAAGAACTACTGAGATTTTGCCGGTTCTGCCAATGGTAAAATTCACCTCCCTGACTTGCGTGACCTGATGACGTAAAGGGTGCTTCCAGGCTACAGCCCAACTGTTAGATCCAGACCGCCACTGGTTTCCTTTAGGTTCAATTTCCTGTTTCAGCACGATGCCATCCGTAGCAAAAGGTATGGGTTGTTCAAAATAGTACATTCGCAATTTCTGTATCTGCTCTGGTATCTCTATTTTATGGCTATAGCGAAGCGCCAATGGAAACCCCATATCTGCCAGTTTCTGCAATTTACTGTCCATCTCCGCAGGGCCATCCGGCCAGCTCCAGATAAACACACCGACTTGCTGTAATTCTGACGAATGTTCCTTACGCATCATCAAACCGGCGACACGACTACGAGCCCCATCACTGCCAGATGATTGTTGTATATGCCCATCCTTATGCAGAAAAAGCTCCCCTTGCAATATCATATAAGACGGTGCATTTTCTATCTCTTGGGGAATATCCGGAATATGTTGGCTTTTTGCTGTCCAGTTTATTCCTTCGGAGCCATTGCCCCGGCTGATTAATGAAACCAATTTCCCCTGCTGGTAAACCAATGTTACCGCCACACCATCAATCTTTGGCTGTAACCAGACAGGTAATCTGCTACGCAACCATCGGTTAATTTCTTGCTCGTCTTTCAGTTTACTTAATCCGGTATGAGCAACCGGATGACCAAGTTTATTATCGTTGGCAACTTCTACCGGAAAACGTGAATAAGGTATTTGTTTCAAGCAGAGCTGCCAATGCGTCAGCTCCGTCATTAATTGATCATAAACTTCATCATCGATCTCACTGATCCCTTTCTGACGATAGAGCTGATCCCAATGCACCATCTGCCGTGCCAGACTTTCTGTTTCACGCTGTAACTTATCCTGCGGCCATTCAGGGCAATCTTTCTCTGTATCTGAAACAAATACTTCAGCCGCAACTATCGGTGTACTGAAAACAATAAACAGAATCAATATTAATAAATTAAGCATCCGTGCTCCCTAGCTATCCATGCAATAACGGCAAAATAGAAGATAAAGAAATACTATCCAAGGCAGAGATAATAACTTTGCGAAGCGGTTCGAAGAATAAATGCCTAAAATCCCCAAATAACGAATTATCTCTATTCAACTACCAGATAACCCTCAGCAATTCGAAATACAATGTTAACCTTTATGATTGCTTTTTATTTATCAATTACGATTTTTTTAATTTCTGTGCAGAAATGATTTCGTTACTGGCTACACGCCTAAACCATTCAGGTAAATAACTAGCTAATTGCTTCACTCTGTCGCGATCTCTAGCCAATAATAGCTGTCTGCGCTTATTGCTGTTATCAAAAACCCAGACCCTATCTGATATATTCATAGCTAACGGCAGGTTAGTTATATACCCGTTATCTTTCAAGTTGCCTCTTTGTTGGCTGCACTCGCTCACCCCGGTCACATAGTTTGCTATGCTCCCGGGGATTCGCTCCCTTGCCGTCGCGAGGCATCTTGAAATCTATAGGGTATAGAACGATCATAGCGCCTGAATATATCGACAACGGGCACATTATGCCCTCCCGTTCTTACACGAAGTGCCACTCGTGCGGCAGACAAACCCACATCATGAACACCGATGAAAATAAAATTAACCTTGTAACCGGCATTAACGGCCAGCTCCATCAGCTTAATTTCGCCTTTACCCGTGAGAGTCGTCTCAACAGCAAACGAGCGGCATTCTTGAAGAAAAGCCGCTCGTTGTTTAATAGCTAACCGACCCGCATCCGCATTTTTCAGTGATGGGTTATGCGGACTGAGTTCTCTTGCTATATCATCGGGATTAATTACGGGAACCTTACCGGTTAGATGACGTCGAACCAATGTCGATTTTCCCGCTCCATTAGGTCCCGCAATAACCCAGAGCTGAGGCCGATGTATCATGCTTCCAGAACCTCAACTACCTGCTCTGTACCACTCATAAAACTAACCAGTTCCCTACGGCCACCTGGGTATTCCTTAATAACCATTCCTGCTGGAGTGTCAAACTCTGCATAATAAATTGGTTCACCCGCATTGAGGTGAGCACGCGCCTCTGAACCATCGTCATTTGCCAGTTGAGCATCAAAGATAGCCATAAAAGCGCGCTCTTGCGCCGGTGACATTTCATCTAAATTTTGCAGTTCAAGCCTCATCACTGTAACCCCTATAATTTGCACCACAAACTTATAACAGAATAAAACTGACTAATAATATCAAGGCAATAACTGTCGATAAATTATACACCATAGCATGCAGTGTAAATCCCATCCTTACCCCGGGCAACCCTTATCAATAAATTAAGCATCCGTGCTCCCTAGCTATCCATGCAATAACGGCAAGATAGAGGATAAAGAGATTCCATCCAAGGCAGAGATAATAACTTTGCGAAGCGGTTCGAAGAATAACTATCTGCAATCCCAAGGTAACAGACTTTTTTATACACTGCACAGAGCGGATATTATGGTGAAAATCTGATGTATTAATATTTGGTTCAGGGCGGCCATCAACGATCATTTCCCGTCGGTTTTCATCGAAAACAGAGGTTTGACAATTTACAGGCTTGAAAAAGGCAATGGAAACCCAACACTTAAAACACTATTGAACTACGCCAAAGCTTGCAATTGTGAACTGCATTTTGGCTTCAAAACAACTTAATCCAAGCAGTTAATCAATCTATTAATTATTATTTCGTTATTGTGAACCATTAACCAATAGTTGAACCAAATATAATAACTCAGCCTATCGAATATTCATTCGAAATATTAGCACACCTGACATCAGTTATTACCAACATCAACTTTCTGCGAAATATAAAAAGACCATAACTTTACGAAATAGTTTGGAACATAAATCCTATAAAAACCAAAAATAACTGAATTTTTATAAACCACATAGCATTGTCATTACGATAAAAACTTAACAATTCCTTATTTCCTACTTTACAATTAATTATTAGCAAATTAAGTTACTCGTTCACGTAATAATAGTCATAAAGATGTATATTCGCTCTAAATTCTTCCGATCAAACCTCATTATTACCACTATTTTCATTTATTTGTGGAAAATAATCCAAGAACGACTACCAACAATCAGATTTAGTGTTAACCTGAAGTTATCAGCCGATAACTTTTTTCTATTATCTTTTTTAAAAAAAGATTGCTACTCTTATTTATGTCTTCATAGCAATAAAAAGTCAGCTTACACCGCAAGGGATAAGTTTTATGGCATAGGCTAGTCGGAGGAAATAACCCGATTAAGAATACTTCTACTATCTCTATACGGTAGAACAACCGCCCTATTATTGCAGCATGGCCGTGTAATCGAAGACCCAAATACCGGCGGTTTAGTGCCATCTTGGATGGTAAATCAAAAAAATCATTAGCTTAAACGCATCATGAAACACATTCGTAGCCTTGCAGACGAATGCCTGACATAGCCGCCTTGAGGCGGCAGGAATTCTGGGGAAACTAAAAAGTATGTCAAATACGATTAGTTCACCCATTAAGTACAGTCTTTTGCCAAGAGTCGCGATTAAAGCTGGCACAACAGTACATGTCTGAACGATGCCCAGCAATTACACCGGATGTAGCAATAACCAAACACAAGCGCGAGCCAATGGTTCCAAAGGCAATCTTGGATGAAAGAAACTGTGTGGTGACGATCTGCACGGGATAACCGATGCAGAAAATAATAACTGGAAATAAGGAGAATCTCTGAAAGGTAGATGTAATCTGACCGGGACGGGATTATAGCAATCAATGAAAATTTTTAGCCTAACAATCGGGGAATCATCCCCACCTGAATATTTAATGAACGCTGGCAACACATTCATCAGCGGAGTGAAACAGAATATTGGCCGGATAACGGCACATTGTCGCCGGTGGCCGATATGGGTGGGGGGAGTGGGTCTATCTGTAAGTGCGCTTTTCTCTACCCCGGTTCTTGCATATACAGCTGAAGTCATAGACTGGGTTCCCCAGCGAGCCATTACTGCCCTCGGGCTGCCGGTATTGGATGGGGAAAACAATAACGGTAAGCCAGTTCGTTATCCGCCAAAAGGGACAAAAAACTTAATAGGTGTTTTTCCACCAAAGTCCAATATTGAGTTTCCAGAAACAGAGTATCCCACCGTGTTAAAAGATCTTATGCTTTGGGTTAGAGCGCAAAACCGTCTCTTCGTTGTTCCGCACGTCGTTACAGGAAAGTACACCTGTGAGATGACGGCCTACCGCAAAGACAGGGCAGCAGGAAAGGCCAAGTCAACGCTTTTTACAGATGCAATCGTTGTAAATAAGGATATCCACTGGTTCAAAGGGGATAGTAACGTGATGGAGTCCAAACTAGTAGATCTGTATTACTCGGTATCCTGTAAGGGAACGGGTTTTTCATGGCAGCGGAAACCTGAAGAGAAAGTCAAATTCGAAAGTGACTGGAAGAATGGGGTGCCATCAATTGAAATGCAAGATAGTAAAGATCCCAAATATTATATCTATAACGTTGCTTTCTGGAGTCCACCAGATGGTTTAAATCCCAATTTTAAAGATCCAGCCATAGTGCAACCTCACGCAGAAAACAATGATAACCAGCAGAAAGTGACCCCCTAAGAGTAAAGGTAATTTACCCGGGAGGGGGTGATGGCAACAAATGGTCATCTTTAACAAGGCAACCGGGGAACAATCCCCGGTTGAATAGGGCGTGTTAGAAATTCAGCCTATAAATTCCGACGGGTAAAACCAAATAAGCGGCGATACAAAATATCCATTAGCCATCTTTCCCCAAGAAAATTTCTACGGAAATGCATCGGTAACGCGACACGTATGAGCAGGTACGTGTATACTGTTACAAGAATTTTATTCTGCTTTTATTTATACCCAATAGATTTCAAGTTGCAGCACAGCAGTATAAAGCAACAACCTGAAAGATGAAGGGTATACATTATTATCCAATCAACCAAGATATCATCATGATCCAAGGCACATTATATATTGTCTCTGCGCCAAGCGGGGCGGGTAAATCAAGTCTGATTCAGGCTTTATTAAAAACACAACCTTTGTACGATACTCAGGTTTCTGTTTCCCATACCACGCGCGCAATGCGTCCCGGTGAAAATCATGGTGAACACTATTTCTTTATCACTGAAGAAGCCTTTTGCCAAATGATCGATAATCACGAATTTCTGGAACACGCCTGTGTTTTCGGTAATTATTACGGCACATCCCAGAAAGTGATTGAAGAAACCCTTGCCAGTGGCGTTGATGTCTTTCTTGATATCGATTGGCAAGGCGCGCAGCAGATCCGCAAAAAAATGCCCTCTGCCCGCAGTATTTTTATCCTGCCACCGTCAAAAGAAGAGCTTTGCCGCCGTCTGCGCGGTCGGGGTCAGGACAGTGAAGATATTATTGAAAAACGCATGGAGCAGGCTGTTGCAGAAATGGTTCACTATAACGAGTATGATTATTTAATCGTTAATGATGCTTTCAATACTGCATTGGCCGATCTGCACACCATTATCCGTTCAGAACGCCTGCATCGGGAACGCCAGGCACAACGGCATGATGCTTTAATCAGCAAATTATTGGCAGACTGAACCCAATTTCAGTATTATGCCCAGTCATTTCTTTACCTGTGGAGTCGCACACATATGGCACGCGTAACTGTTCAAGACGCTGTAGAAAAAATTGGTAACCGTTTTGACCTGGTGTTGGTCGCTGCTCGTCGAGCACGTCAACTGCAAACAGGCGGTAAAGACCCGCTGGTTGCTGAAGAGAACGATAAAGTGACCGTTATCGCTCTGCGTGAAGTGGAAGAGGGTCTGATTAACGGTAAAATCCTGGATGTACGTGAGCGCCAGGAACAACAAGAGCAGGAAGCAGCAGAAATGCAGGCGGTTTCCGCTATCGCAGAAAGTCGTCGTTAATCTACGGTAGGTCTGCCTTGTATCTGTTCGAAAGCCTGAATCTGCTGATCCAAAAATACCTGCCTGGGAGTCAGATTGAACTCCTCAAGCAGGCTTATTCTGTTGCACGGGATGCCCATGAAGGGCAAACCCGTACCAGTGGTGAACCCTACATTACGCACCCTGTCGCGGTTGCCTGTATTCTGGCCGAGATGCGTCTCGACCATGAGACACTGATGGCCGCTTTGTTGCATGATGTTATTGAAGACACACCCGCCACCTTTCAGGATATCGCACAACCTTTTGGCCCTGTGGTCGCTGGGTTGGTTGAGGGAGTTTCCAAACTTGATAAGCTGAATTTCCGCGATAAAAAAGAGGCACAAGCGGAAAATTTCCGCAAAATGGTCATGGCAATGGTGCAGGATATCCGCGTCATTTTGATCAAACTGGCAGACCGTACCCACAATATGCGCACGCTCGGCGCGTTACGCCCAGATAAGCGCCGCCGTATCGCCCGGGAAACGTTAGAGATCTACAGTCCCTTAGCCCATCGTTTGGGTATCCATCATCTGAAAACGGAGTTAGAAGAGCTAGGGTTTGAAGCCCTTCACCCTAACCGCTACCGGGTTATCAAAGAAGTGGTAAAAGCGGCCCGAGGTAACCGTAAGGAGATGATCCAGAAAATTCTTTCTGAAATTGCAGGCCGGCTGGCCGAAGCCAGTATTGAGTGCAAAGTCAGTGGCAGGGAAAAACATCTCTATTCTATCTACCGGAAAATGCACCTCAAAGAGCAACGTTTCCATTCTATTATGGATATCTATGCATTTCGGGTCATCGTTAATAATGTTGATATCTGCTATCGGGTTTTGGGGCAGATGCACAGCCTGTATAAACCCCGCCCGGGCAGAGTAAAAGATTACATTGCCATCCCCAAGGCCAACGGCTATCAATCTTTGCACACATCCCTGATTGGCCCGCACGGCGTGCCCGTTGAAGTCCAGATCCGCACCGAAGATATGGATCAAATGGCTGAAATGGGCGTCGCAGCACACTGGGCTTACAAAGAACAAGGTGAATCCGGTACAGCCGCGCAAGTTCGTGCTCAGCGCTGGATGCAAAGTTTGTTGGAGCTACAGCAAAGTGCCGGCAGCTCTTTTGAATTTATCGAAAGCGTTAAATCTGATCTGTTTCCTGATGAGATTTACGTTTTTACCCCGAAAGGGCGCATTGTGGAATTACCCGCCGGTGCCACCCCAGTTGACTTTGCTTATGCCGTACACACCGATATTGGTCACGCCTGCGTGGGTTCGCGAGTGGATCGTCAGCCATATCCATTGTCTCAATCGCTGACCAGCGGCCAAACCGTTGAAATTATCACCGCACCGGGCGCTCGTCCAAATGCTGCCTGGCTGAACTTTGTCGTCAGTTCAAAAGCCCGCGCTAAAATCCGTCAGTTGCTGAAAAATCTTAAGCGGGAAGACTCCATTGGGCTGGGCCGCCGCCTGTTAAATCACGCGTTAGGTAATGGGAAAAAACTGCTTGATATTCCACAGGAAAATATCAATAAAGAGTTGACGAGAATGAAACTCTCAACAATAGATGATCTACTGGCTGAAATCGGGCTTGGCAATACCATGAGTATCGTCGTCGCCCGCAACCTGTTAAGCGAACAGGAAAATACCGCAAGTACCCGTAGCCATAACAGCGGAGCACGTAAATTGCCCATCAAAGGCGCTGACGGTGTGCTTATTACGTTTGCCAAATGTTGCCGACCCATCCCCGGTGACCCGATTATCGCCCATATCAGCCCCGGCAAAGGGTTGGTTATCCACCATGAATCCTGCCGTAATATTCGCGGCTATCAGAAAGAACCCGAAAAATTTATGGCCGTTGAATGGGATAAAGAGATCAATAACGATTTCACCGCCGAAATAAAAGTGGATATGTTTAACCACCAGGGGGCTTTGGCAAATCTGACTGCCGCCATTAACGCAGCCAATTCCAGTATTCAAGGTATGAATACAGAAGAGAAAGATGGTCGTGTTTACTGCGCTTTTATCCGGCTGACCACCAAAGACCGTATTCAGTTAGCGAATATTATGCGCAAAATCCGAATTATGCCGGATGTGATGCGAGTCAGCCGTAACAGAAACTAAACCGGATAGCCCGTACAAATCAGCAGGTGAACAGCCAACAGCGCTATTCACCGCCGACCCACAAGACACTACCGGCAATGACGGCACCAGCAGCACGTCATCCCGGTTATCAAAGAACAGACCAATCAATGCTGAATCAACCTCATCCAGTATGCGGTCTAACCAACCCTCTTCACCCACACCAAACATCAATACTAACCCGATAGCGATAAACAACAGTGGCAAGATCCATGTTCGGCACCAATACGCTAACAGCATACGGGGATACAGCGAGTAGCGAATTTTGTTGCCCAATAAGAACCCACAGACAGTCAGCAATGCAATACTGATAACCAGTACCACCCGGCTTATCAGCATCCCATAAGGCATCACACACAGAATCGATAAAAACTCATCTTCCATCATGACCCACCAGACAGCCACATGTGTGATACGACTCAGGAGATAAACGGACCACAAGCCCGCTGCAAAAACCAAGTGCGTATGTGATTAGCTTGTGATGATGTCCGGGAGCGCGTCGACTTCACCGTTTTCGTTACCGGTGCCTGACCCTTCTGGGGCATAGGTTCAACGACTGCCGTAACAATCAGCATCAGCCGGCGACTTCCCTGCTTCTCACGGAAGAAGACTTTTTCACAGGCAATCACATCACGTCTCTCATTGTAGATATAATTCATCACATCTGTTGCCCGGCGTTCTGTCACTCGGAACACCTGGCTGATTTCACTTTTGGTAAATCCGCGCCCCTTCAATAATCCCCAATACGCGACCGCCATGTACAACGGTGTATCATTCAAATGAGACAAGCAGGCAGGCAGACGAAAATCCCCATGATTACTTTGTTTACCCGTAATAGTCTTCTGACTTCCAAGCAAATCGGTCTGGCTACCGCTTATCTGAAGCAGCATTGAATCATTAACATTGATTGTCATTTTACTCTCCCCCGGTGACTAACTGGTCTACCTGTTACCACATGAGAAATGAAATACTGTGATTTATCTGAAATGAAATACCTATAGGCTAATCCGCCCACCCTATTTAATGATTTGTGTAAAAATAACGTTCGCCGCAGGCGCGCTATGGCCTTACCAACGTCATGTCAAAACTCGTCTGGAAATAACCATAATTCGAAGGCTCCAATTTCTGGATTTGCCAGAGGCTTCCAGTGAAATGGAGGTAAAACTTCGTACTCTGTTGTTTAGGTTTTTCAGATGGTGTAGTCGAAAAAGAAGGGTTATCCACTTGAAGGCACACAAAACCACCAGTGTCTGCATCACTGCTACCGTTGGCAAATGTTATTTGCTTATTCATTGACTTAGTTGTTTTATTTTTACCCACAACAACATTATCCCCCGTACAACTAAATTTAGGATCAATATCAGCACTGAAACTAACCGGAGTACTCTCAAAAGGTCCTTCGACGTTTACGCTAGACAGCTCAAGCTTTACCCCCAACGCTTTATGATCAGTCTCTTTACTATCAGCCTCTGTATTATGTATCACCTGCAACATTTGATTCTGAGTACCTGGCATTATATTCTGGGAAGATGCCACCACAATTACAGTGCCACCTGTATTTTCTTCTTCGGTGACAAGGCAGATAACTTGCATAGAAAAGTTCATGTCCTTGAGTTTGCGCTGACTGCCTTTCTGGTATCCGTCTATTTGCAGAACCTCACCAAAGCTAAATTTTCTGCCATAAGCAATCGGAATATAACAATTTGGAGGCTGCAATATTATTGTAGGGTCTTTGATCTCAGGGAGACTACCTAGTGGTCGTTGCCAAACCACAAAATCGTTCTCACTTGAGGTCTTAACCTGAAATCCTATAAGATCACCATTAGGGCTCGTGTCGAATTTGATCTTCTGGTCGGGATGTCGCTGCCATGAAAAGTTGTCCCCACTACAAGAAACATCGAATTTGAAATCTTGCAGTGCCGCATTTTTTACATCTTCATCAACCTTGGTATCGCCATTGTTTACCTCAAGAGATTCGTATTCAGTTTGATTAAGACCCGCATTATTCATCATATCCAGCGAAAAGCGCTTTTCCGCTGTTCCCGGACGATTATCCTTAAAGCTAGCTTTAATTTTACAGTTGTATGTACCCGAGCTAACTTGCAAAGCGTCAAAGATTTTCCCCTTAGATACGAGCCGAAACTTAGCGTTTTCCATCGTCATTTTGGGGTCATCTCCCTGCCACAACATTGATGATACATTGGGAAACACAATATTTGCGCCCAAGTTTGCTTTCCCCGCTGCTGGATAGGTGATGACAGAACGATTCCACGGCACTGCTTGCCTAGGCCCAAGCGCATCACTGACTGCCGCTGCGTTCCAATATTCTACTTGTGTAGCAAGTACCGAGGAGGAAGAAAAGATACCCGCAGATAGGCATATCACTCCTGCCCATGTCGGCCACTGGCAACAATAAGCTACCATCCGACCAATAGCCTGCATCATCCTGTTAATAAACATTTTATTCATATTCATGCGATACCCAACCAAGGATTACTCCCCAATTGTCCTGTTAGAACTTCTCATTCGTTGCCATCACCCCGTCTCAGCCGGAATACATCCACCTCTCAGGGATCCCTCTTCTTTTGGTTATTATGTTCTGCATTGGATTGCCCGTACAGATTGTCACCATACAGCATCCCTTTTTAACGACAGGTTTCGTTCAGTTGCCTCATTGGACTCCAGCTCTTATCGCCTTTCTTCTTTACCGGAGGTGCTCCCAGGTTAAATGTCACCTCGCACTGGCTATCCGGTGTATTACTCCACTTCACTTTCAGTACCCCCTTAGACGGCATACCACTCAGGTACACTTGCCCACCATCTCCCACTATCGCCGCCAGATTTGTATCTGCCTCCCCTTTCAGCCCCGCCATTGCCCCAAACGGTACAGGTTTACCGTGATAGGTTAGATTCATCAGCAATTGCTGCCCAATACGTACGGGGTAATCCACGACCACAACAGCCCCCTTCGTCGGGAATACGTTCTTGCTGCCTTGCTCCATATTCGCCCCTTCAGGCAGCGATGACGGGTCTAAGCTGATACTGTTACGGCTGTACGTCCTGACATATGGCATAACCGCATACCCCCAGCGATCAGTAGTAACCGAGTCGGAGTTCATCACACTCACACCTTCAACCCCCGCTGTTCGCACTAACACAGCAGCATCGCCAATACGCGATGCCAAGGTGACACCATGCTGATGAGCAATCAGTCCTCCGTTAAACCCATAGTTCACACTACGCCCCCCCTGTGAATCGTAGTTGTATCCCAAGTTCGCCTGCCCGAAAGAGCCATTGTATCCCATCGACACGGATCCACTGTTTCCCTGCCCTTGATTAGCCTGGCTTTGTGATACGCTCCAGGACAGACTATTGTCATTCAGTACTGAACCACCCAACCCTAGCTGGCTATTGCTACGTCCGGAACTATCACGGAAAAAATTATAATTAGCATACGCATTATTCAGAGCCGCATAGGAGCCAAACAAGCTCAGAGGAACGTTCACGTTCAACGAAATTTGCCGGTTCTCAGGCCAATCACCATTACCTCGCATGCGATCAATGCTGTAATTAAGCCCCCAACCCACACGGTAGAAAGAACCATTCAACCCCATCGACAGTGTGGTATTGGTTTTAGAGCTGCCCCAGTAGTTATCCCGCCGACCACTGAGCCACAAGGAATAATTACCGGGCAATGATTGGCTTAGTCTCGTTTGCCAACTGCTACGCCGCCGTTCAGACATCCAAGAGGGGAGTTCTCCCCAAACACTGTAGCCTTGGGTATTCGCATCCGAAAAACTCAAATAATTACGGGTGGAATAGCGGTACGCGGTTAAATCCACTGTCGTGCCAGTGGTCAACATACTTTTCGAATATTTAGCACGGTAAGATTCCCCGCGCAGGAAGTTAGTCGCATTTTGCAACCGGGTTCGAGCCGTCGTGACATCCGCAGATAACGCCCCCATCATACCAAGGGAAAACCCAGCCCCCAGCGCCGCAGACTGGTACGATTGCGCCACCAAACCACCACCGTATAGTGTGACGTCGCCAGGCAGACCGTAAATCATCGAGGCCATGCCAAACACCGGCTTACGATTGTTGTATCCCCCCGAATGATAGCGCCCGGCCGCCACTTCATACTTAAATTGCCCCTGCCGCAGCATCATAGGCAAACTAGAATAAGCTTGACTGAACCCATGATGAGTACCATCTGCCTCGGTTATCGTTACCTGTAAATCGCCGCTGGTACTGCTACCCACCAGATCGGTAATACGAAATGGGCCTGGCGCGACGTTGGTTTGGTAAATCACGCTGCCATTTTGTGTCACCGTAATCTGTGCATTGGATTTAGCTATCCCGCTGATAATCGGTGCAAAACCACTCTGCCTACCGGGCATCATGGAGTCACTGGTGGCAAGTCCAATACCCCGATAAGGAAAACCATCAAATACCTGACTCGCCACGTTGCCAGTCGAGGTATCCCCTATCGTCAAATCACTGCGTAACGCGACTACATCACGCTGCAAATAGGTTTGTAAGAAGTTCCACCTTTGCTGGGATTGAGTCGTTTTCTTCACTGCACCATTAAATGAGTCATACCAATTATAAGTCTGAGAACTATAAGAATAGGTGGCAGAATTACGAAGACGCCAGGCTCCCAAATTCAACCCAGAATTAAAGCTACCGAACAGACTCTGATTCGTCTGTTTATTGCCAGATTGTGAGCGTCGGTTCTGATTGCCATTAATATTGTAATTCAATAAAAAAGCCGGAATCCCCTCTTGCCACAACTTTGGATCAACCAGACCATTCTCCAAAGGTTTCATCGCTATCTGGGGAACACTCAAGCCCAACGTCATCTGAGAAAAATCCAGATGAGCCGTGGCCTGAGGAATGAATTTGCTTAATGGACTACCCATTGGCTTATCCGCCGGCAACGCTTTTAATGCCGGTATACTACTGACATTGACACCCGCCGCCTCCAATAAATTCGGGGTAAGTACGGGAACCAGCTCGTTACTACCAGTACCATTATGCTGGAACGTAACATCACGTGAATCAAAGAAAGTACCATTAATGTAGATGTCAACTCGGTAAGTTCCCGGTGCCTGACCACCAGCAGTTTCAAACTGTGATAAATCCACCGCTTGCCCTGAACTTTGACCAAACTCCAATAAAGCAGGATCAAAATAGTCACGCGCTGTTACCTGAGTATGCCAACCCGCCAACAATACCAGCATCATCCGGCAAAAAACCGGAGAAAGGCACGATCCTATTCCGCATTTTGACAAGGACATAGCGGTGGAAATACCTGGATTTATACGACAAATAGACGGACGTTCTGAACGACGGCTTATTGCCGGAATTAATACTTTCATTCTTAATTGCCATCTCTATATTTAATAATAGATCCATTGTTCACATATCTTCTGTTGATATCTGCAACGCCACTTACTATTAGCTAGTTGCTGCCAGAGACAACAACGGATCTGCTCTCTTCACCAGTATTTAAACCAAATTCATCGATAGCTCGCCACAATACGGTGACATGACTACCCGGTAGTGCTTTACCCGATGGCAGCGGCCAGCTCTGCTGACTCAATGGTGGCACCATACTGAACAAACGCCCAGCAGGCACAGCAAACGAATTCACCTTCAAAGTCTGCAACGTTATCCAGAACGGCGACGGATTCGTTAGAGTCACAGTATCTTCCTTGACCGATACCTGTAACTGCTTCACTGCACCAGCAACCCCCTCTTTTGGTAATCCTTTCGGGCGATAGAACAACTTCACCGCCAGAGTCATGACCACTTTCATCTGAACAAGGTTATTTGGCGCAGAATGTTCCTTCTCGGAAGGCAACAGACGCACATTCAGGAAGAACACCGACTCACGATCTTTTGGAAAGTCCCCACCCGTGCGAAGGATTTTCAGTACTTGACTACCGTGCGCATTCACCCTGCCCAAAGGAGGAATAACGATAAACGGTGCATTAACCGCTGTCGGTAAACCGCTCTTTGGGTCCATTTCCCGTACCATTGACTGAATAAGGTAGTTGTCGTCACTGTTATTACTGAAAGTCGACATGGCACCGTTGCTGGATGACCCAAGGTAGATCACACGCGGATCATCTATAAACATCCCCTGCGGCTCGGCCTTCAGTTGCGATACAGGCAAGATCATTAACAAAGTACACAACACAGCTGTATATATCTGTTTCATTGAAATATCCCATTCATGCCATGTAGTATTTCTTCATCCCAAAAATATTACTCGGTCCAAAACATTGCTTAGTGGCTCTGCAATACACCGTTCTGCGGCTTACTTTCTCCCCCGAAATCGGTCATCACCGCCCACGTCACCTTACCAGCCGTTTTACCTGCCAAGCCTGTCAGGGAATAAGTCACCTGACCAAAAGGCGCTAACATGGATGGCGCTTTATTCAAGTTTATGCTTTCACCAGCCAGGTTCAGCCAGGAAAACGTTTGGTAATACGGCGTCGGATTAACCACCACGACGGTATTGCTGGTTCGCGTAAACGTCAGCCGGGAATACGCCTGTTCCGGTGTCATCGGTAGATTATCTGGCCGGTAAATAAATTTAATGTTCATACCTAGCGAGATAGACAAGGATGCATCAACCTTATCCTGTTGCCCATCAGGCTCACGGGGAGCTACCCCCGCAGGAATCGCATTGATGCGAAGACGAAACAGTGACTCACGATCCGCCGGGAAATCACCACCGGTACGGATAACACGCATCACATTCGTACTGTTACCCTCTAAACGAAATAAGGGGGGCAGCACAGTAAACGCCGATGACCGAGTCTTGGTATCATCCCATGAGGTCACTGCCGCTTGTATCAGATACGCTCCATCACCCGAATTCTGCAACGAGATACTTTGTACTTTGTTACTTTGATGATAAACCAGCCGTGTCTGTCCTAGCATCAGACCGGCATGAGCGGGTAACGCCATCATTGCCCATAACCCCAATAATCCCATTATCCACGCTTTTATATTCACCGTTTTTATATCCATACTTTCCACTTCACTTCTGGCAACATTTATCAGGCGTACCTGAATTTAGTTATCACGAATACTCAAACTCAAAATGGATAGAGGCAGTTAGTGATCCTCCGATCATTCTATGTCCTTTATCACCGGCCATAACCACCGAAAATGTCATGGATTGACCATCGTTCTTAGCAAGGTTTGGTTCAAAGTTGAAGCGTACCGGGTCCTCTACAGACTTCACCTCTACTAATCCCGGGTTAACTCCCCCCTCTTTTTTCAGCAAAAATCCCACCCACTTAGCGCTAGAAATTTCATCCCAGAAAAGGTAAGGATTGTTACTATCAGTGTCCTTACCACCCCATACGAACAGAGTCGGTTGCTTTCTAATTTGAGAACCGTCCTCTTTAACAACCGAATTACAACCCGACAGAGTGAATTTTAACGTTCTTCTCGTTTCTTCCAGAGATATACCATCCTTGAGCTGACTGGCCTTGTAAGGTTTTTCGTAGTTTATAGAATATCTGCCACCGGACATGCCATTCACTGACAGCATACAAGTTGGGGACAACACAAAACCGTCCAATGCAAAATGAGCAGTTTTGTCTTGAGGTTGAGGGACAGCTTGCACCGGCAGAACCAGATTGACACTCAACCCGACCATCATCATGGCGAGTAACAAATACTTTGTCCCATTGCGATATCCTATGAAACAACTGTTCATAAGTTTTTTATTATTCATTTTCATCCAACTCCTCTTATCACTCGTTTCCCACTTTGTATCCTCCATGACAAATCGCCTTCACCCTCACCGATAGGTAAATGTAAAAGTGACACTCGCATGTAATTGACCAGGTCGAATAACATCACCATCACCCTGCCGCTTCCTAGCGATCGCTACCACTATAGGAACTTCCGCCTGCTGGTCTTCAATTTCAATCTCAAGATCGTCTAGCGATGTAGACTTTTTAGTGGATATTAAGTTATCCCAATCAATCTCGTCTCCACCACCACCCGACAAGGCTGAATACATGAGAACAAATCCAAATCCCTCAGAACTATCAGAACCATCAGAATCACGGAACATGTTGTGTTCGCTGTTGATGGTAGTACCTTCCACCGCTATATCGGGATTATTCTCAGCATCGGGATTCGGATAGCCACAATTAGTCAACTTCAATTGAAGCTTATGAGGGCTTAATATATCCCCTGGCTTTGCAAAGCTCGCTGCCGACAACGAACCAAAATCCAGCGTACCTCCGCCGCTTATCTCCATATCACAAGGCTCTGGAATAACCCAAGCATTAAGCTCCAGATTCACTCCACTCGTGTCTGTGGGATAATGTCCCTCAGCCGCCCCACTGCCCGCCAGAAACAATAGAACCAATATAGAACAGCAAAAGTAGCGCATTACCGCATATCTGCCCTTGGTCAGACAGGCCAACCGATCATTCAGCCTATTTTTTTCTTGTCCTGTCACTGTCCCAAACATCGTACTTGCCTCAAATTAATTCTATGACTCTTCTGTTAACGGATATCGCACTGCAATGCCCGATAACATCAGCGATAATCAAACGTGAATGTCATCGTTGCGCTGATTTTGCCTGTCTTTTTGCAATCAGCTACCGGTTTACCGGCGACTTGAACACACATCAGTGAAAACTTGACCGGCACAGAAACAGAAGGAGCACGGTCATTTATGATTGTGCCTTTATTAGCCAAGTGAAATGGGGCACCGTTCTTCAAATCCGGGGACCACTCCCCACCATTGAGCGTCTTCAATTGCACAGTAACGCCCATTGCCGCTATGTTTTCTTTATCACGATTACGAAACAGTGTTTCATCCGTATCAACGTGATCGCCAGTAACGGTAATCGTGGGAGTAATACTGTCTTTATTGACCACCGCAGTGCAATTTTCCAGCATCAGATGGGCTTCCTTGTTGATTTTGCCTGATACTATGTCTTTAAATTGCACTGTACCTAGTTCGATATTACTGTCGCTCACAGAGATATCACACGTCCCTTGGGTAATTGTGGCCTTAAACTTGGCATTGACAGAATTCTTCGCCCACAAAGGACCAGAAAAAAGCCACAAAACCCCCGCCATACCGATGTAACTCAGGTACCTGCGTACATACAGGACCATTGAGATACCGGTTTTATTGGATTGTGCCATTGAAGTTATCTCCTCCACCGAGATCGTTGATCACCGCCCATTCCACTTTCTTTTTATTCTGACTATTCTGAGCGGGATAAACGTGGGTACTGAAAGGTGCCAGCATTTGTGGATGATTCGCGGAAAACGTCACGGGAATCCCATCAACTTTGATCTGCGTAAAACTGATGTGATAAGGCGAATTGTTGCTGACTTGAACGCCCCCGGGAGCATGGGTAAAGCGCAGCGCTTTGTATGCCAGCGCTGGTGTACCCACCAATCCCGTTGGCCGATAAAATAATTTGATGGTATTGCCGATGGCATAGACCAGCCCACCCGAAATCTTAGCGCTTTCAAAGCGCTGGCCCGGAGCATTACTACCGGGAATGGCAGAAGCATTAAAATAAAAGACACTCTCCCGGTCAGTCTGCAACTGGCGGGTATCACCCAGGATGCGCAACGTATTGGTCCCTTGAGGGTCCAGACGGAATAAAGGAGGCGAGACATAAAATGGTGTTTTACCCTTACCATCAACGGTGGAGCTGATTTTAGCCGTCACCAAGTAAGGGATATTAATTGTCGTATTACGCACCGAGACTGTTGCTTCAGCTTTATCCTGTAAAAAAATAATGCGTGTAGCATTGATGCCAAATCCGCCTTCAGCCTGACTCTGTGACGCGAACAAAAACGCGGCAAATACAAGACTTTTTACTATGATGTTAGGAAGTCGGAGTTTACTGATCATCTTTTGTTTCTCATATCTTGGCTCAACCAGCCAGTAGTTGCCTAATAAAAGGCATCATCAATCATCTAAGATTCTTTATCGAAAGAGCCTGAGGAAGCATCCCTCAGGCTGAAACAACATAAACTTAGTTATATGCATAGGAGAAGGTAATAGGTGCGTTAATAGCCTGACCTGATCCTGGCTTAAGGACTGTTGATGCCATATACGCAGAGAATGTTACAGAATAACCATCAAAGTCTTTACCTTTGGCACCTGTACCAGCCGCAGTATCGCCTTTCAGAGGGACATAGCCATTGTTTGGGACAACTTCCTTTTTAGTGCCATTCTCATAAGTTAGTATTGCACCTACATTCTTACCTTTTTCACTGTCATTAAAGATGGTGTTATTCGATCCATCCAATGTTTTTCCTGATACCCGCAGTTGAATTTTGTTTGCATCAGTATTCTGATCATCACAGTTAATAAGAGAGACAGTAATTAATCTAGGAGCCGTACCAACATACGATGCGATGCTTGTTTGATCGTTAAAAGTGCCAGCTTCAAATGCACCTGCCGAAGCGTTCCCCAAATCCACTTTCCCGTTTGCATTGGGGCTAGTTACATCACACGTCGCAGCCACGACCGAACCTGTAATCGTTACCTCGGTATTCTTCTTCACCTGCCCCTCTGCCGAAGCAGACGAAACTACCCCTAAAACCAACGCCGCCACGACGCTTATCTTTAATATCTTTCTCATTTCATTAATCTCGCTTAACTATAGATCAAAAATCAGACTTAACTTTACATACTATTTGCTGATAAACAGCAACACTTAGCTGTACATAAATTTGTCACTTAGGACCATTTTGACAATTGAGATAAACTTTGGTATTTTAGGATGAAAATACAGCATTACCGAAACAACTTAACGACAATCATCAAAATTTAAGGATATTTTATTGTTGAGTCCGAAAAATAAGATCAACAATTTCAAGCAAGGGGCCTGAGAGATTGGGAGTTTCGTGTGTTAAAAGTAGACAAATTGAGTTATTTTTGTTCGGCCGAGGTAGATACATAATGCTTTACAAAGATATACAATTCTGTATCTTTTTTTATTAGAAAATTTTCAGTATAGTTCTATGGCAAGTCTATCTTGATTGTCAAAATGGTCCTAAATGTAACGATCAACGCTTACCTTTCACATCCCAAACTCCTTGAAAACGTTCAGCATTACTCGCTGTATAACGCACAGTGTGACGAATGTTTTTATGTCCAAGGTAATCTTGTATCAGCCGGGTATCCACTCCCCGGTCTGCAAGGGCAAAACCACAGGCATGGCGCAACATATGCGGATGCGAAACGACAGCAATATTCGCCAATTGCCCTAATCGACTAATAATCTGGTAAATCCGCTGACGCGTAAGCGGCTTCCCAGAACGTGACAAGAACAACCAATCACTCTCTGCCCCCAAGAAAGTTTTGCGCACTTTGAGCCATGCCTTAATCGCCCGAACTTCACGGAGCAACAGAGGATGGTTAGTGCAAAATCCTCCTTTTAGCCGCCGGATATACAGGCATCGCTCTTTCAATTCCATATCAGATAACCGTAGATGTCTGGCTTCGCTGACGCGAAAGCCGTGGATAAAACTCATGTACACCAAACAGTAGTTCCGCTCTGGATTAGCGCCGACTTTCGCCATTTCCAACAGGCTTTCCACTTCTGACTGCGTCAGATATTTTCTTTGGCCCATGATTATTTCTCCCAAATATATTGATAGCACAACCCAGCTATTATCCCCTGACAAACCCGCCCTCAATTCCGAGACACAAACCAAGAACAGACAAAACCCGGGGATAAAATACACACCATTAATTTGCCCAAATGGCATGTTGTTCACTGGGGCTACAGAGGGTTATACAGATGAGAGGTAGAATTTAAACACCTTTTTTTGATTATTTTTTTATCACTATGAGATCACGCTGTTGAATTTAGTTGATATATAAGAGTATGTGATCTTGACTGTTACAGGAGGTTAGCGCGGTGTATCAGTATAATTTTCAACCCGTTATTAGGGGGAAGATTACGTTGATTACGTTAAACCCGTCTGTATTATTATGGGTGATAAACCATGCCCGATCCTGCCCGGTAAAACATGATGGACTGCCACACAATCAATGGAGAAAAAAATCGTATGAAAGGCCAACTGCTTGATGCCATCCCTTTGACTTCCCTGCATGGCGTCGGGGCAAGTCAGGCAGCTAAACTGGCAAAAATGGGGCTGATTAGTTTGCAGGATCTGCTGCTGCACTTCCCTCTTCGTTATGAAGACCAAACCCGCCTTTATACGATTAATGATCTTTTACCGGGTATCCATGCCACAGTCACCGGCGAAATCCTCCATACCAATGTTATTTTTGGCCGCCGCCGGATGATGACCTGCCAAATTAGTGATGGTACCGGTGTGCTCACACTGCGTTTTTTTAACTTCACCGCCGCAATGAAAAGCAATCTGGCAAAAGGGAAACAGGTTGTTGCTTACGGTGAAATCAAAAAAGGTATTCATGGCGCGGAAATTATCCATCCTGAGTATAAGATTCAGAATTATGCCGGGAATGTGCATCTCCAAGAGACATTAACCCCTATTTACCCGACAACAGAAGGTGTTCGTCAGGCGACGCTGCGTAAACTGATTGAGCAGGCACTGGCATTGCTTGATACCTGTGCGATTAACGAACTCCTGCCGGAAGAGCTAAGCCGTTCCATGATCAGCCTGCCACAAGCCTTGCATACTCTGCACCGCCCACCACCAGATATTGCGCTGGCAGAGTTGGAAACAGGTAAACATCCGGCGCATCGCCGTCTCATTCTGGAAGAACTTCTCGCTCACCATTTGAGTATGTTAGAAGTCAGAGCTGGCGCACAACGCCATCACGCTCAGTCGCTACCGGCTGAAAACGAGTTAAAACAGCAATTCTTTAATCGTCTGCCATTTACGCCAACTAACGCGCAGCAACGGGTTGTAGCGGAAATTGAGCAAGATCTGGCAAAAGATGTTCCGATGATGCGATTAATTCAGGGAGATGTTGGTTCGGGAAAAACGCTGGTTGCCGCGCTGGCTGCGTTGCGGGTCATTGCGCATGGCAAACAGGTTGCCCTAATGGCACCGACTGAATTGCTGGCAGAGCAGCATGCAAATACATTCCGGCAATGGCTGGAACCTTTGGGTATTCAGATCGGCTGGCTGGCGGGTAAGCAAAAGGGGAAAGCACGTCAGAAACAACAAGAAGCCATTGCCAGCGGGCAGGTCGCCATGATTGTTGGTACGCATGCCATGTTTCAGGAACAGGTGAAGTTTTCCGGTCTGGCACTGGTGATTATTGATGAGCAACATCGGTTTGGTGTGCATCAACGTCTGGCTTTGTGGGAAAAAGGGCGTGAGCAGGGTTTTCATCCACATCAATTGATTATGACCGCAACACCTATCCCCCGAACCTTAGCGATGACTGCTTATGCCGATCTCGATACTTCTATTATTGATGAGCTGCCACCGGGGAGAACGCCGGTCACAACGGTTGCTATCCCGGATACACGCCGTGAAGAGGTGATCAAACGGATCAGAAATGCCTGTCTTGATGAAAACAGACAAGCCTATTGGGTCTGTACGCTGATTGAAGATTCTGATGTGCTGGAAGCTCAGGCTGCGCAAGTCACCAGTGAAGAGCTCACTCTTGCTTTACCGGAATTAAAAGTTGGGTTGGTACATGGCCGAATGAAAGCCGCAGAAAAGCTGGAAGTGATGGAGGCTTTCAAACGTGGAGAGCTACAGCTTCTGGTTGCCACGACGGTTATCGAAGTTGGTGTGGATGTGCCGAATGCCAGTTTGATGGTTATTGATAATCCAGAACGACTTGGATTGGCGCAACTTCATCAATTACGTGGACGAGTTGGCCGTGGGGCTATCGCTTCTCATTGTGTTTTACTTTACAAAACTCCCTTAAGCAGTACCGCCAGAATACGTCTGCAAGTGTTAAGAGATAGCAATGATGGTTTTGTTATCGCGCAGAAAGATCTGGAAATTCGTGGTCCCGGGGAGCTATTAGGAACGCGCCAAACGGGGAATGCCGAATTTGAGGTTGCTGATTTGTTGCGAGATCAGGGAATGTTGCCGGAAGTTCAGCGCATTGCCCGACATATTCACCAACACTATCCAGAACATGCTCGTGCCCTGATTGAACGCTGGTTACCGGAACGGACACATTATAGTAATGCGTGATTGAGAACATGTCAGAGCGGGCTTTTCGCTTCTCAACACTGCCAAAAATACGGATATCTGGTTTTATCCCATAATTAAGATGCTCTGCTACAGAGCTTTCTTTTAATTATTCCGTTTAATTGGCAATGTATTATTTCCAAAGGAATACAAAATATAATTACAATTATTCCTAAATTAACACCAGCGTTAAAAAACATCCCCAGAAAATATAAATGGTTGGTAGATTCACATAATAAGCAACTTTTTATCAAATTCAGTTGATGGTGTGTGCGATATTAGCGCAACGTTATGCTCGAAGGTTAAAACGGGGATAGATATAAATCTACGATAGGAAATTTTCATTAATATATTAATGAAAATTATTATCTTTACATCAATGCAATATTGAATTACTAAGTTTAAATAGTAAATGTTTCTATTAACTCAATGAATGTAATTTTAAATATTTTCTTTTCGAAGTATAAAACCTTGATGGAGGTCACGCAAATAATAGTAGTTTTGTTGGTTTTTTTATCTATACTTATATTTCATTATGGTACATATTAGGGTGTTTTTAAATTAGAGCTAAATAAATCTACGTTGATATAATGGAGAGTTTAATATGATTTATGTCAAAAATCTTTCAGAGAAAGTGGTTAAAGTTGCAATTAGTAAATGGAGTAGTGAAGAAGGTAATGACGAATATATTGAAATTAATACAGGAGAGGTGGCTCAATGGGATAGATCAGATGGGCGCGGTTTTTTAATGGCAGTAGCACACAAAGATAGTGTTACATTTTTATATTCAATAAGATCAAATGGCTACGTGATTATTTCTGATAACGGGGTTTACAATAACGGCGGCCGGATAGATTCTTTATATTCGATACCATCTGTCTAAAAAACTTTATTATCGCACTAGTTTTTTTAATTTAATTTTTTTTCGTATTCCATTGAATTAAATGCAAATATTCATTATTGATATAGTGGAGGATTTATGATTTATGTTAAAAATCTCTCAACTGAACCGGTTAAAGTTTCGGTTAATAAATGTGGAGAGGAAGGTAGAGAGGAATATTTAGATCTTGATTTTGAAGATGTAAAGGTGTGGGATCTATCCGATACGCATGGTTTTATATTTTCAGTAATACAGCGAGGTATTGAAAAATCATATTCTGCTTCGCAGAACAGTTTTATTATTATTTTTGATGATCATGTACAAGATAGCGGCACTAATATATCTCATTTAGATAAATAAATGAGAGTTTGTCATCTGATTTAATTGAGTGTTAGACCCTATTAAATCACCATCATCAGGAATGGAATCTCCATTCCTGTACTATTTGTATTCAACGGTTTGCTACTTTCTCCCCTAATGCTTGTTTTTCTGCTTCACTGATAAAGATATTTCCAGCCTCTTTATAATTAATCAGTTGCTTTATCAACTTCCGCTGCCAGTGTTTACAGAATAGGTGTTTAGCCCCAACATTTGATGAATAATATAATAGAAAAAAGTTATCGGCTGATAACTTTAGGTTAATGCTAAATTGATTTTTTGGTAGTTGATTTCAGATTATTTTTATCGATAAAGAGTAAAAATTAAAATTATAAGGTTTGAACCACAGAATTTAGGGGGGATGTACATCTTTATTGCTACTTTTATTAATACGTAAGCATGTAACTTAATCTACTAAGTATTAACTGTAAAGCAAAAAATCAAAATCACCAAAGTGTTTACTGTGATATCTGTTCTATTCTGTTTATAAAAAAGTGAACCATTTTAGTTTTTTTAGGATTCACATTCCAAATTATTTCATAAATTCATTGTCTTTTAATATTTATTTGAAAAGTGGTTTTAGTAATAACAGAGAGCGGGAGAGCTAATATTTCAAATTGAATAAACAATAGGCTGAACCGAGGTATTATGGCTCAGCCTTGGTTTTAGTGTTTTTTAGTAATTCATGATGACAATGGATTAATCATCATATTCACTGTGTACTGTATTTATATCCTGATCCCAATAATCCCAAGCTAATCTTTGACCATTAGCCCGTAAGACTGCGAATGCATTTCTTGATGCACTTAGGCTGATTATATCTTGTAGTCGGGCTATTCCAGGTGGGACTTGCAAATTAAAACCTCTGAGTCCCCAAGAAACTACACTACCATTCGCTCGCAGAGCTGCGAAACCGAGATAAGATGCTGCACTCAAGCTAACAATATCCTTTAATTTAGCAATCTCGGGTGGGACACTGATATTACCCCAGGAGACTATGCTGCGATCTGCCCGTAGGGCTATAATCGTACTTCCTGTTGAATATAGGCTGACGATATCTTTTAATGCGGCAATTTCTGGTGGAATTACATTCCCCCCAGAACTATTCCCCCAGGAGATTACGCTGCGATCTGCCCGCAAGACCACGAAAGCATTAGATATTTTAACTAGTCTGACAATATCCCGTAATGTGGCAATTTCTGGTGGGACTTGGCCGCCATTGTCCCGATTACCCCAGGCTACCACGCTACGGTCTGCCCGAAGGGCTGCGAAAGCACCAGTTGTTTTACTCAAGCTGACAATATCTTGCAATCTTGCAATTTCAGGGGGTATAGAAGGTCCACTTTCCCAGGTGACTATGCGGAGGTTTGCCCGCCGGGCGATGAAAGTACCATCTATTGAACTCAGGCTGATAATATCCTTTAATTTAGCAATGTCTGGCGGGACTGTAGTGTTTCCCCAAGAGAACACGCTACCGTTCGCCCGAAGGGCTGCGAATGTATAATATGTTGCGCTCAAACTGACAATATCCTGTAAGGATGAGAAGCCACTACCAGTAGGGCCCCTATCTCCCCAAGAGACCACGCTACCGTCCGCTCGCAGGGCTGCGAATGCAGAATATGTTGCGCTCAGGCTGACAATATCCCGTAATGTGGCAATTTCTGGTGGGACTTTGCCGCCATAGTCCCTATCATGCCAATTATCTCCCATCCAAGCTACCACGCTACAGTCTGCCCTCAGGGCAGCGAATGCATGCTCTGTTGAACTCAGGCTGACGATATCCCGTAATTTGGCAATTTCTGGCGGTACAAGGCTTGCCCCCCAGCCGATCACCCTGCCATTTTGCAATAACATGGCGGTTGCGGTGACAGTAGAGGTGATGGAGATCTTGTTGTCAGAGTTACTATGTATTCCAATCCCAGATTGCTGGAATAGGTTGCTTGGTGAGAACTCGTTATTTTGGTTCATATTATTCTCCTAATAAGGTTATATCGGATTTACCTTACTCACAGGGAGTCTGTACCGTAAAACCTTCGCTCAATGGATTAATTAATTGTCATATTCATTATGCAATTTATTATCATCAGCCGAGCCCCAGCCCACTCTCTGACCATCGGCTCTTAATACTGTGAATGAGTTTCTTGATGCACTTAGGCTAACGATATCTTGTAATCGAGCTATCCCGGGTGGGACTTGATTGCCTTGGTTGCCGTGATCATTGTCTGAATAATCGCCATATCCCCAAGCGACTACGCTACCGTCCATCCGCAGAGCTGCAAATGCGGTTTCTGTTGCACTTATACTGACAATATCCTGCAATGCGGCAACTTCTGGTGGGGTTGTGATATCATTACCTCCCCAAACGACCACACTGCGGTTTGCCCGTAGGGCTGCAAAAGCCCCCGATGTTGTACACAGACTGACAATATCTTGTAATTGGGCAATTTCCGGCGGAATACTGCTACCCGAAGATGGGTTACCCCAAGCGACCACACTGTAATTTGCCCGTAGGGCAGCAAAAGCAAAATTTGTTGCACTTAGACTGACAATATCCCGCAATTGAGCAATTTCTGGTGGGATTTGAGTACCTGAGTTCTTGAACCCCCAGGCGACGACACTGCGGTCCGATCGTAGGGCTGCGAAAGCAGAAACTATTGCACTGATACTGACAATATCTTGCAATTTAGCTATTTCTGGCGGGACCTGACCACCCCAATCTTTAATTCCCCAAGCGACCACGCTGCGATTTGCCCGTAGGGCAGTAAATGCGTGTATTGTTGAACTCAGGCTGGTAATATCCTGCAATTGGGCAATTTCATCAGGTATTTTACCGCCATAAAATTCATCTCCCCAGGCAACTATGCTACCGTTTGTCCTCAGGGCTACGAAAGCAGAGCTTGTTGCCTTCAGGCTGACAATATCCGTCAATTGGGCAATTTCATCAGGTATTTGACCACCATTACCTTCGTTTTCATTTCCCCAGGCGACCACACTACGGTTTTTCCGCAGAGCGGCGAAAGCATCATCTGTTGCACTTAGGCTAACGATATCTTGTAATTGGGCAATATCGGTTGGGATTTGACTACTAGGGTCATTTCCCCAAGCTATCGCTCTGCCATTTGGTAATAACATGGCAGTTGCCCCTTTGGTAGAGGCGATAGAAGTATTATCATCAGAATGACTACCTCTGTCCGGTTGCCAATATTGCTTGATAGGATTACCTACGGTATCCATGTTTGGTGAGGAATCGTTATTTTGATTCATATTATTCTCCTAATGATGGTTATATCGGATTGACCTTTTTACCCACACGGGAGTCTATGCCATAAAATCTATCCCTTGCGGGTTAAACTGAATTTCTACTGCAATTTAATACTAACTATTCTTTTATGAATAAGATAATAGAAAAAAGTTATCGGCTGATAACTTTAGGTTAATGCTAAATTGATTTTTTGGTAGTTGATTTCAGATTATTTTTATCGATAAAGAGTAAAAATTAAAATTATGAGGCTTGAACCACAGAATTTAGGGGGGATGTACATCTTTATGGCTACTCTTATTAATACATGAATATGTAACTTAATCTACTAAGTATTAAATGTAAAGCAAAGAATAAAAATCACTAAGGGTGGCGTAATATATTTTCTGTTTATAAAAAAGTGAGTTATTTTTTTAGGATTTACATTCAAAACTATTTCGTAGAAAGCGGGAGTGATGAGATTCCAAATGAATAATCGATAGGTTGAATTATTATATTTTTCTCAACCATTGGTTAATGGCCTGAAATAACAAAATAATACTTAATAGATTAACTAATCATATTCACCGTACGCTTTAGTCCTGAATGACGAGGTTTCTCGGAGACTAATTGATAATCATTGCGGAACCGAATAGCGCGGGTAAACTGTCGCGCCGTATTTTTTTAGGTCATCTTAGTCAATAAGTAAGAACGAAATCGATAAGTTGGCTTTAGCCGTTTGAGAGGGGAAACTTATCCCAAACAGGCCAGGCGCTGTGATCGCTAATTTCGTGTATTCACCATACGAATTTGCTCTGCTTCTGGGTGACAATCCACAAGGAATATCATCATCTCAGTAGCATCTTTGCTCAGGTAGAAGCGCACCATCTTTTCGTTGAACTCATGTATTTTCGCCGCAGGCACGCTGATAGCATCTATGCCATTTGACATCAAAATACCGTTCATCATGAAACGGGAAGTACGTTTATTACCGTCAAAGAAGAATTGCTGTAGCGCACCGAAAAGGAAGAATGCGGCCCCCTTTTCGAAAGGCTGACACTCATCCAGTAAGGCAACACCTTCTTGAAAAATACGGTTCAATTCTGGCGCGCCGGGTACAGTAGGTAACGGAGTATGCCGACCATACTCACCCAAACTGACATCTGGAGTGTAATTCTCCTCTTGCCCTTCTCCACGGAACTGCCCCCATTCCAAGGCTTCGTTGCGGGCAACTATGCTATGAAGTTCAGTAAATGTAGCTTTGGTCAACTCAAATTGACCTTTTTTCACCATAAATAACAGTCGCTTGGAACTTTCTGCGAGATTCAGGACTTGTTCCTGGTCGGAAACCTTCCTACCACCGACGGTTACACCATCCAATAATGTCTTCACTTCTGGGAAAGTAAAAGGATTACCTTCAAGCACACTGGCATCCCAAACGAATTCTGCTAGCATCCGGTGAAAACGGAAACATACCCGCTCAATAGAATGAATCGGAACAATAAGAGGAACCGCAGACCGGTCCCAACGAAACCCCAGAGCGTTGAAAAGCTTCATCGTTGCTCATCCTATTTCACAATCTTGAATGTAAAGAACTCTAAAGTTGCTCCACTCTAGAGTTAACATGATAAAATCCACCACTTGAAAGACGTAATCACAGATTAAATAAGTCTCTGTGTCAATCCGGCAAACCCAGATACTCGTTAACAACTTACACTTTTATCCAAATTCTCATTAAGTGTCGTTAATGATCTATAAAACTACTGCGATAGTGTAATAATTCATGGTTATTCACAAAGATCGCACTGTCTTCCTCAACCTGCATTTCTATGTGGTTCTCAGGCTTATCAACATGCCTTAAGAATTCACAAATAACCTCTGGATTCCATTCTTAACAATGAATTACTCCATTAGAATTTACAACCACTTATCTACGTACCTTGAAGGCCATATCTCGGCGGGATCACACTCTAAAGCAGCAGCAATAAGTTTCTGACCTTTGGGCCAGCGGCGTTGCAGGGTATTAGCAAGAGTAGATGATGCTAATCCAGCCTCTCTTGAAACTGCCGCTAATGATGTTCCCCGTTTTTTCAATGCTGCGATGATGTCCGCTGGATGCCAATCTTGATCTTTCACTTTAATACTCCTTATTACAAATAATTTTAATATGAAGAGATAAGTCGAAGTAATCGCATAGTTTATTGAATAAAATGAAATCAATGATGGGAACAATCTATATGAGATCATTTAAAATCGGAAAGTCTAATATTCAATCACGGTGATAGCCAAAACGTAAGAATAAGGGTGAAACCGAGAACAAGATAAATTTACTCTCAAGCCAGAATAATCAAAGGAGTTAGGCGTTGGAACTTAAGCAATTACGTTATTTTGTCGCTGTAGCGGAAACTTTGAATTTTCGACGTGCAGCGGAACGCTTGCATATCACGCAACCCCCTCTCAGCCAAAGTATTAAATCCCTTGAATCGTCTTTGAATGTGAAACTTTTTCACCGCAATACTCATGGTGTCCAATTAACAAAAGCAGGTGAAGTTTTTTTAGATGAAGCTCTGGATGTTTTGGCCGCCGCCCAACGTAGTATCAATAGAGCCAAACAAGCAAAAGTTGGAGAAATTGGTGTCTTGCGTGTCGGATATTCTGCCAGTTCAATCTTTTCATCTGTTTTAACCTCTGCTTTATCTGTTTTGCTGAAGGAACGTCCCAAGCTTGAATTGCAACTCTGCGAGGGTAATGCATTTACACATTTAACTGCTTTACGCTCAAGGCGTCTTGATGCAGCAATACTTAGAGCTGATTTAAGTAATGAATCGGTTAAAGGGTTAAGGATTCTTTATTTAGGAATGGAACCACTTTATGTGCTACTACCTGAGGGGCACTTTCTAGCCTCTGCAAAAGGAATTAAACTTCATGAACTACAAGAAGAACGATTGCTTTTACAACCAGCCAGTCACGGAACTTTTTTACGACGCCAAATAGAGTCATTATCAGAAAAGACTGGCTTTTCACTGTCACACTTTCTTGAAGTGCCCAATATTGCCAATATGATTTGCTTTGTTTCCGCTAACCTTGGTGTAGCAATCCTACCTGCCAGTGTAGCGAAAATTGCTCACGGCCTAGTAGCGATTCCTCTTCTGGAAACAGGAGCCACACAATCCTTAATGCTCGTTAGTGTACAGGGGAATTCTTTGGCAGAACATCTGGACAAAACACTCCGAAAATTGGCGATAAATGCCAAATAATACTTTTAATAAAGTTAAAGATTCTGCAAAAATATTTCCCTTACTATCATCATAGTTATCGCCTTAATTACATTTAGTAACAAAATTGAGCGGTGGTAGAAGATTTGAATTATGAATTACAGCAGAACACAATCACAATACTGCACCAAATAAATAGCTGGTGCAGTACTCTAATTTACCCCTGCACTGCCGGGAATATTGGCAACAGTAAATAAAGTTTAATCACAATCGCGTTAACGATATCGATAAAGAACGCACCTACCATCGATTAAGTAATAACCCCTTCATATATATGTCTAAATATTAGATATGAGACAAATGGGGTTTAAATAACGGGGTCAATTTAGAAATATCAACCGTCTTTTCTGCTTTATCAAGGCTATAAGATTCTTGCAGTTTCAACCACAACCGTGGAGAGCTACCAAGTACTTTAGATAACTTTACCGCCATTTCTGGCGTGACTGCCACTTTACACGAAACTAAACGTTGAGCCGTAGACGGAGCAACATTTAATGCCCGCGCAAGATCACGAATTCCCAAGCCTAGCTCTTCCAAAGAATCAGCAATAATTTCGCCTGGATGAGGGGGGTTGAACATTTTCATTAGTGATGCTCCTCATAGTTAACGATATACGCATCACCGTCGATAAATTCGAATGTAATACGCCAGTTCCCTGAAACAGTCATTGCCCACTGCCCTCTCCTATCTCCCGTCAAAGGAGTAAGTTATATCCGGGAAGATTGATTTCTCCTACATCCTCTGCATCCTCTGCATCGTAGTTTTTACCCATCACACGGACACCGTTATTTTTAACAAGGTTTGTCAACAGTCTGACTATTTACCATGTAAATGGTGTTCCATATACTGTCAATTATTCATTGTTTCACAAACATAACTTCGCAGAAAAATGAAACACGCATTGAGCGCAGGCAAAAACGAAG